>JBKPAF010000013.1:0-43978 GCA_046726275.1 Actinomycetota bacterium
CTAGGGCACTAGCAGCTCGGTGACGGGCTTACGCTGATCCTTGATTAGATCAGATGTCTTGTGGTGGAGCCTCTTCGTGCCGAGATTTGGCCTGTCCTCGGTCCTCGCACAGATGGAGGGCGGCACCTACGTCGCTCCGCACCGGCTCACCCTCGGAATGTTCCTCGCCGATGAATGGCTCCCCTCCCAGGAGAACGCCATCCGCCCGTCGACCTTGGCCAGTTTCAAGCTCATGGCTCGCGTGTATGTCGGTCCACGATTGGGAGGGACTCCGCTCGGACGAGTCACCCCACGGGCTCTCACGGACTTCTACAAGGAGCTGCAGCGCACCGGTAACAAGGCGGCGGGGCCACTGTCCCCCAAGAGCGTCAGGAACGTTCACGGGATGCTGCACCTGACCTTCCGGGACGCTATGCGTTGGGGCCGACTAGCGCGAAATCCGGCGGACTTGGCCACCCTTCCTCGCCGCGAGCCCCGGCGGATGAAGACATGGACGGCCGACCAGCTACGGACATTCCTCGAGCTCGTCCGGGAGGACCGCCTTTACGCAGCGTGGCTGGTTCTGGCTACCACCGGGCTGCGCCGTGGTGAGCTCCTCGGACTCCGCTGGGAGGACGTGCACTTCGAGGAGTGCCGCCTGTCCATCCAGCGGACGTGGATTGTGGTGGATGGGAGGGCACAGGCATCAGAGCCCAAGACGGCGAAGGGAAAGCGGACGGTGCCGCTTCCGGCCGAGACGATGGCGGCACTCCATACCCACCGGCGCCGCCAGTTGGAGGAGCGCATGGCGCTTGGCCCCGGCTACCAGGACGGGGACTTCGTTTTCTGCCGGGAGAACGGCGTTCCATTTCACCCGGACGGATTCTCCGATGCGTTCGAGCGGCACTCGAAGGCAGCAGGCCTACCGAGCATCAGGGTCCATGACGTTCGGCACACCTGGGCCACGTTGGCGCTACGAGCCAGGATCCCGGCCAAGGTAGTCAGCGAAGTCCTGGGCCACTCGAACATCGGCATCACACTCGACACGTACAGCCACGCCATCCCAGCGATGCAGGAGGAGGCGGCGCAGAAGGTCGCAGCCCTAATCTTCCCCGAAAGGAGCGAGGCGCAATGACGGTGACCAAACTCCTGGCGCTGTTGGAACAGTGCGACCTCTCAGCTGACGTTCGACTTGTCGCGCCGGCTCCGCCGAAACGGGTTCCTGTCCTTCGAGGTTGGGACCGTGGACATGGTCAACGAAGGTGACGGAAGCGTCTTGGTCTTTGTGACGCCCCAGGGCGAGCCCGTCGCCATGCCGGAGGGGCTGACGGAAGCGCTTGGACTCAAGTTCGCTGAGTAGCGGCAGAAGAATGGCAGAAGTTGAGGCCCCCGGAATCCCCTCCGGGGGCCTCTTCATTGCCTCTGACCTGTAGTTTCTTTTGTCGCGGGGACAGGATTTGAACCTGTGACCTCTGGGTTATGAGCCCAGCGAGCTACCGGACTGCTCCACCCCGCAGGTCGATGCTATCAGCAGGGCATTCGGGCCATCAACCGGAACAAGCTCCCTGTGACTTCAGGGTGAGGCGGTGGGACTGGGCGACGGCGTGGCGCCCGGAGCCTGGCTCGCCAGCTGAGCGGCCTGCTGGATCAGCTCCTGAGCCTTGTTGATCTCCGCCTGGTACGTGGCCAGGTCCTGGTTCTGGAGGGCCTGCTGGGCGAGCTGGAAGTGGTTCAGCGCCTCCCGTAGCAGATCGGCGACGTTTGCCGTCGGAGGAGGGCCTCCGCCGCTCGGGGGCGGCGTCACCCTTCCGAAGGACGCTTCGATGGCGCCCTGCAGCGAGGTCCCCAACGTGACCGATCCTCCGTGAACCACCGCCACCCGCTTCAGCTCGGGGATGGCGTTCACCTGCGCCGACTCCACGAAGATGGGCTGAACGTACATGAACGACTGCTCGATGGGGATGACCAGAAGGTCCCCGAACACCACTTTGGAGCCCTGCTGGCTGAGCAACGTGACCTCCCTCGACACGATCGGATCCTGGTCGATGCGGGCCCGGACCTGTTGGGGGCCGTCGATGTTCTCTCCGCCAGGGAACTCGAAGGCGGCGACCCCGGGAAACTCCCCCGGATCGGAGAGTGCGGCAAGGTACGCGACCATGTTGGCCCTGTTCGAGGGAGTCAGGGGCATGAACAAGACGAACTGTTCATCCTGCGCTCCGGGGAGCTTGGTAAGCACGTAGTAGGGGCGCATCGGGCTGGTCGTGGCGCCACCCCTGGGCGCGCTCGACAGCGCGTTGGGGACCTGCCAGAAGTTCTGCTTGAAGTAGAACGCCGTCGTGTCCGTCACGTGATAGTTCACGAACTGAGCCGCTTGGATCTGTAACAGGTTTTCCGGATAGCGGAAGTGCGCCAACAGTTCGGGCGACGGCGGCTGGGTGGCGAACAGGTCCGGGAAGGCCTGCTTCCACACCTTGATCAGTGGATCGGTTTGGTCGACGATGTAAAAGGTGATGGTGCCGTCGTAGGCGTCGACCACCGTCTTCACCGAGTTGCGGATGTAGTTGGCTCTTCCCACGACCTGGCGCTCGGTCACCGGCCCGAGGCTCATCTCCTGGGAGTACGGGAAGGCAGTCGTGGTCGTGTAGGCGTCCCAGATGTACACGAGCCGCCCTCCCACGATCGCTGCGTAGGGATCCCCGTCGTAGGAGAGGAATGGGGCCGCCTTCCTGATCCGGATGCGGATGTCGCGATTGATGAGGAGCTTGCTGTTCTCGTTTATGAGGTCCGAGATCAGCAGGTTCACATCACGATAGCGATAGGCAAAGAGCGCACGGCGGAAGAACCCGCCCAGGGGGATGCCCCCCCTCCCCTGGTACGTGGTGGTCACGGTCCTTCCCGAAGGGTCGGGGTAGTTCAGCTCGCCCTGCCCGGTGCCCCCGACGATCACGTACGGAACATCCGCCCGCTCGCCGTAGTAGATCTGGGCGCCGGTGGGACTCAGAGAGATTCCACGATCGATCGGGGGGATGTCGGAAAGGACGAAGACAGGAGCGCCTTCGCTGGTGACCGTGTTGACGGGGCTCGCCACCGAGCCGTACCCATGGGTGTACACGAGGTGCTTGTTCTGCCATGTCCCCCCGCCCCCGGGGATCCCGTTCTGACTCACCTCTCGGGCGGAGACCATCACCACCCGACGGGCCTGCCCGCCGATGTCGTACCTGTCCACGTCGACATCGGAGAACTCGTAGTACGGCTGGATGCGCTGGATCTGGTCGTACACGCTGCGCAGGACGTCCGGGCGCCAGAGGCGGATGTTGTCGATGGTGTCGCTGTTGGCCTCGAGCTGGGTCGACGTCACATCTCGGGCGACTCTCGACTGCTGGGTCACGTCGATCTTGTCGAGGCCGTACGCGAACCGGGTGGACTTGATGTTCCGGGCGATGTACTCGCGCTCCCGGGGGAGCTCCTGAGGATCGACCCGGAACTTCTGAACGAACGCGGGAACAACGGCCCCGACCACGATGGAAGCAAGGAACAACAGCCCGATGCCGAACCCCGGCAGGGCCCAACCTCGGAACCGGATGTTGACGAGGAACAGGATCGCGCAGGCGATGGCGATGAACGTGAGGACCCGAAGGGCAGGGAGCTGGGCGTGGACGTCCGTGTACGAGGCGCCCGTCACCACACCTCTTGGCGAGACGAGAAGGTCGAACTGCCCGAGGAAGTAGCCCCAGGCCTTGACCAGGACGATGAATCCGAGCAACACGGACAGGTGCGCTTTGACCTGAGGCGTGACCTTCTCGCCTGCCGACTGGAGCCGGATGCCGCCGGAGAGATAGTGGGCGATTGCGGTGATCACGGTGATCCCCACCAGGGCAGAGAACAGCCAGCCCTGCACGAACTTCTGGAAGGGCAGGATGAAGATGTAGAAGGAAGGGTCGCGGTGGAACAGCGGGTCCATCTGTCCGAACCCGACAGAGCCCGCCGACTTCCACAGCAGGAACGTCTGCCACTGGGCGGAGGCCGCGATGCCGACGAAGAGTGCGATGACCGCGGCGAAGCCGAGGATGATGGGCCGCGCGTACGGCTCGAAGGCCAGGCGGTACCGCTCGATCACCTCCTGTTCCGGCGAGAAGGGCCGGAAGCGAGGCGTCAGGCGTCTGGCGATGAAGAGGTTCACCGCCAGCAGCAGGAAGAACAAGGCGCCGAAGATGACGCCCAGGACGACCTTCGACCAGTAGACGCTCCAGAAGACGGCGGCGAATCCGACTTCACGAAACCACAGCAGATCCACATAGAAACCGGACAGGCTCGACAGCACGATTCCAAGGAAGACGATGACGCCGATGGCGACCAAGAGCCACCTTCGTCTGAGCTGCCTGACAACCTGTGCCAATCGAGATTCCCCCTCGGAGGGCACAAGGGTAACCCACGTCCGAGGCGTCTGACGGGTGCCGCAGTGGGATCAGGGGCGTGGGGCTGTCAGGTGTGCTGCTGGAGATACCTCACGGCATCCATGAACGTGGCGACGGGGACAACGGCGATCTTGTCGGCGGCTCGGCGAGCTTCGGGAGCGTCCTGTAGCGGCGCGAAGAAGATCCGCGCTCCCGCCCTCTCGGCCGCGATCACTTTCTCCGAGATGCCCCCGATCGGACCGACCCGGCCTTCGAGGTCGATCGTCCCGGTCCCTGCGATCGTCTTCCCGCCGGTCAGGTCGCCCGGGGTGAGCAGGTCGGCCAGGCCGAGCGTCCACATCAGACCGGCCGAGGGACCCCCGATGTTCCCGCTGTCGATGGTGAGAGGGAAGGGGAAGTTCTGGATTCCGGCCACCCCGATGATCGGGTGGTCGACCCCTTGGACCCGGGCAGGGCGCACGGACACGTCATGGGTTTCCTCGCCCGCACTGATCCGGAGGGTCACCTCCTTGCCCACGCCGGCTGCCCGGATCAGGTCCCCCAGCTCCTCGGGATCGTCGATCGGCTCCCCGTCCACCGATTCGATGAGGTCGCCGGCGAAGATCTTGCCGTCGGCCGGCGAGTCCGGGAGGACGCTCTCGACCAACACTCCTTTCCCGTGCTCGGCTGGGTAGTTTGCGTACGCGCTCAGGGCCACGTAGGCCGCGTCGATCTTGCTCGTGTCCATCTCGGAGAGCTGCCTGCGAACCTCCTGCTGCCGGCTCTCTCCCGGCGCCAGGATCTGGTCCTCGGAAACGACTGCCCGAGTGTCGTCCACCCAGGCCCACAGCGCTTCATAGACGTTCGGCTGTCGAAGATTGACCGCGGTGAGCAGAAGGTGGCCGTTGGGTGGGTACACCGTCTCGTCGTCGACGTGGATGAGCGGCAGGACGTCCTGGGCCGGACCAGGGCTGAGGACGAAGTACGGGATGTGGACGAAGTAAAGGATCCAGGCCAGCGCCGCGATGGGGATGAGGAAGACGGGGTTGCGCCACGTACGGAACCGTCCGCGTTCCCGCGAGACGTCCGGCCGCGAAGGCTCGGCGGAGCCGAGGTCAATGGAGGAGCTCACAGGCGGTTCACCGCGAGGAACGCCTCGCGCTCTTCGGGGTCGTAATCGAGGAGCCGGCCGGCACCGATGACCACGGTCCCCAGAGGCTGCTCGGTCAAGTGGACTGGAACCTCACACTCCTGGGCGATCCGCATGTCGAGGCCTCGGAGCATGGCGCCACCCCCGGTCATGAACAGACCAGTCTCGAGCACGTCGTGTGCCAGATCGGGTGGACTCTCGGCCAGGCAGTCCCGGGTGGCCTCGACTATGGCCCGAACAGGCTCGGAAAGCACTTCACGGATATCCTCGGGGGCCAGCACGACGACCCTCGGCCGGCCCGAGGACAGGTCACGCCCCTGGACCTCGGCCTGGCGGGCGTCGGCGGCCGGGTAGGCGGACCCCAGCTCGATCTTGATCTGCTCGGCGACCCGCTCGCCCACGGCGATAGCGAATCGATCCCGCAGGTAGGTCTGGATGGCCGCGTCCATGTCCGACCCTCCCGTTGCGACGGCCTTGCAGTTGACGAGCGCTCCGAGCGCGAGCATGGCCATGTCCGAGGTCCCGCCGCCCACGTCTACGACCATGCTCCCAACGGGCTCTTGGATGGGGAGCCCCGCCCCGATCGCCGCGGCCAGGGGCTCGTCCACGAGCGAGACGGAGCGCGCGCCTGCTGCAGTCGCCGCCTCGGCGACCGCCCGGCGCTCCACCTCGGTGAGGAAGGGAGGGACGCAAACGAGGACCCGCGGGCGGGGGAACCTCGAGGTCCCGAGCTTCCGCATGATCAGGCGAAACATCTGCTCGGCCAACTCGAAGCTCGTGATCACGCCTCTGTGGAGTGGACGGGACGGGGTCACCTCGGCGGGAGATCGTTGAGCCATCTCCCATGCCTCCCTCCCCAGCGCCAGGACCTCGCCGCTTCGGGAGTTGACGGCGCACACCGTCGGTTCGTTGAAGACGACCCCGTGGCCCTGTCGGTACACGAGGGTGTTGGAGGACCCGAGGTCCACCGCCAGGTCGCGCCTGCTCACGGGCTCAGGAGCCCATGACCCACTGGGCCGTGCCGGTCGTGAGGGTCTCTTTCTTCCAGATCGGCACGTCTTGCTTGATCCGCTCGATCCCGTGCCTGGCAGCCTGGAAGGCCTCGGCCCGGTGCGGAGCCGAGCAGCACACCAGGACGGAGACCTCCCCCACTGCGAGATGGCCGGTCCGATGGAGGATCGCCACGCGGCACACCGGCCAGCGACGCAGGATCTCGTCCCCCACGTCTTCCAGTCGCGACATTGCCCGCTCTTCCCAGGCCTCGTAGTCCAGCGCCGTCACGTCGCCCGAGGGAGAGTGATCCCGCACGGTGCCCGCGAAGAGCACCGTACCTCCCGCCCCGGGGTGGGCCACGAACCCGAGAGCCTCGGAGGCGTCCAGCGGGGAGGTGGTCAGCTTTACCAGGAGCTCTTCACGCATCGCCGTCGATTGTAGGGGCGCCTCGCCGGGAGGAGACCCGCCGGCGGGAGCGGGGGCGACCATTTCCCGACCCAAACCTAGAATGGGGATATGAGCGAATCACGGCCCGGCGAGCCCCCCGAGGTTCCCCTCGGTGACGTGCTCGGGGACGTTCCGCTCCTGCGGGAGATCCAGCGGGTGCTCCTCTCCTCGACCGGACCGGTCAACTGGGAGCTGGCCAGGCAGATCGGCATCGCCATGGCTTCCTGGGGTGAGGAGGACCCGGTGCCAACGGACCAGGACCGGCGTCTCCTCGAGGACACGGTGCGGGCCGCCGAGCTGGCCGTCGCCGACTTCACCGGCCTCCCCACACCGCCCGATCTGGCGGACGTCCAGGCCTATCGACGAAGCCAGTGGGTGGAAGCGAACATCCGGGGACTCCGGGACCTCCTCGAGCCGCTGGCCGGGAGGCTGGCGAAAGCGGTCGGCGAGGCCCAGGGGGAATTGCCGACCACGGCCGAGGGCCAGGGCTCCCCAAACCTCATGGAGGTGGTTGTCCGCCAGATGATGCCTCTCATGCTGGGGGCTCAGGTCGGGGCGGTCCTCGGCTATCTGGGACAGCGGGTCCTCGGGCAGTACGACCTCGCCGTTCCACGACCGGCCGGCAGCCTCTACTTCGTGATCCCGAACATCGCCCGATTCGAGAAGGAGTGGAGCCTCCGACCCGTCGAGTTTCGGGCATGGGTCGCGTTGCACGAGGTGACGCACAGGTTCGAGTTCGCCGCGCCATGGGTGCGCGAGCATTTCCTCTCGTTGGTCCGGGACCTCGTCGACCACGCGGAGATCGACCTGGCCGGCCTGGAGCGGCGTCTCGAGGGACTCGACCTGGGCAGCCAGGACGCTCTTCAGGATGCATTCGAAAGCTTGGGGAATCTCCTGGGGCATTCCTCGGATCCAGAGCAGAGGCTGCGGATCGCCCGGGTTCAGGCCTTCATGGCCACAGCCGAGGGCTATGGGGACCATGTGATGGAGGCTCTTGGGCGGAGGATGCTGTCGACCTATTCGCAGATCGAGGAGGCCCTCCGGAGATACCGCGAGGACCGGCACGGCGATCAGGCCCTGGAGCGGCTCCTCGGCCTGGAGATGAAACGGGAGCAGTACCGATTGGGCGCCCAGTTCTGCGCCAAGGTGGCCGAGCTCACGGACGAGTCCACACTGGCCCGGATGTGGGAGTCGTCCGAGGCCCTGCCCTCCATGCCCGAGCTGGAGGAGCCCAGCTTGTGGCTGGCCCGGATGGCCTGACCTCCGGGTCGAGATTCCACTATCCTGCCGCCGGATGCCAGCCGGGGAACTGATCTTCGCCAACGTCCTGGACGTCCGCCAGCGGGCGGCAGAAGGGGACATGGCCAACGGTCTGGTCTACGTGCTGTCCCTCCCCGCCCGCGCCCTGCCCTTCGTCATCATCCGGGATTGGAAGGCGCCGACCGGCTACGTCACGGAGGAGGTCCAGCTGACCGCGCCGTCCGGACGGATCGTGGTCCGCGTCGGCCCGCGCCCCCGGTACATGTACGGGTCGATGGATCTCACCCACTTCGAGGACGTCGTCGAGGACGGCGTGTTCGAGGAGCTGGGCGTGTACCTCGCCTCTTTCCTGGCCGACGGAGAAGTTCTCGGGCAGACCGAGTTTCAGGTGGTCCTTCAGGCGGCCCCGGACAGGCTCGACAAGGAGATCGAGGACGGCCTGAAGAAGTCGGACGTGATCTGGGTGGGGGTCGAGCACGACGGCCGCGACGTGGCCATCCCCGCCTGGTTCGTCTACCGGAACGGGAAGATCTACGTGCTGTCCTCGAATGAGCCGAGCCTCGAGGAACAGACCGTCCCCGGCCTGCCAGACGCCCAGGATCTCGTGGTCATCACCCGGCGGAAGTACCGGGACACCTCGCTCAGCCGTTTCCACGCGGCCGCCCGGGTGCTCGAGGGGCAAGAGTGGGAGCAGGCGGCGGCCCTCCTCGCGGACCGACGCCGATCCAGGGTGGGGCCGCCCCAGGACTCGGTCAACCGGTGGCGGGGGAGCTGCTCCATCGCCGAGCTGACCCCGATCGTGGCTTCCTGAAAGGCCCCCTCTCGGGGGACCTTGGCCCGCCCGGCATTCCGGCCGATACATCTGGTACGAGGCGAGGGACGGTTCCTCGTTCGTCGAGCACGACCAGGAGGGAGTTCATGTCGGTCGCCGAGATTGCCCGCCGCATCCAGCACACGAATGTCCGGCCCGATGCCACGCACGCGGACATCGAACGGCTGCTCGCGGAGTGCGTGGCGCACGGCTTCCATGCCGCCGTGGTGAGCCCAATCTGGCTGGCCCGGGCGGTGAAGACCCTGGACGGTACCGGCGTTCGCGTGTGCACGGCCCTCGACATCCCCTTGGGTGGCGAGACCACGGCTACCGTTGTTCGGGCGGCCGCCGAGGCTCGTCACGCGGGGGCCGAAGAGATCGACGTCATGGCCAAGGTGGGCTGGCTCCGGTCGGAGATGGACATCGCCTACCGGATGCACCTGGCAGCGGTCGTCGGCGCGGCCGACGGGGCTCCCGTCAAGGCCGTGCTGGAGATGTCCATGCTGAAGAAGGGCGAGGTGGCCCTGGCCGTCGAGCTCTGCGCGGACGCTGGGGTGAGCTACCTGAAGAACGCCAGTGGACTGAACGGAGGCGAGGCAACGCGAGAGGCCGTCGAGGACCTCGTCCGGCTGGCCCGGGGAAGGATGAAGGTCAAGGCCTCCGGGGGCATCCGCACGCTGGAGACCGCCCAGGCCATGTTGGCGGCCGGTGCGGACCTCATCGGAACGAGCGCTGGCGTCCAGGTCCTGTCCCAGCAGCCCGGCGATTACCGGGCAGAAGCTGCCGTCGCCTCCTGAGGCGACCGGCGATCGGCCTACTCCTTCACGTAGGGCTTTCCGTCGGCCGCCGGCGGGCGAACCCTGTGCGCGGCGCCCGCCACGATGAAGATGGTGACCAGATAGGGAGCCATCGCTAAGAATTCCGACGGGATCCCCACCTGCAGGATGTTGAGCTTCACCTGCAAGGAATCCGCGAATCCGAAGATGAGCGCGGCACCTAGGGCACCAATCGGATTCCAGCGGCCGAAGATCATCGCGGCGAGCCCGATGAACCCCCTCCCCGCGGTCATGCCCTCCTCGAAGCGACCCACCGCCCCCAGGGTGAAGTAGGCGCCGCCGATGCCGGCGACGATCCCGCCCAAGATCACGTTGCGATACCTCGTGAAGAGAACCCTGATCCCGACAGTGTCGGCCGCGCGCGGGTGCTCTCCGACCGCCCGGACCCGCAGTCCCCACCTCGTATGGAACAGTCCCACATAGCTCGCGAACACGATGAAGAACATCAGGTAGACGAAGATGTTGTTGTCGAAAAGCACGGGCCCGATCAACGGGATCTTCGACAGCACCGGGATCTCGATGTTCTGGAAGCGGCCCGGATCGTTGAGCGCCGGGTTCTTCTGGAGGAGCTGGTCCGTCAAGTAGCTCGTCAGCCCGAGAGCCAGGATGTTGATGACCGTCCCGGCCACGATCTGGTCCACGAGGTACCGGATCGACATCACGGCCAGGAACGCGGCGACGAGGCCCCCCACCACGGCGGCGGCGAGAAGCCCGGCCCAGAGGCTGCCGGTCGCGCTGCCGACCACCGCCCCGGTGAACGCGCCCGAGAGCAACATCCCCTCGATCCCGATGTTGATGACGCCGGAGCGCTCACAGAGCACTCCGGAGAGCGCTCCGAAGGTGAGCGGCACCGACCTCAGCAGGGTGCTTTGGAGCATGCCGATGAGGCTGAGCGATCCATCGCGGGCCGCCCAGGTCAGGAAGGCGAACACGAAGAGCAGCGCCACGATCCCCAGGACGATCGTCACCCGGTGGCCGAAGCCCCTCGCCAGCTGCACGCCCCCCAGGAACCCGCAGATGGCGGCGATGGCGAACGCCGTGCCCTTGCTGGGAACGACCAGGTCGGGAACCCTGAAGAAGGTCTCTCCACGAGCCGGATTGAGGCCCAGTCGGGAACGCAGGCCCGATTCTATCCCGAGCCCGAATGCGATCAGGATGAGGAGCCCGACGAGCAGGAAGACGATCCCCATCACCTGCGCCCGGCGCACCGATACGGCGCGACCTGGGGCGACCGTCGCGGCCGTACTCATCCGCCCCACCCCTTCGCGAAGGTCGTCGGGCCGGCCAAGCGACGGGCCTTGATCCGGAAGATCGCCCGGACGAGGGCGGGGGCGGCGACGAAGGCGATGACCAGTCCCTGGATCACCACGATGATGTCGATGGGCGTCTGGGTGACGGCCTGCATGTTCCGGCCGCCGGCCCTGAGGATGCCGAAGAGGAAGGCGGACAGGACCACTCCCAGGGGGGTCCCTCGCCCGAGCAGGGCGAGGGCGATGGCGTCGAACCCCAGGCCCGACGCGAAGCCCGGGATCAGGCTGGGCGTCACCCCGCCCAACTGATTGGCCGCTGCCAGGCCGGCCAGACCCCCGGCCACGGTCATCACGACGATGATCGTCCGGGTCGGGTTCATCCCGTTCGCACGAGCTGCGGCCGGATTCGCACCGACCGCTCGGAACTCGAACCCGATGGTGGTTCGGTTCAGGATCCACGCGATGAGGGCGGCGACGGCCAGCGCCATGAAGAGCCCGACGTGCACACGGAGGTTCGTCCCGAACAGGTGCGGAAACGCAACCTGAACTGGCTTCGAGATCGGTTCGGCCTGCTGCTTGTACGGAGCGATAGACAGGACGTAGAGCGTCAGGCTCACCGCGATGAAGTTGAGCATGATCGTGGTGATGACCTCGTGGGCCCCGGTCTTGGCCTTCAGGATCCCCGGGATGAACCCCCAGACCATCCCCCCGAGGAGCCCGGCTATGACCACGAGAGCCAGGTGCACGGGCCCTGGGAGGCCAGCGAAGGAGATCCCAACCGCCGCCGCCACGATCGCCCCCGCGTTCATCTGGCCCTCGGCTCCGATGTTGAAGAGGCCCGCGCGAAAACCTATGGCTACGGAGAGCCCTACCAGGATCAACGGTGTGGCCAGAACGAGCGTCTCCGAGAGTGGAAAGAGCGCGCCCCGGATCTGCTCGATCTCGCCGGACCCGAACGCCCGGACGATCTGCGACGGACTGCCCAGGGCTCCGGCGAACAGCGCGTAGTACGCATCTCGGGTGACCTGCCACGAGACCGAGAGCGCCTCGACGGGATCGCGGAAGAACCCCTTCCACTCCTGAAGGGCTGCCTCATTGGTGAAGACGATCACGATCGCTCCGAGTACGAGCGCGGTCAACAGTGCCAGCAAAGGGAGCACCGCGGCCTGCCACCACCTGACGCGTCCCGGTCCGGTGATCTCCGACGCGAGGGTCGTCGCTGGGAGCGGTTCCTCGGCGGGCGCTGCTTCCTTCTCGAGGGCCTCCGGCCTCGGGTCTACCCGAACCGGAGGATCCTCGTCGTTCGGGCCGCTCCGCGGATCACTCACCGGCAGCCTCCGCCATGCTCCCCCCGGCCATGAGCAGCCCAAGCTCCTCCCGGGTGGCTCCACCGGCGGGCACGATCGCTGCGATCCGGCCCCGATACATGACCGCGATCCGATCGGCCAAGGCCATCACCTCGTCGAGCTCGACCGACACGATCAGGACGGCGACCCCCTGATCGCGCTTCTCCACGATCCGCTCGTGGATGTATTCGATGGATCCCACGTCCAGGCCGCGGGTCGGCTGGCTCGCGATGAGGAGTTCGATGGGACGGGAAAACTCTCGAGCGATGATCACCTTCTGTTGGTTGCCACCGGAGAGCGTGGATGCGGGAGCCAGCACGGAGGAGGTTCGAACGTCGAACGCCCTGGCTCTTTCTTCCGCGCTCTTACGGATGGCGTCCTCGTTCCGGACGATCCACCTGGCGAATGGAGACTCATCGAACGTGTTGAGCACCAGGTTGTCCGCGATGGAGAAGTCGATGATGAGCCCTTCGGCTTGGCGATCCTCTGGAACGTCGGCCACGCCTCGGCGCAGGATCTCCCGCGGGCTCGCGGAGGTGATATCCCGCCCCCCGATCGCGATCGTGCCCGAGGCCACTGGGCGCAGCCCGGCGATCGCCTCCATCAGTTCGGTCTGTCCGTTTCCCTGAACGCCGGCGATACAGAGGATCTCCCCGGCGAGCACCTCCAGCGAGACCGAGTCGACCACGATCTGACCCCGGTCGTCGTGGACGACGACGTTCTCGAGGCCGAGAACCCGCTCGCCGGGCTCGGCGGCCGCCTTGTCCACCGTGAGCTTCACCGCTCGTCCCACCATCATCGCGGCCAGCTCACCCTCGCGGGTCTCGGACGCGCGCGTGGTCCCCACCACTTTCCCTCGCCGGAGGACGGTGATCTGGTCTGCGACGGCCAGGACCTCCTTCAGCTTGTGCGTGATGAAGATGATCGACTTGCCCGCCGCGCGGAGGGAGCGCATGACCTCGAAGAGATCCTCGGTCTCCTGGGGGGTGAGCACGGCGGTCGGCTCGTCCAGGATGAGCACCTCTGCCTCCCGATACAGCGCCTTGACGATCTCGACCCGCTGCTGCACACCGACAGGAAGCTCCTCCACGACGGCGTCGGGCGGCACCTCAAGCCTGTAGCGCGCGCTGATGTCCCGCACCTTCGCCGCCGCGCGTCCCCGGTCCAGCAGGCCGAAGGGACCCCTGGTGTCCTCCACCGCGAGCATCACGTTCTCGGAGACGGTGAACACGGGGATCAGCATGAAGTGCTGGTGCACCATCCCCAGCCCGGCCTGGATGGCGTCTCCGGGAGAATGGAAGCGGACCGGTTGGCCGTCGAGCAGGATCTCGCCCTCGTCGGCGTGGTACAGCCCGTAGAGGATGTTCATGAGCGTGGTCTTGCCCGCTCCGTTCTCCCCGAGCAGCGCGTGGATCTCGCCGTGCTCCACCACGAGGTCAACCGCGTCATTGGCCAGGACGCCGGGGAACCGCTTGGTGACTCCCCTGAGCTCGAGCCGCACCCAGCCGCCCCTTCCTAGGACGGCGCGGGGAACCGGGCACGCCGGTCCCCCGCGCTCGACACTGTGCGTCTAGGCCGGGTAGTCCTTCGGATTCACGGAAACGGTCCCGGCGATGATCCCCTGCTTCAGCTCCTCGACCTTCGCCTTCAGGTCGGCGGGAACCTGGGAGTCGAAGTTGTGATAATCGGCGATTCCCACTCCGTTGTTTTTGAGCGTTCCGACGTATAGACCGGCCTGGAAGGTCCCCTCGACCACGGATTTCGTCGTCTCGAATGAGGTGAAGGCCATGTTCTTGAGGACGCTGGTCAAGAACAGGTCACAGAACTCCGCGGCGGACACGCAGCCGTCTACGTCGACCCAGATCGCCATGACGTTGCCTGCGTCCTGGGCCGCAGCCAGCGATCCCAGTCCTGAGGGGCCCGCCACCGGCAGGATGACGTCGGCGCCTTCTGAAATGAAGTCTTCGGCTATCCGTCTGCCCTCAGCGGCGTTGTCGAATCCAACGGCCGGGTCGGGGGAGATCTGCGTTCCCTTCTGGGTCTCGGGGTTCCACCCCAGCACCTGAACGCTCGTTCCCTTGTCCTTGTTGTACGCGCGCACCCCGGCGGAGAACCCGTTCATGAAGATCGTCACCGTGGGGAAGAGGACGCCCCCGAACGTGGCGACCTTTCCCGTCTTGGTCATCGCTGCGGCCAGGTAGCCGGCCAGGAACGCGGCTTCGTCCGTCTTGAAGGTGATCTCCTTGACGTTGTCGAAGACGAGGTCCTTGGGCTTGTTGGGATCGCTGAAATCGTAGATGTCGTAGTCCGTGATCATGTACTTCTGGTCAGGATTCTCGGCGGCTGAATTGATCGTCGCCGGGCCGAAGGCGAAGCCGGCCGGGGCGATCAGGTCGCAGTCCTGGTTCACGAAGTTCAGCAGGATCGGCGCGTAGTCCGCCGCCGAAGTGGACTCGACGAACGTGTACTGGATCCCCAGTTCTTTCTTCGCCTGAAGGAACCCCTCGTGCTGGGCTTGGTTGAAGCTCTTGTCGTCCACTCCCCCGGTGTCGCTCGCATAGCACACATGAATGTCGGCACCGGGCAGCTTCGTTGCTCCCCCTCCCCCACCGGCGCCACCGCTCGGCGTCTCATCGCCGGCGCAGGCGGCGCCTATGATCGCCAACCCGGCCACCAGGGCCGTGGCCAGCCTCAATCCCCCCTTCATCTGTCCTCCTTCTCTCCCCGCACGGGCTCCTGCATCAGATACGAGAACACGGACGAGCCGGGATGCGCAACGGCGGGGCCCTCCGGGGGGGTACTCTCGCTGATGGGCCACTGCCAGGTCAAGCGAACCGGTCTTGTGTCCGCCCGCGGCCGCCCGCTTGCCGTCTCCGATCGCGTCGCGGCGAGGCAGCGGCTACCATACGCGCCGTCATGGCCCTGACCGTCGTGGACCATCCCCTAGCCCAGCACCTCCTGACCCAGCTCCGAGACGTTCAGACGCCCCCGCCGGTCTTCCGGACCATCGCCAAGCGGCTGACCATCGCCGTCGTGCTCGAGGCCGTCCGGGAGCTGCCCGCGGTGGAGATCGACGTGCAGACGCCTCTGGAGCGGACGACCGGGCGCGTCATCTTTCCCGACATCGTCGCCGTGCCCATCCTGCGGGCGGGGCTGGGGATGCTCGAGGCCGTTGCCGAGCTGTTCCCCGAGGTCTCGGTCGGATACATCGGGCTGGAACGGGACGACGTCACGCTGCTGCCGACGTCGTACTACGAGAAGGTGCCGCCGATGGAGGGTCGCCACGTCCTGCTGCTGGATCCCATGCTCGCTACGGGTGGGTCGGCCGCGGGGGCGTGCGCGAGGATCGAGGAGCGCCACCCCGCGGAGATCCGGTTCGTGTGCGTGGTGGCCGCGCCGCAGGGCGTGGACAAGCTACGGCGCGAGCACCCCAACGTGCCCATCTTCACCGCGGCCCTGGATCGGGACCTGAACGAACGGGGATACATCCTGCCCGGCCTTGGAGACTTCGGCGATCGCCTGTTCGGGACGGGCTCGGACTCCGGACTGCCCCGGTCCCACGCAACCTGACCCACCTCCGGACGCCTCTGTCCACGCCCTTCAGGGTCAAGCATCTGGTCCCGTCTCAGGCCGAGGGGCCCTCACCGATGAGTAGGTCGAGGTCGGCGAGGCGCCGTTCCGTCTGCTCGATCAGGCTCTGATTCCCGATCGCCTGGGCCTCCTGGAGGGCCTGGGTGAGGTACTCACGGGCCTGCCTGGCCCGAGCACCCACCTTGTCCTCGGTCGCGTACTTCAGCGCTTCGTCGGCCTTGACGATCAGCTCGAAGATCTCACTCGGCTCCATCGCTTCACCTATTCTTCACCACCACGGAGGAGAAGAGCCATGGACGAGGAGCTCGAAGGCCCGGGGCTGGACGAGCGCCACCTGGAGGCCTTGAAGGCCAGGGTCAGCAACTCCCCGTTTCACCGCTGGGCAGGCTTGGAGCTCGTCTCGGTGGGAGACGGACGGGCGGAGCTCGCCATGGACCTCCGCCCCCACCATTTCAACCCTCAAGGCATCGTGCACGGAGGCATCATCACGGCCGTGGCGGACACGTCCATCGGTCTGGCCCTCCGCTCACAGCTCAGTCCCGGCCTTACCCACCGCACGGCCCAGCTCAACGTGCACTTTCTGGCGAAGGGCGAGGGGAACCGTCTCGTGGGTCGAGGGCGAGCGCTCCACCTCGGCCAGCGGATGGGCTATGGGGAGAGCGAGGTGCTCGACGGACAGGGGCGCCTGCTGGCGAGGGCCTCAGGGACGTTCATCGTGCTACCCGCACCGGGGGCCTTCTGACCGGTCTCGTCCCACCTGGGCGGGACCTCTAGTACTCGACGTCCAGGTCCTTCAGAGCGGCCGGCATCTGCCCGAGGGCACCCTGCAATTGCATCAGCTTCATCAGGTCGCCAGCCACTCGCAGCTTTCCGCTCATGTACGCGGCCGTCCCCGACAGCTCGTTGGTCGACAGGGCCTTGGCCGTGTCGTAGTCCTGAGTGATGGTGGCGTCGACCTGGTCCGGCGAGTCACCGACTCCGAGTGCCGCCTGCCCCCCTTCGAGCTTGAACCAGTACCTCTTCTCCCCTTCGGGAGTCGTCACGACCTGCTGGACCTTTGCCGTCTGTGAGCCGGCTGCGCTCTTGAAGGCATCGTTCGAATTGAGGGCATCCTGCACGGCCTGGGTCCACTCCTCTGAAAGGAACTTCACGCCCACTCCAGTTCCTCCTTCCATCCCATGGGGATTCGCTTAGGTCCGACGTCGCCCGAACTCGCCGGAGTATACCGAGGCGCCGCTACTCGAACCCCCTGCCTCTGTTCTCGCGTGAGTCGCGGATGTTACCCGCTGCATCCTGGTTCGGTCTAAGCCCGGCGGAAGGAGGTGCACTCGATGCACGAGTTCGCAACGGTCGTCCTGCTCGGCCTCGCCGTCTACGCAGTCGTCAATCTGATCCGTCAGTTCGGCGAGACGTCCAGAGCGCTACGGATCTTCCTCGACCTGGCCCTGGGTCTGGTCGTGGCCTGGGTGACGGACTACTCCATGTTCGCGGGGTGGGGCGTGTCCTTCCGGAGCCTGTGGATGGGGGCCAGTGGCAACAGGCTTGGTCATCGGCGGTCTGGCGTGCCTGTGGACCGAGATCGTGGGGCTCATCACGTCCTACGCGCGACGGTCCTACGACGAAGCCACGGAGATCGAATCACGAATCCGAACCAAGGCGGCCTGAGAGACGCCCGGCGGCGCCTCGCCGCCTCGCGCAGGAGTGTCAGGAGGGGCCGGCGGGAGCCGGGCCCTCCTCCGTTCCCATCCGGGCTCTCGCTCCCGCGGGCGGCGTGAAGACGGCCGGATCGGTCAAATGCCGAACGTCGTTGAGGAACTTGATCCGTGCTCCAGTCTCCGAAGCGATGACCGAGCTGATCGAGGCGTTGTCCGGCAGGAAGAACATGTCCTGGTCGATCCCCATGACGTGCCCGAGATAGGCGTTGATGACCCCGCCATGGGTCACGACGATCAGCGACCCGCCACGCGCTCGCTCGACGCCGCGAGCCACCGCCGGCACCACCCGATCTCGGAGCTGCGACCCCGACTCGCCACCCGGGGCCATACTGAACATCGCTTCCTGCTCGCGGAACCGACGGGCCAACTCCTCGTCCCCCGACACGATGTCCTCGAAGCGCATCCCCTCCCACTCACCGACGAAGACCTCGCCAAGTTCTTCCTCCACGATGGAGGTCTGACCGGTTGCCTGCAGGTAAGGCTCCAGGGTCTGCCCACAACGCCGAAAGGGCGAGGCGAGGATCGTTGCGGGCGGCTCCATAAGCAGCAGCCGAGCCGTCAACCTGTTCGTCTGGTCCAGGCCAGCACCGCCGAGCGGCGGGTCCCACTGCCGGCCGCGAGCGGTCTGTCGAAACTCGCGTGATTCGAAGTCGACTGTCCCGTGCCGGATGAGGAAGACTCGGACGCTCATGGCCCGTGAGTTCCGCGGCCCGGAACTCTCACCCGGCAGACTTGCGGCGACTTCGCGCCGCGTGGCGTGCCCGCCAGTCTTCGGCGTATCGCTCGACGTCAGACCGTAGCCAGACGCGTCCCGAAGCGAGGGATTGCACGGGTTCCGGGAACCTCCCTCGATCGATGTAGGTGATGACCCGTCGCTTGTCCCACCCCATGACCGCCGCCGCCTCGGCCACGCCGGCGAGCTCTGGAAGAACCTCCACTACGAGGGTAGCCGGCCGGTCAGATCCGTCGCGTCCGGCCGCTCGGTTGAGGGCCTTACGCAAGGCCTGCAGGCATCGCTGACGCGTGGAGGCGGACGCTCGAATGGCAGGCTCCCCCTCAACCCCGGCTACCCACCGGCCCCCGTGCTGGCGCATCCACGCCCGCGTCTCCACCGGCGGTGATCATAGCGAGCCTGGTCGCGGCAGTATTGCGCTCGAACATGTGTTCGAGCTAGGATGAAACCGCGATGCGGTGGGACAACCTGCGCCTGGTGGAGCCCCCCGGCAAGGAGAGCATGACGCTCCCCTTGTTCGAGCAGGGGGCCGTGGTCCGGCGATTCGACACGCCCGAATTCCACGGCATCACGTTCTACGAGGTGAGAGCCAAGTCGATCATCAACCGCGTCCCCGAAGCTTCCCGGGTTCCTTTTCGCTGGACGATCAATCCTTACAGAGGATGCAGTCATTCTTGCTTCTACTGCCAAGAGGGAGACACACCAATCCTGTTAGCCGATGGCCGAACCAAACGACTGGCTGATGTGCGCGTCGGTGATTCTGTCTACGGGACTGTACGCCAGGGTTGTTATCGGCGATACGTTTCCACCACGGTTCTCGCCCACTGGTCGGCGACCAAGCCCGCCTACAGGATCACATTGCAGGATGGGACCAAACTTATCGCGAGCGCGGACCATCGTTTCCTGAGCGATCGCGGCTGGAAGCACGTGACCGGCAGCGAATGGGGCCCGGACACGCGCCCTCACCTGGCGGTAAACAATAAGCTGATCGGGACCGGAAAGTTCGCTGAACCGCCTAAGGACACCACCGAATACCGGGCGGGCTATTTATCAGGAATGATTCGGGGGGACGGACTCCTCCGCTCAAAGTCCTACATCGACAATAAAGGTCGCTACGGGACCAAGCATCAATTCCGCTTGGCGCTAAGCGACCTGGAAGCGCTGCAACGCACGCGTAGCTATCTGGCCGATTTCGGCATCGCGACAACGGAGTTCGTCTTCCAGCCAGCATCGTCCGGCAGGAAGGAAATCGCCGCGATCCGGGCTCAATCTCGAGCAAACGTCCTGGCCATCGAGGACATCATTCGGTGGCCTTCCCCACCCTCAGGCAGTTGGCGAAAGGGTTTTCTCGCAGGCATTTTCGACGCCGAAGGCTGCTTTGGCAGCGTCATCCGGATCTCCAACACTGAGACCGCGATCCTCGATCAGATCAAGTCAAGCCTTCGACAGCTCGGGTTCGCCTTCACCGTCGAGCCGCCCCGAATTCCCGCGAACAAACCCGTAACGTGCATCCGACTTTTGGGCGGCCTTAGGGAGTGCCTCCGTTTCTTCCACACGACCGATCCAGCCATCACCCGTAAGAGAACCATCGAGGGCGTCGCACTCAAGAGCGATGCGCCGCTGCGGGTCATGTCGATCGAGCCGCTTGGACTGGACATACCCATGTTCGACATAACGACAGGAACCGGGGACTTCATCGCCAACGGCGTGGTGAGCCACAACTGTTTCGCTCGCAATACCCACACCTATCTCGATCTCGATTACGGAGAGGATTTCAACTCGCAGATCGTGGTCAAGGTCAACGCCCCGGACCTGCTCAGGAAGGAACTCACGGGGAAGTCGTGGAAGGGCGAGCACATCGCCATGGGCACGAACGTCGATCCGTACCAGAGGGCCGAAGGTCGTTACAAGCTGATGCGAGGAATCCTGGAGGCGCTGCGAGACTTCGCCAACCCGTTCTCGATTCTCACCAAGGGATCACTGATCCTGCGGGACCTCGACCTCCTGCGACAGTGCGCGGAGGTGACCGACGTCGGCACGAACGTCTCGGTCGGCTTCGTGGACAAGGCCCTGTGGCGCCTGCTGGAGCCCGGGACCCCGAGCCCGACGAAGCGGCTCGAGGTCTGTCGGACGCTGAACCAGGCCGGCATCCCGTGCGGCGTGCTCATGGCGCCGATCATCCCGTTCCTCACGGACTCGCCGCAGCACCTTGCGGCGACCGTGCAGCAGATCGCCGATTCGGGCGCGATCCACGTCACCCCGATCGTCCTGCACCTGCGGACGGGCGCCCGGGAGTGGTACATGAAGTGGCTCTCCGAGAACCATCCCGACTTGGTCCGGCGCTACGAACGGCTGTACGGGCGCGGTGCATACGCGCCGAAGGCGTACCAGGAGGACGTCACGGGGAGAGTCCAGGAGTTCGCCGACCGTTTCGGGATCGGTCGGTCCGGACCCAAAGAGGCGCGAAGGGTGCGTGAACGGAAAGAGTCACCTCCGCCCGAGCAGTTGGCGTTGCTGTAGGTCGCTCTAGACCGAATAGCCGCGACGTCGCAGCTCGCGCCGCCAGCAGGCTGTGTGCCAGTGTCGGCGTCCCTCGACGTCATCGTGTTCGACCACGACCAGATGAGGAGTGCCGGCTCGGATCTCTTGGAGGCATCCGGGGCACCGATACGTCTTCCCCTTCTCACCGGACAACGACCGGACGATCGCGCCATCGACCTGCGCCCATTCAGGCGCGACTCCCAGTGGCCGCTCCACGGCCTCGAGACGGAGGGGGCGCTCCCGCGCTGCGCGATGCTTCCGCGGCATCAGGCCAGCACCTCCCGGATGAACGCTGCGGCGACAGCCCCGAGCTCCTTCCCGGTCACATGATCCGGTTTCTTCGCTCCTCTCACCTTGAACGAATGATTCCCCCCCGGCACCGCATAGAGGCGAGCCCGAGAGCCCAGCCGACGAACGAGCCGCTCGATGAGGTCGAAGGTGGCCAGTGAGTCATCGGTCCCCTGGATGAACAA
The DNA here is from genome assembly GCA_046726275.1 of Actinomycetota bacterium. GTDB lineage: Bacteria > Actinomycetota > UBA4738 > UBA4738 > UBA4738 > DASXTW01. The sequence goes on from JBKPAF010000013.1 coordinate 21,520, forward strand.
CATCGGGACCCTGACATCGGGAAGGTGAGCGTCTCGCGGCTGGTCCGCCCTGCCGGGAGCGTGGAGCGGATAGCCAAAAAAGATCAGAGCGCCAGCGGCGAAATCCTCCTTCTCCTCCGCGGCCAGCATCGAGGCCATCCGTCCGCCCAGTGATTTTCCGCCCGCCGCGAGCGGAAGACTCTCCGACCGGCGCTGAGCCTCCTCCAGCGCTCCCCGCCAGGCCTGCACGAGCACCGGCGGCCGGTCAGGCGAGCGCCGTTTCTCCTCGACGTACGGAAAGTTGAACCGCATGGCGGTCACGCCGCCATCGGCGAGCCCGTCGGCGGCACCGGCCATGAACGGATGATCCATGCCCGCACCCGCCCCGTGGGCGACGACGGTGACGGCCTTTGCCCTGGCCGCAGGCGTCCACAGGGCCGACAGGGTCCGGTCGCCCGCGCCGAAAGTGAAACTGCTTGATTCCTCTCCCATCTCAGACCGATTATCGCTGAGGCCTGCTCGAACCCGGGTCCCGGTGGCAGAATCGAGGGCATGGCAGGCACGCTGTACCTGGGAACCTCGGGGTTCGCCTACGACGAGTGGAAGGGCCCGTTCTATCCGAGTGACCTGAAGCAGAAGGACATGTTGCCCTTCTACGCGGGAAGGTTCAGCTCAGTCGAGGTCAACTACACATTCCGCCAACAGCCGGCCGAGAAGACCCTCACCACCTGGCGGGAGGCCACCCCGGACGGTTTCCTGATCACCCTGAAAGCGCACCAGCGGATCACGCACTGGCTGCGGCTCGCGGACGCCGATGAGGCCGTAGGGAACTTCCTCGAACGCGCCAAGGTACTGGGCCCGCGACTGGGGACGATCCTCTTCCAATGCCCGCCGAACCTCTCTTACGACCGGGCCTTGATCGAGAACTTCCTGGGGTTCCTTCCTCCGATATATCGGTACGCCTTCGAGTTCCGTCATCCTTCGTGGGCCCAGGCTCGGGACATTCTGGCCGAGCAGGGCGCGGCCTGGTGCGTCGCCGAGACCGACGAGAAGCCGGCGCCGGACGAGCCGATCCCCTCAGAGCCGTTCGCGTACCTGCGGCTGCGCAAAGAGAGTTACTCGGACGACGAGCTCCAGGTCTGGGCCAAGCGGATCATCCAGCCCCTCGAGCAGGGTCATCACGTGTTCTGCTACTTCAAGCACGAGGAGAAGGGCGCCGGCCCGATCATGGCCGAGAGGATGGCAGCCGTCGTCGGGACCGAGACCCCCGGCGAGGTCGAGGACAACCCGATCAGGGTTGAGAGCTCGCAATAAGGGACCGTTCGAGCGCGTCGCTTCGTGCCGGGTCGTTCACCTTCTGGCCAGCTGAGTCGCGAACGTAGAACACGTCGACGACCCGCGCCCCGTACGTGGCCACCTTCGCCACATGGACATCGAGGTCGTGCTCGGCCAGTGTGGACGCGAAGTCGAAGAGCAGTCCCAGCCGGTCGGGCGCGCTCACCTCGACCACCGTGTAGAAGTCCGAGCCTTCCTCGTCGATGTGCACCGAGGTGGGGACGTCGCCCGTGACCGGGCGGTAGTGCGCGCGGAGTGAGCGGACCCGCTCTCTGAGATCCAACTTCCCATCCAGCGCTTCAGCCATCACTGAACGGAATCGCTCCCAACGATCCTTGTCGACGTCCTCCTCGAACGCACCGCGCACCTCGAACACGTCGAGCGCCAACCCGTCCTCCGTGGTGAACGCCTGCGCGCTGAGGATCGAGAGCCCGGACAACGTCATCGCGCCTGCCGCGGCGGCCAGGAGTCCCAGACGATCGACGGCCCCGAGCGCCAGCCGGTACGTCCCGGGAGTCTCGCCTTCCCGGACGGCCACTCGAACCTCAGCCTGCCGGGGCCGGGGGATGACCAGGGGCACATGGCCAGGTATGTCCTCCGGGGACACCCACATCAGGTACCCGGGGGGTGCCGCGGCAACGAACGCTTCGGCGTCGTCGTCCGGCACATCCGCGGATCCAAGAGCCTCTCTCAATGTCTTTTCGGCAGAGGCGAGCCTCCCTGCACGGTCCCGATCCATCAGACCTTTCTCGAAGACGTGGCTCACCTTCGCGACCAACTCGCGGATGAGGCCGAGCCGCCACGGAGTCGAGGCCGCCGGCCCGGTGGCGTGAGCGTCGGCAACGGTCAGGAGATACAGGAGAGCCAACCGTCTCTGGTCTCCGATCCGAGCGGCGACGTGAAGGATGAGGTCCTCGTCCTCCAGGTTCCTCCGGGTGGCCGTGTCCGAGAGCAGCAGGTGCTCCCGGACCAGGAACAGGGCGTCGTCCCGACGCTCCCCGGTGATTCCGAGGTGGTCCAGAGCCCCGACCGCCACGGCGACACCTGTTTGCACGTGTGAACCGCGGCCTAACTTGCCGATGTCGTGGAGGAGAGCCCCAAGGAGGAGCGCAGCAGGGTCGCCCATCGATCCGGATGCCCGGGCGGCGAACGGCTCATCCGATCCACGGAGAAGCCGGGCCGCCTCGGACAAGGTCTCGAGGAGGTGCACGTCGACCGGGAAGCGATGGTAGGGATCGCGCTGAGGCCTGCCTCGAACCCCCTCCCATTCCGGAAGCAGATGCTCGATGTTCCCAACCGCATCCTCCGCCCGAAGGATGTCGGGTCCCTCCGGCCGCGTGACGATCCCGAGCAGATCGACGGGGAGGGCCTGTCGAGGTTGTTCGGCTGACCGGTTGATCCTTAGAGCCCGATCCGTCACCTGCTCGATCAATCGACCATGCCGGAACACTTCTCGCATGAGGCGGTCCCGGGCCTCCCATCCCGGGCGGTCCTCGATGCCGAGAGCCTGGGCCATCGTTCCATGGTGCTCGGCCAGGAGCCGATTCGACCGAGTGCCCGAAGCGCGTTGCAGGGCAGCGCGAACGAGAAGGAGGAAGTCGAGGGCCGCCTCGACCAAACCGCTGTCCGCGGCCGGGGCCGGTTCTGGCAGGCGCGTCAACCAGCGGAGCACCTGGAGGTCGCGGAGGCCTCCCAGGCCCTCCTTGAGGTCCGGTTCGAGCATTCGGCCCACCGACCCGAACCGAGCCTCCCGCTCCCGGCGAGATCGCCGGATGGCTTCGACGAACGCAGCCGGATCTTCTCGGAGAACCTCCTCGGCCGCTGTCCTCGCCCCGTCCACGAGCTCCACCGACCCGGTGAGCATCCGGGCGTCGAGCAACGCGGTCAGCGACTCGAGACGGGCGGCCGCCTCAGCCCTGCATTCCGCGACCGTCCGAACCGAGTGGCTGACCGGAAGCCCTGAATCCCATAGCGGGTACAGAACCGCGTCGACGAGCTCGCGGACGTCCGATGGCCCATCGACTGCATGGAGGAAGGTCAGGTCGACGTCCGACCCCGGTACCTGCTCCCCCCGTCCGAACCCGCCGACCGCACCCACAGCCAGACCCGGACCCGGCCGACCGCTGAGCTCCCGGACCGCCGCGTCGATGAGATCGGACCGCCTGACGGCCAGAGCCGATCCGCTCCTCCCAGCGAGGGCCTCGAGGTCCAGCGCAGCCAGACCCGACTGGAGACGGGCGATGATGTCCGAGGCGTCAGACGGCGTCGGGGCCCATCTCCCCGGTGCGGATCCGGTACACCTGCTCCGCCGGGACCACCCACACCTTGCCGTCGCCGATCTTGCCGGTTCGCGCCGACTTCATGATGGTGTCCACAATCATCTGGACCTCGTCGTCCTCGACCATCACCTCAATCTGAACTTTCGGCACGAAGTCGACCTGGTACTCCGCTCCCCGATAGATCTCCGTGTGGCCGCGCTGGCGCCCGAAACCTTGCGCTTCGACGGAGGTCAACCCTCGCACGCCCGCCTCACGCAGCGCCTCCTTCACATCGTCCAACCGGTGGGGCTTGATCACGGCCATGATCAGCTTCACCCTGGCGCCTCCCGGACGACGTCGCGGTGATCGAAGACTCGGCTACGCCGACTTCCGCTTGCGGCGCTGGCCTCCAGTGGCAGCCTTCTTCGGCGCGGCCTTCTTCTTCGTCTGTTGGACGGAGGCCTTCAGAGCTTCCATCAGGTCGACCACCTTCGTGGGCTCGGGCTCAGGAACCACTTCGATCTCCTCGCCGGACACCTTCTTCTCGACGATGTCGAGGAGCGCTTCGCGATACTCGTCCCGGAACTGCTCCGGGTTGAACGCGTCGGTGAGGTTGTCGATCAGGCTCTTGGCCATCTGCACTTCCTGATCCCTGATCTGAACCTTCTTGTCCAGGATCTCGAAGTCCGCCGCCCGGATCTCGTCCGGCCAGAACATGGTCTCGAGCACGAAGACCTCGTCCTTGAACCGCAGGGCCGCGAGATGCTCCTTCTCGCGGAAGGCAACCTTGGCGATGGCCACCCGCCCGTCTTCCTCCATGGCGCGGCGGAGCAACGTGTAGGCCTTCAGCCCCGTCTCCTCCGGAACCAGGTAGTACGACTTCTTGTAGTAGATGGGATCGATGTCCGCGATATCGACGAACTGCACGATGTCGATGGCTCTGCTCGATTCGAGTGGAACCGCATCGAAGTCCTCGTCGGTCATCACGACGTACTTGTCCTTCTCGTACTCGTATCCCTTGACGATGTGCTCGAAGTCGACCATCTCTCCGCACTTGGAGCAGACGCGCTGCATCTTGATGCGGCCGAAGTCCTCGTCGTGCAGTTGATTGAACCGCAGGGTCTTTTCCTCGGTCGAGGTATACAGACCGACCGGGACCGAGACCAGGCCGAATGAGATGGAACCTTTCCACATGGCTCTTGGCATCTCGCACCTCCGGGGAAGCATCCCCAATCGGTAAGGAACGGCCATTCTACTGCTGACCTGCGACGACTCCAGCAAACACGCTGAGTGGCGCCGGAACCGCCCTGCAGCTGAATTCGCAGGCCAACTACCATGGATATATGCCTGGAAAGCGCGCGACGGGACCGGCCTTCACCGTTGAGTTCCCCAAACCGCTCCCCGCCGAGCGCGACGGTGAGCACTGGTGGATGACCGTGGACGGCCGGGAACTGCGGCTGTCCAACCTGAACAAGGTGTTCTGGCCCGAGGAGGGCTATACGAAGGGTGACCTCGTCGCGTACTACTTCAACATCGCGGATCGGATCCTCCCGTATCTCAGCGGACGTCCGCTCACCATGAAGAGGATGCCGAACGGGATCAGCGGCCAGTTCTTCTACGAGAAGCAGGCTCCCTCCCACACGCCCGACTGGATGCCCCGATGTGCCGTGGAGAGCCAGGCATCGGATGGCCGCTGGGGCCCGGCGAAGCACGAGGTCATCGACTACCTCATGGTCGAGAACACCGCCGGGCTCCTGTTCATGGCCAACCTGGGCTGCATCGAGTTCCATCCACTCCATTCGCGATGCGGGTCGATCGAGTCGCCCGACTATCTGTTCTTCGACCTCGACCCGTTTCCCCCCGCCACCTTCGAGGACGTCTTGACCGTGGCGGGGCTGGTTCGAGTGGTCTGCGATCAGCTCGGGTTGACGGCCTACCCGAAGACGTCCGGGGCGACGGGGATGCAGGTGTACGTGCCCATGGTGCCCAGCTTCACCTATGCGGACATCCGCGACTTCGTGGGCAAGGTCGGGCACCTCCTGCGCCAGGCGGATCCGAATCGGGTGACCATGCAGTGGGAGGTGAAGCGCCGGACGGGCAAGGTGTTCGTCGACCACAACATGAACCGGGTCGGCGCGAACATCTCCGCCGTGTATTCGGCCCGCCCGGAACCCGGGGCCACCGTGTCGACCCCGGTGACCTGGAAGGAGGTCGAGGCGGGCAGCATCCGACCGCAGGACTTCACCATGGCCACCATCTGGCCCCGTCTCGGGCGGAAGAAGGATCCCTTCCGCGGAGTCCTGGACGAACCACAGGACATCGCCCCCGCCCTCGAGGCAGTCGGGGTGGAACGTCAGCGGGAGGCTCCAGACACCCAATCCCACAGGGTGGACCTCGCGGGAGCCCCCTCCGCGGGTAACGGGCATCGTTCGGCTGACACCACTAAGGGAAGAACGCGATCGAAGAGCGCGGCGGTCATCGCCCGGTCCCGGGATCCCAAGCTCGGCCAGTACCTCAAGATGCGCGACTTCGAGGGGACGCCGGAGCCATCCGGCGGCGAATCTTCGACGGACGGCCGCAGCTTCGTGATCCAGCGCCACGACGCGACCCGGCTCCACTACGACCTCCGGTTGGAGCGGGACGGCGTGTTGGTCTCTTGGGCCGTCCCCAAGGGATTGCCCCTGGTCAAGGGCGAGAAGCATCTGGCGGTCCAGACGGAGGACCACCCCATGGAATACGGCTCCTTCCAGGGGACGATCCCCAAGGGCCACTACGGCGCGGGCGAAGTTCGCATCTGGGATCGAGGCACCTACGACCTGCTCGAGTGGACGGACAAGAAGGTGAGCTTCCGCCTGAACGGCGAGCGCCACCACGGCGAGTACCACCTGGTGAAGACGTCTCGCGGAGAAAGGGATTGGCTGATCTTCTTGGGGAGGGACTCGGAAGAGTCTGCTCTGCCCAGGCCACCTCAGTTCTCCCCCATGCTGGCGACCCCGGGCTACGAACCGTTCGATCGCGCCGGATGGTGGTTCGAGCCCAAGTTCGACGGGATCAGGACTCTTCTCTACCTCGAGGGTGAGGACGTTCGGCTGTTGTCCCGCACCGGCCGGGACCAGACAGCCATCTATCCCGAGCTGGGCCGCGTGTATCGGCGCATCTCCGCGGTGAACGCCGTGCTGGACGGAGAGATCGTGGCCACCGACGATCAGGGTCAGACGTCCTTTGAGCTCCTCCAGCAGAGGATGAATCTTTCGGGTCGCTCCGAGATCGAGCGCATGCGCAAGAAGATCCCGGTCGAGCTGGTCGTCTTCGACATCTTGTGGCTGGACGGCGAGGACCTGACCAAGCTCCCTCTGTCCGAGCGGCGGGAGCGCCTGCAGAGCGTGGTGTTGGAGGACCGAGGGATCCGGCTCGTGTACTGGGTCCCCGATGAGGGCCTCAATTTCTTCCGGGTCGCCAAGAAGCACGGATTGGAGGGTGTGATCGCCAAGCGAGCTTCGAGCCGCTACCAGCCCAGCAGACGATCGGAGGACTGGCGAAAGATCAAGATCCTGAAGATCCAGGACTGCGTGATCCTCGGATGGACCCCGGGCCAGCGAGGGCGAAGCGAGGTGTTCGGTGCCTTGCTCGTCGGGGCTTACTCTGACGGAGAGCTCCGGTGGATCGGGCAGGTGGGTACGGGCTTCACGGACCGAGTCCTCCGCGAGCTGATGTCGAGGCTCGAGGAGATCGAAGGGAACCAGCCCCCCATCGAGGATCCGGAGCTGCGCAAGGTCAAGGGAGCGCGCTGGGTTCGGCCGGAGCTCGTCTGTTCCGTGGAGTATCTGCAGATGACCGCGATCGGGAAGCTCCGAGCCCCCTCCTTCAAGGGACTCCGCACGGACAAGCTCCCCGAGGACTGCATCCTCGATCCAGCCTGAACGCAGAGATCAGGAGAAGGGCTCGAAACCCGCCCGGATCAGGAGAGCTCGCGCCTCCCGATCGTCGATCCCCTTGTTGAGCAGCTCCTGGTAGAGACGGATCGCCGCGAGCGAGCGTCCGCACCGCGGGCAGAAGGAGAAGTGGCCCTCGATCGGGGTCTCGCACCAGACGCAAGCCGTGAGCTCGAGGCGGCTCGAGTTCTCCAGGCCGGCATCCGCGAGAGCGTCGACGTACCCTTTCCCGTAGTCCCAGACGACGTATTCGTCCTCGCGCGGCTCGTAGGGCGGTTCGTGCATCCGGGGCTCGCCGGTCTCGAGCATGTGCTCGAGGCTCTCCCGGAGAAGCTCCCACCCGTAGTAATGGTTCGCCCCGCACTCCGTGCAGGCGATGACGACTCCCTTCGCGCCCTGTGGCTGGAAGACGTTCCGCATCGACTCGAGGTCCCCCAGGTCGGCCTCGACGCTGTCCCGCTCGTCCCTCGACAGGGGCCGCGACGGCTTCTCGTCCTCGTCCTCGGGCTCCTCCGAGAAGGACTCCTCCTGGTCGCTCATCGCGTCAATCTTCCTCCCGCAGGCGGAACGTCCGGAACGACTCCGCGTACTCCAGCCCCTGGGCGGCCCCTCGCTCCTTCGCCCTCTTGCGGATCCACTCGTCCACCGGCCAGTCGTGGATCTGGCTCTTGTGGCACCGGAGCGCCTCGACCTTCGTCTCGATGGTGTCGGTGATGTCGATGAAGGTGTCGGCTTCGCCCTCGTATGTGGGGATCCACAGGTGCCGAATCTCGAACGGTTCCAACCCTTCGTCGAGGAGCTCGGGAAACATCGGCCGCGTTGAGGAGTCCGGATTGACCACAGCCATGCAGGCCTGACCGACGGCCAGGTGGTCGGAGTGGTTGATGTAGGACCGCGTCTCGTCCCAGTAGCGCCGTGGGTCTGGACAGACCAGCACGTCCGGCCGGAACCTGCGGACCTCCCGGGTGATTGCCCGGCGCAGATCCAGGGTCACCTCGACATATCCGTCTGGCACGCCCAGGAAGGCGCAGCCGGCAACGCCGAGGACCTCGCATGCGTCGCGCTGTTCCTGCTCCCGGACCTTCGCGAGGTCCGCACGCTCGACCCCCGGTTGGTTCGAGCCGGCGGAGCCGTCGGTGACGCACACGTACGCAACCTCCGTCCCCGCCCTGGTCCAGGTGGCCACGGTCCCGGAGCTGCCGAACTCCGCATCGTCGGGGTGCGCGAACACCACCATCGCGCGAGCGAACTCCATGAGAGCCAGATTAGCCGAAGGGTGGGACTGCGCCAGGCAACAGGGTGAGGCTCCATTGGAGGAGGGAGCCTTCTGAGCAGCTTTGGCGGCTCCATCCACGTGACCAGCCAGGTGGGTAAGGGCAGCAGGTTCACGGTGACGATTCCCCTCCAACACTCCGCCGCCACCGAGGGACCATCGTCGGCACGAGCTGAATCGGTGGGTGCCGCACCCTCCCCGCAGTAACCCGGATCGGGCTCCTTCTTCAGCTCTCCGGGTTCTCGAGGTCGACGCTTCGGAGTTGCGCCTCGGTGATCTCCAGGACGTGGGCGAGCCACGCGGCGTCTTGTGGCCCGCGCTGATCCTCTACCGGGAACATGAACGTATTCAACCGTTCGCTCGATCCGAGTTGGATCCCCTTCGCCAGCAGGTAATCCGTGATGGCGAACTCCCACGTGAACAATGCGGTCCCGTCTTCATAGACGTGCACCCAGTACGTCAAATAGCCGTTGGGTGACGCCGAGTACGTTTGAACTCCTCGGGAAGGCCGGTCCTGGGACAGGCTGAAGCCGAGGTGGGTCAACGCCTGGAAGAACTCCATGGGGTCCCCAGCATCGTTCAGCGTCGTTACGGAGGCAAACCCACCAGGCTCCTCCTCTCCTCGAGCTCCTCGGGAAGCAGCGGCGCGGAGGACCCTCCCGGATCGAGCGACGTTCGTTCCTGACGTGCCAGGGCGAGGGAACCTCTCGCCCTGCCGACCTGTCCACGAAGTTCCTCGGCCGCGTTGGCCAGCATGGTGGAGGCCTTGGCGACCTTGTTTTCCAGCGTGCCTTCCATGGCATCGAGAACCGCAGCTAGGTCGGCCAGGCACGACCTTACGTCCCCAGCTCCTCCGAAACGCGACACCAGAGCGTGGAGGAACAGGACGACCGGCAGGGCCATGGAGTACGGAATGACGATGACCCCCTGCCGGTAAGCGTCCGCGTGTGCCCGGCGCAGCACGGCGTAGGCGGCATCCGGCACCGCGGCAACTCCGACCGCAGCGGTCACGGCAGGATCGAGATACGCGTAGACCTCACGCGCTCGCTCGACCACCGCCCGCTCAATGGCTCGCGCTAATCGCGCCCGGTCGTCAGGATCGGTCGTTTCCGCCAGCGCCTGCAGATCCTTGTTCGCGGACCACTTGGAGTCGATGGGCAAGCGCTTACCGTCGGGCAGGACCAGTCCGAATTCCACCACTCGCCCGCCCACTCGAAAGTCCGTGACGACCATCGAGGGCGGCAGGTGAGACAGGGACTCCCTGAGCACGTTCTCCCCTGCCTGCCCCATCCGGTGCCCGCCGGCGAGTACCGCCGCGACCCGATGCAAGGTTGCCCAGCCTTCTTCCTCCCGGGCTCGACGCTCCTCCTCACGGGTGTTCATCTGGTCGATGGCGCCCCGGAACGTGGTGATCTCGTGCCTCATCTGATCGGCCGTTCGTTCTCGCCAGGCGGTTGCGTCACCCAGCCTGCGGAGCTCGGCGTCGGTCGTGGCCAGGCGAGCTTCGAGACTCCGCCGCAGCGCCGAGGCTGCGACCCAGAGTCCCGCCAGGAGCGCCCCACCCAGCAAAATGAGCCCCGACACGATCAGCCGCATCCGACCATTCCTCCGAGGCGCACTGTATCCAAAGGGTCTGACACGGCCTGACCTGCATCGATATGGGGCGCCGGCCGCCCGCAACGTCGGGCTTGGGATGGCTCGAAGGGCTAGGCCGCGCCCGCCACCACCTCTCCCCCGAGCATCACCAGGCGAGGTGCGAGAAGGGCGGAGATGTCATCGAGTGGATTGCCCTCCCAGAGGACCAGGTCGGCGGACTTCCCTTCCTCGATCGTTCCCACCTCCGGAAGTCGGAGCAGCTCCGCTGCGTTGGAGGTGGCAGCCTGCAGCGCCCTGACCGGTGTCACTCCCCATTCGACCATGCGGATCACCTCACGCGGTGCGTTGCCGTGAGGGTTGTGAGGGGTTCCCGCGTCCGTCCCACACGCGAATCGGACCCCGATCCGGGCGTTTCGCCCCAGTGTCTCTCTCAGCATGTCCACGATCTGCCGGCCCTTCTCCACCGCGTAGGGAGGCACGTCCTCTGGATGGTCCACGATCCCGAGGAGGGCGCTGATCGTGGGGACGTGGAAGATGCCTCGTTTCTTCATCTCCCGAGCGGTCTCGGAGGAGATCTGAGCTCCGTGCTCGATGGAATCGATACCTGCTCGAACGCAGTGCTCGATACCGGTCTCCCCGATGGCGTGCGCGGCGATGGGGGCGCCCCACTTGTGTGCCTCGTCGACGGCCGCGGCGACTTCCTCGGGAGTGAACGCGGTGAAGTCAACCGAGACCCCGGGGGTGAGAACTCCTCCCGTTGCCACGATCTTGATCGAGCGAGCGCCGGCCCGGAACTGCTGCCGGACCGCTGCACGGATCCCGTCGGGCCCGTCGCACTGGAGAGCAAACGAGTTCCACCCGTGTCCTCCGGTGATGGTCAGGGCCTGACCGGAGGCCACGACCCTCGGTCCCGCCACGCGCCCCTCCCCGATGGCCTTCCCCACCTCGCACACCACGGCCCCCAACCCACCCAGGTCGCGGACGCTGGTGACCCCGGCCTCGATCTGCCGACGAGCGTTCGCCGCGCACTTCACGGCGGCGAAGGCCTCGGTCACCCTCGCCTCGGCCACGAAGTCGGGCGACCCATCGAAACAGAGATGCACGTGGCAGTCGATCAGGCCTGGCGTGAGGGTGCGCCCGTGTCCGTTCACGGGAACGGCCGACTTCGCGTCACGGGGCGCCCGAGCGTGGGGTCCCACCCAGGCGAGGCTCCCCTCGGAGATCAGGACGCCCTGCGCCTTCCTGGCGGCCCGCCCGTCGAACAGCGTGACGCGGGAGATGTATGTGGCCATTACTCCCGCTCCTTACGCCCAGCACCGTCGACTGGGGAAGGCGCCTCGCCGTCTATCCCGGTGAGCATGCGCAGGGGTGATCGGGCCGGCGAATATTCCGTAGGTCGGTCTCCGAACAGCTCGTCCATCCGGCCGGCGAGCTCTGAGGGAGTCCATCGATCCCCTTTCTCGATCTCGCACACGGGCATCCACCCCTGGTACAGCTGGACGAGCCCTCCCTGCACGTAAAAAACCTGTCCGGTGATGTGAGAGGCGCGGTCGCTGGCGAGGTACGCGACCATCGGCGCCACGTTCTCCGGCGCGAGCGGGTCGAACTGACCCCCCGGGACCTTCAGCTCTCCGAAGGTCTTCTCGGTCATGCGAGTCCGGGCACCGGGCGCGATCGCGTTGACCGTGACCCCGTAGCGTCGCATCTCCATCGCCACGATGTAAGTGAAGGCCGCGATGCCGGCCTTCGCGGCGCCATAGTTCGACTGGCCGGCGTTGCCGAGGATGCCAGAGGTCGAGGACGTATTGACGATCGCTCCTCGAACGGCTTCTCCGGCCTTTGCCCGGTCCCTCCAATGGGCGCACGCCGCTTTGGTCACGAGAAAGTGACCACGGAGATGGACCTTCATGACGGCGTCCCAGTCCTCCACGGACATGTTGAAGACCATCCGATCGCGAAGGATCCCCGCGTTGTTGACGACGGCGTCTAGACGGCCCCACGTGTCCAACGCAAGTTGGAGGAGGGAGTCCGCGCCCGGAGGCTCGGAGATGTCCTCGAAGTGGGGCACGGCTTCGCCGCCGGCCTGGCGGATCTCCTCCACCACCAGCGAGGCCGCCCGGGGGTCGGCGCCCGAGCCGTCCCAGTCCCCGCCCAGGTCGTTGACCACGACCCGGGCGCCCTCTGCCGCAAACAGCAATGCCTCACCCCGGCCGATGCCTCGACCCGCCCCGGTGATCACGGCGACCTTCCCCTCGATGATCCCCATGGGCTCAGAAGGGCTTGAAGACCATCAGCCACAGGATCACCAGCAGGCCGCCGATCCCCACGACGATGATCAGCAGCGGGCGCGAGGACCGAAGCAGCGACGACAACTCCTCCGGCGAGGCGGGAGGCCCCGGCGAGGTGCCCTGCCGTTGCGCCCGGGGGGAGGTCTGGAGACCGACCGCTTGCCGCACCCGCCGGTAATAGGTCGAAGCCAGGCCGTACATGGAGATCATCATGGCGACGAGCACTCCGAGAGCCGCCCAGATCCAACCCTCTCCCCACCAGTGCCCGAGGAATCCGGCGGTGATCCCTCCGGCAAGGAGGACGAGGATGGATATGTAGAAGCCGCCCAGCGTCCAACTCGACAGCTCGAGTAGGGCCTGGATCCTCTGCGGTTCCCGCTCCCGGCGAAGGCTCATCGCGACGGCCGTCGAGACCCCGTGTGCCAACAGGAACCCGAACACTCCAACCAGGTGCACGAAGACCCAGAACTGATACATACGCCTCCCTACCCGGGTGCGCCGGCCAGTGATCGGGCGAAGCCTACGTCAAGGGGTCCCCCCGCGTTCATCGGGATCGGACTGATAGTCTTCCGCAGATTCGGGGATCCCACAGAGGGAGTGGGTATTGCTGAACCTCGCCCATGAAGCAGTCGAGGCGGCGCGAAAGGCTGGCGCCGACTACGCCGACGCCAGATTCGTCACCGAGGAATCCGAATCGCTCTCGGTCAGGAACCAGGAAATGGAGGGGATTGATCGGTCCCTGTCCCAGGGAGTCGGCATTCGAGTCCTCGTGCGCGGGTTCTGGGGGTTCGCCGCTACAGCCAGGACCACCCCCGAGGACCTCGAGCGCACTGCACAGCTCGCAGTCGGGATCGCCCGCGCCGCCGCTCGCCTGCCCATGGAACCAGTCAAGCTCGCCGAGGTCGAGCCGGTCAGGGCAGAGTGGAGCACGGCCGTCCAGGAGGATCCGTTCGCTGTCGCGCTCGACGAAAAGGTGGCCCTGCTCATGGAGGCCAGCCGGCGGATGCAGCAGGTCAAGGGTCTCTCGTTCGGCGAGGCAGCGCTGGACTTTTATCGGCGGCGGACGTCGTTCGCCTCGAGCGAAGGGGCAGCCATCGACCAGACGGTCGTTCACTCGGGTGGAGGCATCGAGGCTACGGCCATCTCGGACGGCGAGGTGCAGAAGCGATCCTTTCCAAACTCCTTCCGAGGACACATCCGCGCTGCCGGCTTCGACCACATCCGAACTCTGGGGCTGACCGAGGAGGCCGAACGTGTGGCGGCCGAGGCCGTCGCCCTCGTCTCCGCGAAGGATTGCCCGAGCGACGTCACCACCCTGGTCCTGGACTCGAACCAGGTGATCCTCCAGGTGCACGAGTCCGTCGGCCATCCGCTGGAGCTCGATCGGGTGCTGAAGATGGAGGAGGCCTACGCGGGCACCTCCTTCGTCGGCCTGGAGGATCGGGGCAAACTTCGCTACGGCAGCGACAAGGTGACCATCGTGATGGACACCACGATCGCCGGGGGCCTGGGCAGCTTCGGCTTCGATGATGAAGGCGTTCCCGCTCAGAGGGTCACGCTGATCGAGAAGGGGACCTTTCGGAACTTCATCTCCAGCAGGGAGACCGCCCCGGTGGTCGGGGGAACGTCGGGGGGCGCGATGCGCGCCGATGGATGGCAGAACCTCCCTTTGATCCGCATGACGAACATCAACCTGGAGCCAGGCGAAGGCACCCTCGCCGAGATCATCGGCGAGACCTCGGACGGCATCTTCATGACCACAAACACCTCGTGGTCCATCGATGACAAACGGGTGAACTTCCAGTTCGGGTGCGAGGCCGCCTGGCGGATCAAGGACGGCAAGCTGACCGAGATGTACAAGAACCCGAACTACAGTGGGATCACCACCGAGTTCTGGGGTTCGTGCGATGCGGTGGGCGGCGCCGAGGAATGGGTCCTCTGGGGCACCCCGAACTGCGGCAAGGGTCAGCCTGGCCAAGTCGCCCGGGTCGGCCACGGTGCTTCGCCGGCGCGGTTTCGAAATGCCCGGGTGGGGGTTCGCTGACGTGCCCGGGCTCATCGGTCCCGACGACGCGCGGGCCGTCACCGAGGCTGCCCTCGACCTCCCGGGAGCCGACGGGGTCGAGGTCCTCTTCTTTCACGAATGGGGAGGGCTGACCAGGTTCGCCAGGTCGTCAATCCATCAGAGCACGTGGCGGGAGGACACGGGCCTCCGGATACGGGTCATTGCCGGCGGCCGTGTGGGCGTGGCATCGTCCAACGACTTCTCCAAGGAAGGCGCCCGCCACATGGCCGCGAGCGCGCTCGAGCTCGCCCAGGTTGCGGCCCCCGACCCGCAGTTTCCGGGGCTTGCTCCCCGGGCCGAGGTTCCAGAGAAGCCAGGGGCGTTCCACGAACCAACTGCGCAAACGAGCCCCGAGCAACGGGCGGAGGGAGTCGCCGATCTCCTCGGCCAGGTCGACGACGGGTTCCATACCGCGGGAGCTTTCCAGACCACCGCCGTCGAGGTGGCCCTGGCCAACACCGAGGGACAGTTCTGCTACGGGCCGTACACGCAGGCCTCCGTCTCCACCGTGGTTTCAGGTGGCGACGGGGGATCGGGAGCAGCGGACACGACGGCGGGCACCACCGAGCAGGTGGATGCCGAGGAGGTTGGGAGGCGAGCGTTCCAGAAGGCCCGGGACGGCCAGCGAGCCAGGGACATCGAGCCCGGTCGTTACGACGTGGTGCTGGAGCCGATGGCCGTGGATACGCTGGTGGCGTTCCTCGCCTATATGGGATTCTCGGGGAGAGCCATCCACGAGGGCCGGTCGACCTTCAGCGGCAAGGAAGGCCAGCAGGTCGCCGCGTCTTCCATCGACATCTATGACGACGCGCTGTCCCCGCTCACCCTCGGACTGCCGTTCGACTTCGAGGGAACGCCGAAGCGACGGATCGACCTGATCGAGAGGGGCGTGTTCCGCAGCGGCGTCCACGATCGCCGGAGCGCCAAGATGGCCGGGACGGAGTCGACTGGTCACGCGCTTCCGCCGCCGAACCCCGAGGGAGCCTTTCCCTTGAACCTGTTCATGGGAACGGGAAGCGCCTCGCTCGAAGAGATGGTGGCCGGAACTGCCCGTGGCCTGCTCATCACCAAGTTCCACTATTCCAATGTCGTCCATCCCATCGAGACCACCATCACCGGCATGACTCGGGATGGAACCTGGCTGATCGAGAACGGACAGATCGCGTACCCGGTGAAGAATCTCCGGTTCACCCAGTCGATCCTGGAGGCCCTGACGAACGTTGAGATGGTCGGGCGGGAGTCGGTCCTGGCAAGTGAGTTCTTCTTCTCGGCCTCGCGGGTGCCTGCACTGAAGATCTCGAACTTCAACTTCACGAGCGTCAGCGACCACTGACGTGGCGCTGGCCATCGTCCTCCTCCTCAGCGGGGCGGCTGTCCTCACCGTGGGGGCAGAAGCTGCCGTCCGAGGGGCCGGGGGATTCGCGCGGGCTCGACGCATCTCCCCGTTCGTTCTGGGAGCCTTGCTCTTCGGTATCGACCTCGAATCCCTGGGAGCGGCACTGGTCGCGGCCGGGCGGGGTCAGACGGCGATCGCCGCGGGCGAGATGTTCGGCACCATCGTGTTTGTCTTCTCCGCCGCTTTCGGAGCCGCGCTGCTGGTGGCGAGGAAGCCGGTCGAATCGCCCAGCCGGGACATGGTGCTTCTCCCTGCCCTCGGCCTTGCGGCTGGGGCGATGGCAATCTCGGATCAACTGGTGAGCCGGTTGGAGGCGGTGGGACTCATCGGCATCTACCTCGTGTACATCGGGGCAGTGATTCGAGAGGGGCGAGCCGCTCAACTCCGCGCGGAGGCGATCGTCCGAGAGTCTGGAGAGGGACCGCGCATCTCTCCGATCATCCAGCTCGTGATCGGCTTGGGACTCGTGTTTCTGGGTGCCACGGTGCTGGTCGAGGGTGGTGTGCGACTCCTCGATCGGACGTCGCTGGCCGCGGGGTTCGTGGGAGCCGCCCTGATCGGGGCCCTGGCCAGCATGGACGAGGTCTTCCTTGAAGTCCTCCCCGTGCTCCGCGGGATCCCCGAGCTCGCCACGGGGAACCTGTTCGGAACGGCGGCCGCCTTTGCCTCAGGAGTCCTCGGGCTGGCGGCGTTGGTGCGTCCGCTAGAGATCGACTCCGCCGCCACCTCGGCGTTCATCGCGGCATCGGTCCTGTACACGGTGGTTGCCACGGCCTTCTTGGCGAGAGGGCGAGCGGGAAAAGGCGTGGGGGTCGTGGTCCTGGCCGTCTATGTGCTCTGGCTGCTGTTCGCCTCTCGCCTCTAGGCTTCGAAGCAGGCCCCGGCTCTGACCGTTGAATCGCGTGAACGCGCCAGACGAACAGCACATCCGCTCGATGTTCGACGGCCTGGTCGAGCGCTACGACCTGGTGAACGACGTCCTCTCGCTGGGGCTGGATCGATGGTGGCGCAGGATGGCGTCGGCCGCGCTCGAGGCGGCCCCAGGTGAGCGCGTGCTGGATCTGGGGTGCGGAACGGGCCGGCTCGGCGCACTCCTCGCCGCTCGCCTCCGCGTGGTCGGCCTCGACCTGAGCGGAGCCATGCTGGCGAAGGCAAGGCAGCGGCCCATCGGGTGGCTCGGCCTGGTGCAGGGAAGCGCGTTTCGCCTGCCCTTCCGGGAGGCGAGCTTCGACGCCGCGGCGTCTGCGTTCGTCCTTCGCAACCTCAACGATCTCCCGAGGGCGTTCGCTGAGGTCGCTCGAGTGGTCACTCCCGGAGGGCGGGTGGCCTTCCTCGACCTCACCGAACCGTCCCTCCCGGCGGTGGGCAGGCTGTTCGACATGTACTTCCGCCGGGCCGCTCCGGCCCTCGGGGCGCTGGTGGGCCGGCGCGAGGAGTATCGGTACCTGGTGAGGTCGCTCGGGCACCTTCCCCCTTCCGGAGAGTTGTGCGAGATGCTGAACCGAAGCGGTTTCGCCTCGTGCACGGCGAAGCCGCTGACGGGTGGCGTTGTGACCCTGTTCACAGCCACGCGGAGGATCCCCCTGTCGGACGACAACCAGGGTCGGCCGAACGGGGCGCCAATCGACAGGAGGTCTCGATGAGCATCTCGCCGATGACGACCGAACCGGTCCATCCCGCCCTGCGGGATAACGCCCGGAGGCGCAACGCGAACTTCCAGACCCGGCTGGCCGACAACGTCACGAGATTCGCGGGTTCGATACCGTTCGTGTATGTGCATGTCGTGTGGTTCGCTCTCTGGATCGGGCTGCGAGTAGAAAAGTTCCCCTTCGGTCTGCTCACGATGCTGGTGTCTCTGGAAGCGATCTTTCTTTCGACGTTCGTGATGATCAGCCAGAATCGGGCCGACGAGAAGCGTCAGCTCCTCGCCGACAGTGAATGGACGCTGGTCCAGGAAGAGGAGAGACAGAACGAACAGCTCCTCAGTCTCTCCACACAGATCCTGGAGTTGACGCGTGAGATCCACCGCATGTCGGTCAAATCCGGCTCAGCGGGACGATCTGGATAACCTCAGGTCGCAAGCGGGGCCGATTCCCCTTCCACGGTGGTCGTCGGCGATGCGGCTGGAACGCCGTCGAGGTAGGTCAGAGAATTGGTGGGTACCGCTGGGATGCGTGGACCCGGCAGCACGATGCCCACGAGGTTCAGCGGATCGGCGCCCGAGATCCGGACGACCTCGCCCGTGCGGTTCGACTTCCTCACCGAGCGAAGCATCTCTACGGCTTCGGGAACCGCATACTGCTCCCCGGTGAAGCCGTTCACGAATCGACCTCCCCTGATGGTGCCTCGAGCCTCCATGCGCCGCAGCGCCCAAACGACTTCCCGCCACGGAACCACCAGCGACTCCCGAGCAAGGAGGTCGTGGAACACCACTCCCCATCTGGCCAGCAGCTGCTCGGCCACGGCCTCTGCGAGCTCGTCCGCGTCTTCCGTGGCCACGGTGCCCGGTACCAGCGACCACCGGCCCGCCGACCGAGCCGCCATCGCCCCCCCACCACGTCGCAGCCTTCGCCTGTCCACGGACCTGGCGGCACTGCGTTGGAACAGGAGGGACCGGACGGCCTGGAACCCATCGGACGTGACGAGCCCGCGGGCCACTGCATCCCACAGTCCCTCTTCGACTTCCCCGGGAAGCCGGCGGGTGATCGTGGTGAGGTCGGACTGGAAGAGCGCCCCATGCTCCCGCAGAGCTTCCAGGACGTCTCGGGTACGTCCCGGTCCCGGCCACGCCGGAGTCCGATCCCCTCGAGCCGCCTGGAGCAACCACGGAAGATCGTCACGGATGGCCAGGGTGATGGGAGTGGCCCGGGAGGGCGTCATGCCGCTCCGACGAGGGACCTCGTCCACCTCTCCGTTCCGTAGCGAGAGACGTCCCCAGGTCACATCCCCCGACAGCGACAGATCGTCGAGCCAGTCTCCTCGGTACCCCTCGACACGGGACGCGAGCACCGCCCTTTCCCATGCGCCGGCCGCGAGCTCGAAGCCCTGAAGCTGCTCGACCACGGCGAGCACCCCGAGGCGTCCTTCTCGCCTCGTTCCCGGGGCGACGTGCTGCCATCGCAGAAGGAACCGCATGAAGTCCCGGGCGGTGACCGGCTCGATCTCCCGTCGCAACCGCTGCTGGGTGTAGGCGTGGATGCGGGCGAGGAGGCGTCGGGCGCAAAACTCTTCCGGGCCGTCCGGTGCGGTGAAATGGCCGCGGAAGGCGAACCCTTCGCCCTCTAGGCGAGCCAGGGCGATCGTCGTATCCGACTCGGGCAGGGCGGTCGCTTCCGCCAGGTCGGCGGCGGTGGAAGGACCGCGATATTCGAGATGACCCCGCAGCATCTCGGCGGCTGCAGCGTCCCGATCGATCGCGACCGCCGCCATTGGCGAGCGGATGTCAGGGCTCACTTGAGCGCCCGGGAACATGCGCTCGAGGACTGGGCGCCGTTCCACCGCACACCATAGGTCTGCCCCGGGCACCCGCACGGTCACGGCTCTGTGCTCCTGGACCAGCTCGTCGAACCAGGCGCTCCAATCGTCGACCGGGCGGAGACCCACCACCGTCATCAGCAGGTCGTGGAGCTCGTCCTCGTCCCGCGGATCGGGTCGAACTTCCTCTTGCACCCGCTCGATCGCGGCCGGGTCCAGGCTGGCCAGGTCTCGGGCTTCGACGGGAAGGCCGCGACGAAGCTGCACCGCACGGCTTCGGCGTTCCTCGAGCGGAGCGTCGTCGAGGAACGTGAAGGGCCGTCCGTTCAGGATCTCGTGGGCCAGAACGGAGGGCTCCGTGGTGTCCCTCGTCACGACCTTCACCTGTCCCCCTTCGATCCCCGCCAGGACCTGCTTGAGGCCGTCGATGTCCATGGCTTCGTGGAGGCAGTCGTCCAGCGTCTGTCGCACCAACGGGTGATCCGGGATCTCCAGAGGACCTGGGGCGACGTTCTCCTGGCACGCAGCGAGTGTGGGGAAGACCGCGGCCATCAGGTCATCGGCCTCCATGCGCTGGATGGGAGCAGGATTCCGCCGCCCGCCTCGCATCCGGAGCACGGCAAGCGACCGGTTCAGGTTCCATCGCCACCGCGCCGCAAACAGAGGCGACGTGAGCACCGCCTGCCGAACCACGCCCTCCACCGTCTTCGAGGCCAGGAACTTCGGCACCCGCTCCAGCGGGAAGCTGTGCTGCGGCCCGAGGGACAGCAGGATCGCATCGTCGCTGGCTGCGGCTTGGAGCTCGAAGTCGAACGTGACGCAGAATCGTTTGCGCAGGCCGAGCCCGAGCGCCCGATTCAGCCGCGCTCCGAACGGCGCGTGCCCAACGAGCTGCATCCCGCCGCTCTCGTCGAAGAACCGTTCGAGCACGATGGTGTCTTTCGTGGGGAGCGTTCCCAGCGCGACGAGTCCGGCCCCCAGGTACCTGACGATCGTGTCGGAGGCAGCCAAGTCGATCCCGCACTGCTCCTCGAGCCACTGTTGCGCTCCCGCCTGGTCCCCTTGCTCCAGTCGTTTCCCGACCTCGGCTCTCAAGTCGGAAACTTCCTCTGAGAGCTCCTCGGTGCGGCCCGGTGCCTCGCCCAACCAGAACGGTACGGACGGCGGCGCCCCCCGGGCGTCCACGACCCGAACGGTGCCAGGCTCGACACGCCGGATCCGCCATGACGTTGTACCGAGCAGGAACACGTCTCCGGCCATGCTTTCGATGGCCCAGTCCTCGTTCACGGTGCCGACGAACACGTCGTCCGGCTCGGCCACTACTCGGTAGTCGCCGAGCTCCGGGATGGCGCCGCCGGAGGTGAGGGCAGCCAGCCGGGCGCCCCGCCGACCCTTGAGCCGTCCGTTGACGCGGTCGCGATGCAGGTATGCCGCGCGTCGCCCCCGGCCTGTCTGGATCCCCTCCGAGACCAGCTCCACGACCTCGTCGAAGTTCTGACGAGAGAGCCCGGCGAACGGCGCCGCGCCACGGACCAGATCGAAAAGGCCCTCCTCCGACCACTCCTCCGCAGCGCACTCGGCCACGATCTGTTGGGCCAGGATGTCGAGAGGCGCGACCATCGGGTGGAGGGCATCCAGGCGCCCGGAGCTCACGCCGCGAAGCAGTGCGGCGCACTCGACCAACTCATCCCGGGAGGTCGGGAACAATCGCCCGGCGGGCGTTCCGCTCCGCGTGTGATTCGACCGACCGACCCGCTGCAGGAACGTGGCCAGGCTCCGGGGCGAGCCGATCTGACACACCAACTCCACCGGGCCGATGTCGATCCCGAGCTCCAGCGAGGCGGTCGCCACGAGCGCGGCGAGGTCTCCTGACCGCAGGCGTGACTCCACCCGCTGACGGCGTTCCTTCGACAAGCTGCCGTGGTGCGCGGCGACCCGATCCTCTCCCAGGCGCTCGCCGAGCTGATGGGCCACTCGTTCGGCCATCCGACGCGTGTTCACGAAGACGAGGGTGGTGCGGTGGGCCTTCACCTGCTGGGCGATGAGGTCGAGGATCTCGGCCATCTGCTCTGCCGAGGCAACGGCCCCGAGCTCGTCATCCGGCAACTGCAGGACGAGATCGAGGTCGCGCTGGTGACCGACGTCGACGATGGAGCACTGGGCAGAACCATCGGGGCGCGAGCGATCCGGTCCCGATCCGACCAAGAGCCTGGCCACCGTCTCGATGGGCCGCTGTGTCGCCGAGAGCCCGATTCGCTGCGGCTGCTCGCCGACGACATGCGCCAACCGCTCGAGCGTCAGCGCCAGGTGCGATCCTCGCTTGTTTCCCGCGACCGCGTGGATCTCATCGACGATCACCGTCTGGACTCCGCCGAGCATGGCCCGGCTCCGTTCTGCCGTTACCAGGAGATAGAGCGATTCCGGGGTTGTGATCAGGAAGTTCGGGGGGCGCCTCAGCATCGCCGCTCGATCCGATGCGGCGGTGTCTCCCGTTCGGACCGCAACTCGGATCTCCGGAGCGTCCATGCCCCGTTCGGCGACGACTTCGCGGATCTCGCGGAGCGGGGCTTCCAAATTCTGGTGGATGTCGACGGCCAGCGCCTTGAGGGGCGAGACATAGACGACCTGAGGACCGGCCTCGAGACTCTTCCCTTCCTCGTGGGCGCGGTACATCCGATCCATGCAGACCAGGAACGCGGCGAGGGTCTTTCCAGAGCCGGTGGGAGCCGCGATCAGGGTGTCATTACCGGCAGCGATCTCACCCCAGCCGCCGGCCTGGGGTGGGGTCGGCCCCTCGGGAAAACGACGCTCGAACCACGTGCGAACCGCGGGGTGGAATGGATCGAGCACGCGATTGGGACCT
>JBKPAF010000014.1:0-65434 GCA_046726275.1 Actinomycetota bacterium
CCCCCCCCCCCCCCCCCCCCACCCCCCCCCCCCCCCCCCCCCGCGACCACCACAATCCTTAGGTCGTCGGCAGCGTCAGATGTGTATAAGAGACAGCGCGTACTCGATGACCCCCCCCACCGCGATGGTCGTCGGTGCGGAGGCCTCCGACGGCCCGGTGGACTCTCGATCGGCCAGATGGGCGGACAGCAGCGCGAGCTCGCCCGCAGCCTGGTGATACCGGTCTCGGTCCTCTTTCGAGAGGGTCGCCGTGAAGCGCTCGAGTGCCGCGGGGTCTGCTTCGGCCGACGCGGCCGCCCTGCGCCACCCGCCCTCGAAGAACGGATCGGCCTGGTCTCGCAACGCCGCCCCTGGCCATTCCCGGACGAATCGACCGCGGTAGCCGATGAGCGGATTCCCTTCGGGAACCTCCGGCCCACGGTCGACAAAGGCCAGCTCGGTGTCCTCGCCCCACACCGCCAGTTCCTCGAAAAACTGGCTCGTGTCCTTCGGCCTCTGACCCTCGCCATACCAATGCGCCCCGGTCACGACGAGCCGGCGCTTCGGTCGAGTCAGCGCCACGTAGCACGTCCGTCGCTCCTCCATTTCCTCGTAGTCGCGGAGACCGAGCCAGAACTGCTTAAGGTTTCCCTTGAACACCGGCAGGATCCGGGCATCACCGCGCAGCTCGAAGTCGAGGGACTTGCCCCGTTCGGCAGGGTTCTGCTGCACCATGAGGTTGGGGAGCAGATCCTTCGCGAACCCCGGAACGAACACCGCGCCGAACTCGAGCCCCTTGGCCTGGTGGATGGTCATGACCTTCACCGAGTTCTCCGAGCTCGGCTGGACGGGAGACCACTCCTGCTTGTCACTCGCTCCCACCGTGTCCACGTAGTCGAGGAAGGCCCGCAGCGTCAGCTCGCCCTCGAGAGGCGAGAACGCGTGGACCTCGTCGAGGAAGGCGGCCAGGTTCCTCTTCGTGGCCTCGGCCCGCTCTCTGTCGAGACTCGCATCGAGCTCGGCGAGCAGGCCGGTGCGCCGGATCACCTCGGACAGGAACTCCCCCACGGGGCGGCGGGCCTGGTCCCTGAGCTCCGAGAGCTCGGTCCGGAACTCCTCAAGCCTTTCCCGCGCCTCGTCTGACAGGAACGTGACCTCGTCGAGGTGCTCCAGCGCCTCCGCGAACAGGAACGGCGGCGTGTCCTCCCGGTCCTCCCGGCGCAGGGCGTAGTTCTTGTCCTTGGCCCACGCGGCCACGCGGGCGAGGTCCTTGAACCCCACGCGATACCGGGGACCCAGGAGGATGCGGGCCAGGCTCACGCTGGCGAAGGGGTCCGCCGCCGCCCGCGCGTAGGCCAGGATCTCGACCACCTCGGGGAGCTGGAGGAGGCCGGCCAGACCGACGATCTCGACCGGGATGGCCTGCTCCGCGAACGCCTCCTGGAGCGAGACGAACAATCGGCTGGACCGGCACAGGACCGCGACATCCGACCACAGGGGCTCCTCGCCGTCTGTGTGAAGCTCCGAGACCCGCCCCGCGATCCACCGTGCCTCCGACCACTCGTCGCCGAAACGGCGGACCTCGACCTCTCCCTGGCCGCAACCCGGCCAGGGAGCCAGCCGCTTCTCAGGATCGGGCCGTTGCCCCTCGGGGATCTTCTCGATCACCCGGTCGGCCGCGGCCAGGATCCGGGAGCCGGAGCGGAAGTTGGTGTACAGCGGAAGCTTCTCGGCTGGAGTGCCGTCGGCCTTGGGGAACTGGTGCTGGAACTCCAGCAGGTTGAACAGGCTGGCGCCGCGCCAACCGTAGATGCTCTGGTCAGGGTCGCCCACGGCCGCCACGGGGAATCCGTCGCCGAACAACCCCGAGATCAGCTGGGCCTGAGCGACGTTCGTGTCCTGATACTCGTCGAGGACCACGGCGTGGAACCGCGAGCGGTACTCCTGGGCGACCTCGGGAAACTTCTCGACGATCTGGAGGGCCAGCGTGATCTGGTCCCCGAAGTCGATCACGCCGAGACTTCGCTTGAGCTCGTGGAATCGTTCCACGGCCCTGGCCAGCTCGATCCGCTCCTGCGCGGCCTGGTACGCACGGTCGCTCCGGTGCTCGGTGAGCTGCTCGAGGCGCTCCTCGTTGAACGCGATGATCTCCCACGGCTCGCGGCGATGGTTCGCCGCCTGATCGGCGAGCTCGAGGATCTTCGTGATCACCGACGGTTGCCATTCCGCGCTCACGTGCTCGAAGGCCATCTCGTCGAGGACTCGGGCGCACAGCTCGGTGCGCTGCGCCGGGGTCAGGACCCGCTGGCCGGTCTCGATCCCGGCGAGCAGCCCGTGTCGCTCGAGGACCTGGGCTGCGAACCCGTGATAGTTGGCGATCGTGGGCTCCTCGCCTTCGGGAAGGCTCATCACGCCCAGGGCCCGTCGGATCCGCAGCGTCAGGTTCTCCGTCGCCTTGTTGGTGAACGTCAGGCAGAGCACGTTTCCCGGAAGGACCCCGCGATGCTCGCCCCGCAGCCTCCCCATTGCGACCAGCGCGAGATACACGACGCGCCCCGCGATGACGGAGGTCTTGCCGGAGCCCGCTCCCGCCACGACCACGTACGGCTCGAGGGGCATGGACATGGCCCGCCACTGTTCCTCGGTGGGATCGGCCCCGCCGACCACCCTCCGGATCTCCTCGGGGTAACGGGATCCGCTCATGGCTGACCGCCTGCCGAAACCGGGAGAAGATCCCGTCCTTCGGGCCACAGGGGGCACAGCGTCTTGAAGTCGCAGTAGCGACACTCCGCTTCGGGGCTGGGCCGGTAGACCTCGGTGCGGAGCAGCTCCCGGATACGCCCGATCAATCCGGACAGCCTCTCCGCCATCTTCTGGCCGAACTCCTGCTGGGCCTTTGAGGTCATCCCGAGCTGGACGCGGAAGTTTCGGCTGTCGATGCTCTCCTTCAAGAACGCCAGCTCGACCGCTTTCACCGGCCGATGCGCGGCCAACTCCTCGGCCCGGTTGACGGCCAGATAGTAGATACCGAGTTGGAGGTTCTCCTCCGCCGGCCCGCCCCTGGCCTTCCCCGTCTTGTAGTCCGTGATCTGGCTCCCCCCGCTCTTGACCACCCCCACGCGATCGATGGCGCCGCTCACCGTGGCTCCCTCGAACTCGAATTCGAAGCCGATCTCCCCCGCCAGCGCCGGCGTGTCTCCGTACATGACGAGCCAGGTGGGCAGCATCTTCCTGGTCACCACTCTCCGGAAGGCCTCGGAGACCGCGAAGGACGGGAACTCCTCGGGCTGCCACCGATCCTGGGCTGCCGCCACGAGAGCCTCCTCGGTTCGGGGGATCGAACCGGCCTCGCAGTCCTCGATGATCCGATGGACCAGATGGCCGACCCACGCGTAATAGCCGGCCCTACCCTCGAGCCCGAGCTCCTCCGCCAACACGTACTGCAGCTCACAGTTCTCCAAGGTGCTCAACTTGGAGAAGGACACCCGGATGCCGTCGTGCAGCGGACGCTCCGACCCGGTCCAGTCCCGTTGGAACCACCATCGGGCCGGGCTGTCCCCGAGTCCCAGGAGCCCGCGAAGGGCCGCCAGGCGCAAGGGCGGCGGCTGGGAGGCGTTGGAGAAGGCTCGCCGCCACGACGATGCGGCCTCGGCCATCGACAGGGGCTCGGCGAAAGGTCCCGCCGGGGCGCGGGTCCACGAGACGCCCAGTTCGGTCACGAACCGAGACCTCGCCGTGAGGACCGTTCCTTCGTCATGCGGATCGCTCGCAGTGAACACCACCCGGCGTCGGGCCCGGCTGGCCACAAGCCGGAAGAGTCTCCGTTCGTCCCACAACCTGAGGCGGTTCCGGTCCGCCTGCGAGACCCGTCCATCCAGCGCCGCGAGGTCGAACAGCGGCTCCGGCCTGGAGAGGCTGGGGAAGTCGCCCTCCGTCGCACCCACGACCACGACCGTGTCGAACTCCCTCCCCGCCGAGCCGTGTGCAGTGAAGACGCGAACGGCATCGAGGGTCCGCTCCTCCGGGAACTCGCCTGTTTCCGGGCCCTCGTCCCCCGCATCCAGGACCTCGAGGAACGCGATGACCGAGGGATCCGCCCGCTCCCCGGCTCGGGAGACGGCGTCGGAAAGGGCCATGACCGCATCGAGGTTCCTGGCTCCATCCGTGGACGACTCTCCAGCCGCAACCAGGCGTCCGGCGTAGGGCAGCTTCCGCCACAGGATGGAGAAGGCATCGAGGACGGAGCGCTCCGCCACGGCCTCCGCCTCCTTCAGGACCGCCGACAGGAGCTTCACCTCCGCCGCTTCCTCGGGCGCCAGGCCGTCGGTCCGGTCCAGAGCCGCCGATGGCGCCTGGCCTGCCGCCAGGGCTGCCCGCACCAGGCCCCTCGCGCTCGCCGGGGACAGGCGGGAAAGCTCCGAGGTGAGGACCGATTCCACCCGCTCGTCGCGATCCTCCGGCCGCGCCAGCCACCTGAGGGCCAGCACCAACGGAAACGTGGCCGGCTCCGCCAGGAGCGAGAGTCCCCCTTCGGGGGTCACCCGGGGCACTCGGGCGTCGTCGAGCGCCCGCAGCAACCCTCCCACGTGCTTCCCCCCTCGCCGGACCACGACGCCCAGGTCTCTCCACGGCATCCCATCTTCGACATGCACCCGGCGCAGCTCCCGAGCCACCGCCGCCATCTCCTCCGACGAATGGGGCGTGGACCACGCTTCGTAGACCGGCTGGCCGCACCTGTGCGGCGTCGCCAGCGAGACGTGCTCGCTGGCCGGGAGCTGCCCCAGGAATCTCTTCAGGGGAACGTCGGTCGTGCCCTGGAACGAGAAGACGTGCGACCCCTCGTTCCCCGAGACCACAAGGCTCTGGAGGTCCAGCCCGAGGAGTAACGCCTCTTCGGCGAACGTCGCTTCCTGGTAGTCGTCGACCAGCACGTGGTCGAGCAGCGGCTCTCCCCGGCTCGCGGCTGCGGCCGCCTGGTTGACCAGTCCCGCGGAGTCGATGGCGCCGAGATCATCGAGGACCAGGAGATACCGCCGGTAGAAGGTGGCGAGCTCACTCCATCCCGGCAGGCCAGAAGCCTCTGCCCTGGCCAACATCTCCTCGGGTGTGAGCAGCGCCTCCTGGGCCCGGAGGATCAGCTGCCGGACCTCGTCAGCAAAGCCACGGAGCTTGAGCATGCCGCCGAACGTTGGCCAATCGTCGGGATCCTCACCTTCCAGCAGCTCCTGAACCTTGGAGAACTGATCGGGAGCAGGGAGGATCTCGGGGGCTCGCCGATAGCCAAGAGCCTCGTACCGCGCACCGAGGACCTGATTGGCCAGCCCGTGAACGGTCATGAGCTTCATCCCCGGTAGGGCTCGGGAAAGCCGCGCCAGCAACGCCCGCCGAGCGTCGCTGCGCGCATGTTTCGTCCGGACGACCAGTGCCACCCGCTCGGGGTCGATCCCTTCCTCGACCAGCCGGGCGAAGCGCTCTCGGAGCACGACGGTCTTGCCCGTGCCGGGCTCACCGGTCACGAGAAGCGCGCCACGCCGATGGTCCAACACCTTGGACTGTTCGGGGTCTGGCTCGAAGATCATCCGCCGCATGCTATCCACGGGGTACGACAGGCGGGAGCGTGGATCCGCGGTAGACCTTCTCGCCTGCCTCGATCCGAATCGGCATCCGATTCTCAGGCAACGGGAGCGCGCACGTGGCGAACGGCGTGAAGACGCAGGGAGGGTTGTAGGCCTTGTTGAAGTCGACGATGACGACGCCCTGCTCGTCGAGGCGAGTGGCGTACAGGTACCGCCCTCCGCCGTAGGTCTCGGACCGATTCGTCAGGTCGCCGAACACCAGGAACAGGTCGGTCTCCCCTTCCTCCAGGAAAGCTTCGAGGCGAAGGGCGTGACCTTCGTGGTCGAACTCGACCGACCCGGGGACCTGATACGTCTCGGTCATGCCGAGGACCGTCGGCACGTGGACGCTCCGCTCCGAAGGGGACGGGACGAAGCGCGCGCGAACGCGCCATCGGAGGTCGACGGGGAAGGACTCGATCCCCGTGAAGGCTTTCCTCGCTGGACTGTCCTGATCCTTGATCCGCACGGCCAGCCGACCCCCCCGCCGGATCACGTAGAACGCGAGGGAGGAAAGCCGGAGGACGGTCGGCTCTCCAACGGAATCGTCCTGGAGGTCGAGAGCCGTAACGGGTTTGCCGTCGCGGGTGACTCCCGACCCGGCGTCGAAGGTGGCCACGGCTGCCCCTTCCTTCACCCTGATGGTGCCCACGTGGGCCGGCCCTCGAGGTAGGTGCACACGGTTCTCCGGCGCCGATCCGACGGGGTTCTCCCCATCCTGCAACCACGCCAGGCCGACCACGGAGAGCCATCCATCGGCACCGGTCAGGCGATGGACGCGATCCTCCCGCCACTTGAGGACCTCTTCCTCGTGCGTTGACACCATCAGCCGGCGATTCCCTCGGACCGGTGACCTAACCGAGGCTGGCCTTGCGCTCGACGGCGTCGTTAAACGTGCGATAGGCCCCGGCCGGATCCCATCCGATCCCGCGTCCCACCTCAGGGACGAAGCGCACGCCAAGGCCCTCTGCCCCGGAACGCGCCTCGCCCGCCGCTCTGAACCACGTGAGGGACCCCGGGGGAAGGACGACTGGACCGGACGTGCCGTAGGAGCGCATCGACGGATCGTCAATCACCACGGGGGTCGGGCGGAAGATTCTCCCGATCGCCTGCGCTACAGCATCGTCCCCGGCTTCCACCTCGACCTCTCCCGACCTCCAGATCGCCGAACCCACGAGGGTGCCCGGATCGTCGAGGCGATAGAACGAGGCTCGCACGCCGAGGCTAACCCTCCGTCCCGATCTCGGGGGCACCGAACGCCATCCAGGTGAAGGCCGAAACGAGCGTCTGAGCCGGCATGGCCGAATCATGTGCGGCAAGGACGGAGGTGAGCTCCAGGCGGTCTTCCTCGGTGAAACCCCTCGCGTTCAAGGCCCCCCACTGAAGGGCCACGGGGTGGGGAAGGGTCGGCATGCCCGCCAGCACCAGCCGGCGCAAGCGACTCGTGCCGGCCTTCCAGGTCTCGGACCGGGCGACGGGCCCCAGCTCGTCCCACAACTCGGTCAGGGCAGTCGGCCACCTCGCCAGCAGCCGGAGCGGAACCGGCGCCGCGGGGACGGCCATCCCGTTCACCACGTCCTCCAGGATGGGTCCGGCGTTCTGAGCGGCGGCCTGAAAGGACATCCATCGCTGCCACTCCGGCACCCCTCGTCGAACCGGCGGCTCCTCTCGGCCAGTGCCGGACATGCGCTCCTTCCGCACCGCACGGTAGAGCGCATGCACCACGATCTGTGACTTGGCCGACGCCAGGTGGGCGGCTCGGGCGGATTCCTCGATGCGGCGCATCTCCTCTTCGGCGAGATCGCCTTCGAGTCGCTTGCGAAGGTCGGGAAGATCGAAAGCTACGCGAAGCACGTCGGTCGCTTCGGACCGGAGCCTCCTGACCAGCACGAGGAAGCTCTTTCCCACGTTGGGACGGATCGCCGACCAGGCGGCGGTGAAGAACACCGGATAGCCGGCCGCCGCTTCAACTCCGGGATCCAGCCAGCCTGTTCGAAGGGTCTGGCGCACGTCGTCCCGGACAGCCCCCAGCACCGCGGCAACCTCGACGGGCGCCGCCGGCCCCTTCTTCGGGTGATCCTGATCGCCTCGCTGGTTCGCTTGGGCAGGACGCACGGTCATGGCCTCTCCCAGGGGGCAGCCAGGTGAGACTAGCAGCGAACCTGCACGGTCGACCCCTTCGATTTCTGCCGCGTGACCGTGTGTCGGGGCCTCCCGGTACACTGGCGCGCAGAGGGGGCTTTACCGTGGATCCCGCGCCCGACGACATCCCTCTCCCCCTCACCGACCCTCCCCGGATCTGGCTCGCCCGGATTCAATCGATCCCGGGGAGCGCTGTGTTTCGTCTGGAAGCGGGCCGGGTTCTGATCCGTGAAGGAGAGTGGCCGGCCTGCCTGTGGGTGATGCTCAAAGGCGCGGTGACGCTCGCCTCGACGGGTCCTGCGGGGCGGAGCGCGATCTTGGCCGTGCTCGGACGGGAAGAGCTCGTCGGCGAGCACGGACTGATCCCATCCACCGTCCACGAACGAGACTCGATCTCCTTCCCGGAGGCTCGGACGCTCGTCACCGCCGTCGCCTGCTCGACCCCCTTCCCTGCGTTGCGCAGGGCAGTGGCTGCCGATCCGCTCCTGGGCCGATGGCTGGCGATCGCGGCGGCCCGCCAGGCGTCGCGTGTTCGACGAACGCTCACCAGGACGCTGGTCATGCGGGTCTCCTCCCGACTGCTCGGAGTCCTCGAGGATCTCGCCTCGTCGCACGGACGCCCGGCACCCGGTGGCGTGTACATAGCCCTGCCGCTGACCCAGGAACTCCTGGCGTCGATGGTGGGGGCGACGCGTGAGAGCGTGAACCGCGCGGTGGCGGTCCTGGAGCGCCGGGGTCTGGTGCGGCGGGTGGGGCTCCGCTACGTGCTGTGCTCGCCGTCCCCCGCCCCGGAAGGGTCGTTCCGATGAGGCGCTCCGTGCGCATCTCGTCCTCGCCGTGGCGCGGTCGGACCCTCCTGCAACGCAGCCACACCACATCGGTCGCACAGCCTGGAACTGCCCACGACGGGCCGGCCGCACCGTTCGCACGCCGCTCCCGAGGCCAGCGCGAACCTTTCGTCGGTCCGTCGGCCGACCTGCGCCACCCGTCCCTCCCGGACGAGCTTCAGCAGGTGAGCCAGCACGGACCTGGCGGCTGCAGGATGGAGCTCCTTCGGGTACTCGGCGTAGATACGGGGGACCAGGTCCTCGGGTGTGGCGGGCCCTTCCTCGAGCGCGACCAGGACCTGCCGCTCCCGGTCCTTGCGGTGCTCCACATATTCCCGGAGCTTGTCCGTCGCGGCCCACACGGCAGGCCCGTGACCCGGATAGATGACCCGCGGTTCCATGGCGAGCAGTCGGGAGAGGGACCGCACGTAGGCGGCCATGTCGCCGTCCGGTGGGTCGATCACGCTCGTGCCCCGCCCCAGGACGAGGTCCCCGGTGAACAGGGAACGCGTTTGCGGCTCGTAGAAGACGAGGTGGTCGCGCGTGTGCCCCGGCGCGTGCACGGCCTGAACTCCACCGTCCCCCGCCGGTATGAGCGTCCCGTCGGGCAGCCTGCGCTCGCCCGATCCAGGGCGATGGGCAAGCACGGGCGCCCCGGTCTGCTCGGCGAGGAGAGTCGCACCGGCCGCATGGTCGGCGTGGTGGTGGGTGAGCAGGATCGCACCCACCGGGTCGGCGTCGCGGACGACCTCGCGGACATGGTCGGGATCGTCCGGCCCGGGATCGATCACGAGGGACGGCCGCGCCCCGACGATCCAGGTGTTCGTGCCCTCCAGCGTGAACGGGCCGGGATTCGAGGCCAGAACTCTCAGGATGCGTGGCACCCCGCGATGATGGCAGAGTAGGTCTGGTTGTTGCCCCTTCGCACCATGTCCTGCGACGCTGAAGGCCTGATGTCGCGCGCGGGCGGCAAGCCGAATGCCGAGCCCCTTGCCGAGCGGCTCCGGCGCAGGATCGCCGCTAACGGCCCGATGACGTTCGCCGAGTTCATGGAGCTGGCCCTGTACGACCGCCAGGAGGGGTTCTACTCCAGCGTGCCTGTGGGCGAGGAGGGCCACTACGTGACCAGCCCCCACGTGTCCCCGGTGTTTGGACGGTTGGTAGCCCGGCAGGTGTCGGAGCTCTGGAACCTCCTCGACCGACCGGCGCCGTTCGATGTGGTCGAGGTCGGGGCGGGCGATGGAACCCTCGCGCGTCAGATCCTTGGCGCCACGCCGGAAGAGCTCCTCGGCTCCCTCCGCTACCGGGCGGTCGAGAGAAGCGCCTCCGCCCGACAGGCCCTCGAATCCTCGGGGATCGAGGTCCTGGAGAGCCTGAGAGGGCTGCCCGATCCCGTCGTGGGATGCATCATCGCGAACGAGCTGCTCGACAACCTCCCCTTCCACCGCCTCCGGGGGACCCCGAACGGCCCGGTGGAGTTGTTCGTCGGCCTCGAGGCCGGCCGTCTCGCCCTCATCGAAGCTGCGCCGTCCAGCGACGCGTTGATGATTGGCGCCCCGACGCTCGGGCCCGGGGAAGAATTCGTGGTCAGTCCCGCCGCCCTCGCTTTCGTCGATGAAGCGGATGCGGCGTTGGAGCGGGGCTACCTGTGGCTGGTCGACTACGGCTTCGAGAACGCCGCCGAGCGACGGTCGGTACACGGCTACACCCACCACCGTGTTCACGATGACCTGTTGACCGACCCGGGTTCCAGCGACATCACGGCCGGCGTCGACTTCGCCGCGCTGGCCCGGCACGCCCGAAGCCGTGGGCTCCAGGTATGGGGACCGATCTCCCAGCGCGACGCCCTCCTCTCCCTGGGGTTCCGGCAGCTCGACGAGGAGGCGCAGGCTCGGCAGGTCGAAGCCATCGGCGCGCGGCGAGGGATCGACGCCCTCAGGATTTATTCCGACAGGAACCGAGCCAACCTTCTCCTCGGCCGTGCGGGGTTGGGCGCGGCCTGGGTCCTCTGCGTCGGGAAGAACGCGACCGCGGCCCCTGCTGCGTTCCGTACTCGTTGAGTCGGCGGAGCGGCCGCTTCAGCGATCGACGTCGCCGACCACGAAGAACACGCTCCCCAGGATGGCGATCAGGTCGGGAACCAGCGTGCCCGGAAGGATGGCCGGGATGACTGCCACGTTGGAGAACGACGCCGTTCGCATCTTCATCCGGTACGGGAAGTCCCCGCCGTCACCGACGACGTAATAGCCCATCAGGCCCAGCGGGTTCTCCGTCCTTAGGTAGATCTCGCCCTCGGGGACCTTGATCTTCTTCGGGAGTTTCGGGGAGATGTACTGGCCGGCCGGAAGCTTCTCCAAGCACTGCTCGATGATCTTGCACGATTCCCACATCCGCTGGACGAGCACCCACAGCCGGTCATAGCAGTCCCCGTTCTGCCCGACAGGGACGTCGAACTCGACCTCGCCGTATTTCTCGTACGGCTCGTCCTTTCGGGGGTCCATGGGCACCCCGGACGCGTGGAGCACGGGTCCGGAGCAGCCATAGGCGGCGGCGACCTCGGGGGGAAGAAGGCCGATCCCCTTCGTCCGCGCGTGGATGATCTCGTTCCCCATGATGAGGTTCTCGAAGTCGACCAGCTTCTTGCGGACCCAGTCCAGCACCTCGGCCGATCGCTTGAGGAACCCCCGGGGGAGGTCGTCCTTCAGTCCTCCCACACGCACGTAGGAGTGATGCATCCGGGCTCCGGTCGCCGACTCCATGAGGTCCTGGATCATCTCCCGCTCCCGGAAGGCATAGAAGACCGGAGTCATCGCCCCGAGCTCGAGGGGGTACGAGCCCGTGAACATCAGATGGTTCAGGAGGCGGTTCCACTCGGCGAGCATCGTGCGGATCCACTGAGCCCGGTCCGGGACCTGGATGTCGAGCATGCGCTCCACCGCGATGACCCACCCGAGCTCGTTGTTGAGCGCGGACAGCCAGTCGTGCCGGTTCATCAGCACCAGCACCTGGCGGGGATCGCGGTATTCGGCGAGCTTTTCGGCGCCCCGGTGCATGTACCCGATGACGGGTTCGGCGCGGATGATCATCTCGCCGTCCAGCTCGAGGACGATCCGGAGAACTCCGTGCGTCGACGGGTGCTGAGGGCCGATGTTGAGGATCATCTCCTCGGTTCGAAGCGGCCCCTCGGTGACCACTTCGATCCCGCCGCCCCGGAGCATCCAGGCGTCGCTGGCGGCAGTGAACGCCGCGCGCTCCCTCACGTCCATCGCGATTCGAAGCCTAACAAAGCGCAGGAGGCACGCACGCCCGTCTCCCGCGGTACCGTAGCGCTGCGGTGGACTTCTCCATCCCGGACGAGTACCAGGAGCTGCTCGCGTCCTTCCGATCGTTCCTCGACCGGCAGGTCCGTCCGGTGGAAGAGCGATTCCGGCCCCTCCTGGAAGCAGATGAGCTTACCCCCGAGATGGACGAGGCCGGCCTCGCCCTAAGGCGAAGTTCGGCGGAGCTCGGGTTCTACGCGGGTCACATGCCCGAGTCGGTGGGCGGCTCCGGGCTTTCGAACCTCGGGTACACCTTGCTGATCGAAGAGGGCGGGAAGTCGGGGCTCAGGTTCGCGAGCTACGTGCTCGGTCCTCCCAACCCGGCCGCCCCCACCCCGATCCTGATGGAGCTCCCCGAGCACCTCCACGAGAAGTACGTCGAGCCGATGGTCCGCGCCGAGACCACGATGTGCTTTGCCCTGACCGAGCCCGAGGCCGGGTCCGACGCTCAGGCCATCCGGACCACCGCCAGACTCGAAGGGGACGAATGGATCGTCAACGGGCGAAAGCACTTCATCACGAACGGCGCTCGAGCGGACGTGGCAGTCGTGTTCGCGGTGACGGATCCGGATCGACGGGCGAACGGAGGCATCACCGCGCTCCTGGTCGAGCGCGACGCCCCGGGGTTCGTCGTGGGCCGGACTCAGAAGACCTTGGTCGGTGACTCCAACCAGGCCGAGCTGATCTTCGAGGACTGCCGCACCCCCAGAGAGAACGTCCTCGGGGAGGTGGGCTACGGCTTCCAGTCGGCGATGAAGTTCCTGAACGGCGGTCGCGCCTACATCGGGGCGCTCTGCGTGGGGATCGCCGACCATCTCGTCCGAATCTGCACCGAGTTCGCGAAGGAGCGGCACACCTTCGGAAGGCCCATCGGGAAGTATCAGGCGATCCAGTGGATGCTGGCCGACTCCGCCCTCGAGGTGCACGCCGCGAGGCTTATGACCTACCACCTGGCGTGGCTCGTGGACCGGGGCGATTCGCCCATCAAAGAGTCGTCCATGGTGAAGCTGAACAACACCGAGATGGTGAACCGGGTGGCCGATCGGGCCGTGCAGATCTACGGCGGGATGGGGCTGCTCGCCGAAGGCCCCGTCGAGCGGATCTTCCGGTGGGTTCGGATGCTTCGGATCGTCGAGGGGACGAGCGAGATCCAGCGCCTCATCATCGCCCGCTCCTTGGGGCTGTAGACGGTTCAGGGGGTCCGGAGCAACGGGTACCGCTCGCGCCGTTTCGCCATGGCCAGCCGGTTATGAGCCCGGTATCCAGCGAACGCCGTGACCAGGCTGGCCCCGAGCAGCAGGAACAGACCGTGGGCGCTCGAGGGATCACCCAGCCGAATCAGCTCGTAGCTGGCCAGGCCGATCCCGGCGAACCCGACGAGGGCCGCCCCGACCGCGAGGAGCGAGGCGGCCCAGCGACGCCGGGTCCGCCACAGCCGGAGTCCCACCAGGAACAGGAGGACCGCTCCGATCGCCACGAGAGCGCCCGAACGGAACTCGGCTCCGACGTGGCTGTCGGTGGACGATCCCACCGCCCCCCAGGGCAGGAAGATGCTGACCAGCATCGCCACCCCTGCCGCGCAGATGAAGCCGCCCGGCACGCGGACGTTGACGGTGCTCACTTCGTCCGGTGCCGATGGGAATTGGCCCAGGGGCCTGGGCGGTGGGCCGGCGACCGCGGGCTCGACTTCGGGCAGGGCAGCCGTCCGCTTCATGGTTGCGACCGAAGCCGTCGATACCTCGCCCACCGGAACCGGCACGGTATCCACCTCCGGAGCGGCATGACCTGGACGGAGATCGATCAACCGCCCTTCGCTCGCCGCCGCGTCCTGGGGAGCGGCCGCGGCTTTGAGGGTGTCTGGACATCCGGCGAGCGAGGCTCGCAGCGCTTCCCTCCATTCCCACGAGGACGAGAACCTCTCCGAGGGGTCCCAGTCCAATCCCCGCGCCACCACATCAGCGAGCAACGGCGGCACGTCTCTGCGCAGGGACTCGATCCGTGGCGCCTCGTTGTCGGACCTATTGATCTCCTGAGGTGACTCGATCGCGAACGGCGCCCGGCCCGTCAGCGTCTCGTACAGGATCACCGCCGCCGAGTAGACATCGCTTCGCGAGTCGGCCGTGGCCGCGCGGGCAGGGTCCGCCTGCTCCGGCGCCATGTACTGAGGTGATCCCAAAACCATGGTATGTGGACCTCCCTCCAACCTCCTGGCGATCCCGAAGTCCCCGAGCAGGGTCCGCTCGGTCGCCACCGGCTTCCCGTCCCGCCGAAGGGCTTCCTGGCGCTCGGGGGCCACGCTTCGAAACAGCACATTGCTCGGCTTCACGTCCCTG
This sequence comes from Actinomycetota bacterium, assembly GCA_046726275.1. Classification (GTDB taxonomy): domain Bacteria; phylum Actinomycetota; class UBA4738; order UBA4738; family UBA4738; genus DASXTW01. The sequence goes on from JBKPAF010000014.1 coordinate 14,217, forward strand.
TGGACGATCCGAAGGTCGTGGACGGCGATCAGGCACTCCGCGATCTCGAGCGAAAGGCCAACCGCCTCCCGTACCGAGAAAGGCTGATCGAGCTGTCCCCGAAGGCGAAGGCGATCCTCCAGCGTTCCGTGGTCGGCGAACTCCATCACCATGTACGGCCGGCCATCGGTGAGATGCCCCACCTCGTACACACGGACGATCCGGTCGCTCTCGAGCCGGCGCAGAGCCCTTGCCTCCTCGATGAACCGGCGGCGCGCATCGTCGTTCATGCTCCAGTTCTCTGCCAGGAGCTTGATGGCGACCCACGCGTCCAGATCCTCGTCGCGGGCCAGCCAGACCGTGGCATAGCTTCCGCTTCCGAGGGCGCGCTCGACCTGAAAGCGGCCGATCTGAGCGAGCGTCACATCGTCTCCTTACGTGCCCTTCGAACAGGCGCTCCCAGGGGCGACCTGGTAACGGTTCGGTGCCAGGTTCCCAGAAAGCTTGCCATGCATGTCCCGGTTTGGGACGAAGGCGCGTGGGGGAGCCGCTGCTACGCTCTACCGGGTGACCATCCTCTCCTACCTGAGGTTCTCGCTCACTCGGGAGGCGGACCGAGAGGACTTCGAGAAGGACATGCGCTCGATGCTCGACCTGGCGACGCGACAGCCGGGATATCGGTGGGCTGAGATGGGTCCGTCGTTGCTGGATCCGACCGTCTATCTGGTCGTGTCCGAGTGGGAGGAGGTCGAACAGGTCCGCGCGTGGGAACACGAGGAAGAGCACTCGGGCGTCATAGAAAAATGGGAGCCGCACTACCGCGAGCCTCTGTTCCACCAGCGATTCGTGCCATGGCAGAGGACGGCGCCGTGACCGCCCGAACGCGACAAGCAACCGATTCCCGGCGCGGCGTTCCGTCACTCGACGGGCTCCTCCGTTCGGAGCCGGGCAGGAAGGCCGCCCTGAAGTTCGGGCGCCCGTTGGTGAAGCATGCGCTTCAGGTAACGCTGTCCCAGATCCGGGACGAAGCCGCCCGAGGGGGTGACGTTCCCGATAACGACCAGATCCTCGCCAGGGCGATCGGCCGAGCAGCGAGGAGCTACTACGGGATGAACGAGGTGATCAACGCCTCGGGGGTGATCCTCCATACGGGTCTGGGCCGCGCCCCGCTTCCGCCGCGGGCGGCCGAGGCGGCCGCGATGGCCGGGAAGACGTACTCGGACCTCGAGGTCGAGCGGGAAACGGGCTCGCGGGGTCGTCGCACCTCGCACGCCGAGTCGCTGCTCCTCGCCCTCACTGGCGCCGACGACGCGCTGGTGGTGAACAACAATGCGGCGGCCCTCCTCCTCGCGTTGGCGACACTGGCCCAGAAGAAGGAGGTCCTGGTCTCGAGGGGCGAGCTCATCGAGATCGGCGGGGAGTTCCGGCTGCCGGAGATCCTCGCAGCCTCCGGGGCCAAGCTCGTCGAGGTGGGGACGACGAATCGCACGCGCGGCAACGACTACCGGCGGGCTATCACCCCTCGCACGGCGCTCATCCTCAAGGTCCACCCAAGCAACTACCGGGTGGTCGGATTCACCAACACGGTGCCGGTCGGAGAGCTGGCGGAGATCGCCAAGGGCGCCAAGGTGCCCTTGCTGTACGACGTCGGCAGTGGTCTGCTGGACCGCTATCCCGAGGTGCCCGGCGAAGAGCCCGCCGTCACCGAGGCCCTGGCCGGCGGGGCGGACCTCGTGTCGTTCTCCGGCGACAAGCTGCTGGGCGGACCCCAGGCGGGTCTCCTGGTCGGGAGGTCCGATCTGATCGGGCGGCTCCGTCGCCATCCCATGGCTCGCGCCCTGCGCGTGGACAAGATGACCGTCGCCGCCCTAGAGGCCGTTCTCCGACTCTATGCCACGGACCGTCGCCATGAGCTCCCGCTCTGGGACTTCCTCTCCGTCAAACAGAGCAGGCTGCTGTCCAGGGCCAAGGCGTTGGCGACGTGCTTCCGTGGAGCGACGGCACGGACGGGTGAGGCCGTGGCGGGCGGAGGATCCCTGCCCGGCTACGGCATCCCATCGGCCGAGCTGGTGGTCAAGGTCCCTTCTCCGGACGCTGCCGCCGCCCGTCTCCGCCTCGGACGACCGTCTGTGTTTTGCCGTGTAGACGACGGAGCTCTGGTCTTCGACCTCCGCACGGTCCCGCCGGAGGACGACGACCGGCTGGCTCGGGCCATCCGCTACGCCCTCGAGCAGTCCTGATCCGTTCGCGGCCATGACTGCCGCACGGATGTCCGAATCCGCGGAGCTCCGGCCGCTCCAAGTGGTGGCGACCGCGGGCCACGTTGACCACGGGAAGTCCGCTCTCATCCTGCGGCTGACCGGCATCGACCCGGACCGGCTGGCCGAGGAGAAACGACGGGGCTTGACGATCGATCTCGGCTTCGCATGGACCAGCCTGCCCTCGGGCCAGGAGATCGGCTTCGTCGACGTTCCGGGCCACGAGCGATTCGTCAGGAACATGCTGGCCGGGGTGGGGCCCGTTCGTCTGGTGCTGTTCGTGGTGGCCGCCGACGAAGGGTGGAAGCCGCAATCCGAGGAACACCTTCAGATCGTCGACGTGCTCGGGGCGCACGGAGGAGTGGTGGCTCTGACCAAGAGCGACCTCGTGGACGACGTGATCCTTGCCGGTCGAACCGAAGATGTCCGGGCCAGGCTCGAAGGGACTCGTCTGGAAAGGGCACCGATCGTGGCGTGCTCCGCAGCCACGGGTCTGGGACTGGGCGACCTTCGGGCAGCCCTGGACGCCGCGGTGACCCATGCACCCATTCCGGACCGTGATGCCCGGCCCCGTCAGTTCATCGACCGCGTGTTCACCATCCGTGGTGCGGGGACTGTGGTGACGGGCACCCTCACGGGGGGACCGATCTCGGTGGGTCAGGAGGCCGAGGTCCTCCCGTCTGGCCACCGGGCCCGGATCCGCGGTCTCCAGACGCACAAGCGATCCCTGGAGGTCGCCCAGCCGGTGAGCCGCGTAGCCGTGAACCTTTCCGGGACGGCCAAGGCCGATCTGGAGCGTGGCGACGTGCTGACCCTGCCCGGCCAGTGGCGTCCGACCACAGTGTTCGAGGGCTGGATCCGGCCGGTCAGAGGTCTCGCCCATCCACTGACCTCCCGGGGGGCGTACAAGTTCTACGCGGGATCCGCGGAGCGAGATGCCCGTCTCCGGCTGTACGGCACGGCGGAGCTTCGAGCCGGGGACGAGGCCTTCATCAGAGCGACCCTCTCCCGTCCCGTCGTGCTCGACTTCAAGGACGCCTTCGTCCTCCGGGAGGCCGGCAGGCATGAGACCGTGGCGGGCGGGCAGGTCCTGGACACGGACCCCCCACTCCGTCCCGGCCCAGATCCGATCGGGCGGCTGAGGGCGAGGCAGGACGCGGATCGGGGCACCCTCGCCTGGCGTATGGTGGCCGATCGGGGAACGGTGAGGGCGGCCGACGTGCTCGTGTTGTCCGGAGCGAGGGCTGAGGAGGCGGTACAGCGGGGCGCGATCCGGCTGGACGGCTGGCTGGCCAGCCCGGACCTCATCCGCGACGTATCAGGCCACCTGACCTCGCAGCTCGCCCGGTTCCACGAAGCACATCCGCTCCGGGCCGGGCTCGAGGTCGGCGAGGCCCGAGTCGTGCTGGCCGAGCGCTCCGAGAGGTTCTCCGATCCGGGCATCGCCGACGCGTTCATCGCCTACCTGACAGCGAAAGGAGATGTCGTTCGCGAGGGCACTACTGTGCGACTGGCGGACCATCGGGCCTCCACCTCCGGCCGGGAAGATGCCGACCGTCTGGTGAAAGCGGTGGAGGAGGCGGAACCGACTCCCCCTTCGGTCAAGGAGCTGGTCGCGCAGGGCTACGCCGCGGAGCTGATCCAGGCCGTGTGTAGCGACGGACGGCTGATCAGGGTCTCTCCGGATATCGTGATCTCGCCTGGGTTCCTCGCTCGGGCAGAGGCTGTCGTGCGAGAAAGAGGCGGGCCGCCCGGGATCACGGTCTCTGCTTTCCGGGAAGCTCTGGGAACGAGCAGACGATTCGCTCTGCCCATCCTGGAGTATTTCGACGGTCGGGGCCTCACCCGGCGGCAGGGCGACTACCGCGTGCTCCGCGCATAAGCAGCGTCAGCCGCGCCCGATTATTCGATCTCGGCCAGCATCTCGACCTCGACTGGGGCACCGAGGGGCAACTCAGGAACCCCGACGGCGGTGCGGGCATGTCGCCCGGCGTCGCCGAGCACCTCGGCGAGGAGGTCACTGGCTCCATTGCCCACCTTCGATTGGTCGGTGAACCCGGGAGCCGAGACCACGAACACCCCGAGCCTCACGATCCTCCGGATGCGGTCGAGCGAGCCGAGATGGGCCCGCAGGGCCGACAAGGCCTGGAGGGCGCACCGCCGAGCCGCCTCCGCACCGGCAGCCACGTCGAGATTCTCGCCGAGCCTGCCCGTCCACAAGAGCTTGCCCTCGGCCATGGGGACTTGCCCGGACACGTAGGCCAAGTTTCCAGTGATCGAGACCGGGATGTACGAGGCCACAGACTGGGGCGGTGGGGGAAGCTCGATCCCCAGTTCCCGCAGCCGATCCTCCGCGCCCATCGGCGTACGGTACAACAGCCTTCAGGAAGGGCTATAAGGGACGGGGGTGACTTCCGGCGCCCGCTCGCCGAAGCAGTCTGCTCAGCCGGCGTCGCGCAGGCTGCCCCGCTCGCGCTCCCGGATCAGGATGCGCCGTTCAAGCTCGTTCAGGCCACCCCAGATCCCATGAGGCTCGCGGATCCGGATCGCGTACTCCAGGCAGTCGATACGGACCGGGCAGAGGGCACAGATGCCCTTGGCCTGGCGCTCACGGATCGTCTTCTCCTCCCTCGTTTCAGGACGGTTCGGGGCGAAGAAGAGGCTTGAGTCCTCTCCACGGCATGCCGCCCGCCACTGCCATCCATGCTCCCACCTGTGTGTCGCCACTGGCGCGGCCTTCAGGCCTTCCCTCCTTCGAGAGGCTCCCCTGTGTCGCTTCCCATGCGATCTCTCGAGCGGGCTCTTCCCAGTTCTTCGGCCGATTGACGCACGGAAGACTGGCCGCGTTCCCCCGTCTGGCGTTTGTTTACGGAATCCACACAAACCTAAGACCAAGGTGAGACCCGGCTGGGGGCTTCGCCGGCCCGGCAGGCCCGGCTATTCGGACTCGGGCTCGACCCTCAGGATGAGGCCCTCCACTCCCTTGATCCTGACCCTGGCGCCCTTGGGAATGGGGCCGTCCATCGAGCGAGCCCGCCACAGCGAGCCCTTCACGTAGACCCCGCCCTCGGGATCGAGGTCGGATCGGACCTCTCCGACCAGCCCGATGAGGCCGACCTGGGCGGTTCGCACCCGTTCCCTCGCCCGTAAGGCGACGGTCATGCCGAACCCGAAGAACACCGCCCCGGCCACCGTGAACAGGAGGACCAGCCAGAGGGACAGGTCGATCGCGGGAGCCACGCCCCACCAGGCGAGGAGCGATCCGGCCAGAAACGCGAGGGTGCCGATCACCGTCCACGCGGCCACCCGCCGGATCGCAACGTCGAAACCCTGGAGGGCCGTGCCGGCCACGATCAGCGCCACCCCCGCCCACCGCACCGGGACGACGGTCAGCCCGAACCCGGCAAGGACCAGCGACAGGGCGCCGGCGATCCCGGCAACGCCGAACCCCGGCTGGGTGAACTCGAAGGCGATGGCCCACAGGCCGAGGACGAGGAGAACGTACACGGCGGTCGGGGTGCTGACGGCGTGGAGGAGTCGGCGCACCGGGCCGATCTCGTGGAAGCGAACGGCCACCGGCCGGGTCGGGGTGCTCTTGGTAGCAAGCACTGCCGGCCCGGAGGAGGTCTCGACCCTCACGCCGTCGAGCTTGTCGAGGAGGTCCCGCAGGCCGGTGGCGAGGAGGTCGACCACTCCTGCGTCCAGAGCGGGCCCCGCGGGGAAAGGGGGGCCCGAGATAAGCCGCTCCACGCCCGACTGTTGGGCTCCGAGCTCCCGGGCGAGCACCTCGATCTGGGCCTGCCGCCGGCCCGCCCCCTCGGGCTCCTCCCGCGAAGCCGAGGTTCCCAAATCGAAGGGACGGGCCGGACCGATCCCGGCCCCCGGCGCCATCGCCACCAGCGAGGACGAGAACGGGATGAATAGCGCACCGCCCGCGGCCCGGGCTCCCGAGGGGCCCACCCAGGCGATGACGGGGATGGTGGCGTTCCCGATGTCCGCGCCCAAACGCATCGCCTCGTCCCCGTAGGACCCGAAGGAGGAGTCGATCTGGACGATCAGCGTGGCCCCCGACTCCTCCGCCGAGTTCAGCGTGTCCCTTAGATAGCCGGCGACCGAGCCGTCGACCACCCCCTGCAACTTGACCACGTCGACGATCGGACCGGGAGACTGAGCCCCGGCCCGAGGCAGGACCGCCAGGCTGAGGAGGAACGCGACCACGGCGACGAGCCGGACCAGGCGCACGAGCCCGATTCTACGGGTGAGCCATTGCCATCAGAGGGGCGCCCGTATAGTCGGCGAGATGCGCTGGGAAGACCTGTTCCACCGCCAGATCGTCATCGTCTCGGGGAAGGGCGGGACGGGGAAGTCCACAGTCGCCGCCGCGCTTGCGTCGGTCTCGGCGGCAGCCGGCATCCGGACCCTCCTGGTGGAGGTTGAGGGCCGAGGGGAGATCGCCCGAACGCTTCAGATGGACGATCCCGGATTCTCTGAGGTCCCCACGGCGCTCGGGTTCAGCGCGCTCTCCATCACACCGCGGGAAGCGATGCTCGAATATCTCCACCTCTTCTTCGGCCTGGATCGAGCCACCCGGCCGCTCCTCCGCTCCGGCGCGCTGGACCAGTTCATCGGCGCGGCGCCCGGCTTCAGGGACCTCCTGTGCTGCGGAAAGCTCTATGAGCTGGCCCATTTCCGGAGGGTCGACTCTCGCGACAGTGGCCGACCCCTGTACGACCTCATCGTGGTCGACGCCCCGCCCACCGGCCAGATCGTTCCCTTCCTGCTCTCAGCGTCCGCATTCGCGGACGTGGCTCGGGTCGGACGGATCAAACGGCAGGCCGCCGCGGTCGAGAGCCTGCTTCGCCGGAAGGCAGGTGTCCTCCTGGTGGCGCTTCCCGAGGAGATGGCCGTGGCCGAGACGTCCGAGGCGATCCCGGCGATCCGGCAATCGGGCGTTCCCGTGTTGGCCGTTGTCGTGAACCGTTGCCTCCCAGAAATCTTCCCCCGAGGAACCAGAGCGGCGAGCGGCAGGCTCACTCCTGAGGATGTCTCACGACTCAGTGCGGAAGCCGGACTTTCCCTCCCGGTCGACGATGCCGGCGTCCTGCTCACCGCGGCCCTGGCCAGGGAGGCCCGCCACGGGCGGCAACGGCGTTACCGCAAAGAGCTCGAACGAACCGGACCCGTCCTCCAGCTCCCCGATCTGCCCGGAGGCTCCTCCAGAGAGACCGTTGGGAGGCTCGCCCGGGTCATGAGGAGGGAGGTCGCGTACGGGGATGAGATTGGCCCGACTGTCGGCCCCGAGCCCGGCGGCCCCGAACCGAGTGCCAGGCGACAGCTGAGGTTCTCCCAACCGGACCTCGAAGACCGACTTCACCCACGCAGGATCGTGGTGGTATGCGGCTCGGGTGGGGTGGGAAAGACCACCATCTCGGCCGCCCTGGCCGTTCACCTGGCCGAGAGCCGGAACATGACGGCGCTCCTCACCGTGGACCCCGCGAGGCGGTTGGCCACGTCTCTCCAGCTCGCCACGGTGGCCGGCGAGCGCACATCGGTCGGGCTCGGGCGCGGACGGACGATGGAAGCCATTCAGCTGGACACCCAGCGGACCTTCGACGAGCTGATCCACCGGTACGCGGGAAACGAGGAGCGCCGCGACCGCATCCTGTCCAACCGCTTCTACCAGCGCATCTCGAGCACGCTCGCGGGCACCCACGAGTACATGGCCATGGAGAAGCTCTACCAGCTGGCGCTCGACGAGGACCATGACGCCATCGTCGTCGACACCCCTCCCACGAGGAGCGCCCTGTCGTTCCTCGATGCCCCGAAACGGCTGGGGGACTTCCTGGGGGGCCGGGTCATGCGGTGGATGCTGTGGCCCTCGGCCCGAGCCGGCCGGCTCACGGTGGGGATCGCCAGGTTCGGAGCCCAGGCCTTCGCACGGACGGCCGGCCGCCTCGTAGGAGCCGAGGTCCTGGCGGACACGGCGGACTTCCTGGCGGCGTTCGAGGGGATGTACGGCGGCTTCCAGAAGCGGGCCGCCGACGTCCTCGACCTGCTCAGGTCCCCGGTCACGACGTTCCTGGTGGTGACCGCTCCCACGCAGGTCAGCCTGGAAGAGGCGGGATTCTTCGTCGAGCGCCTGGGCGAAGGAGGGATGCGCGCTGAGGCGGTCGTGGTGAATCGCTGGCATCCCGATTCCACAGGCGTGCCCCCCGGCGCCGCCGGAGCAGCGGCCATGCTGGAGGCCGGCGACGTCGCGGGCAGAGCCACGGCAGCCATCCTGGTGGACCGGATCCGCCGGGAGCCCGAGCGTCGCTCGGAGGACCGAGCCATGCGTTCGTTCGTGCGCAACCACCCAGGCGTGCCGATCCTGCCCATCCCGGAGCTCGCCGGCGACGTCCACGACGTCACCGGCCTCCGCCGGGTGGGCGCTCATCTATTCGACTCCGTGGAGGCCTGACGGCCGCCAGGGGAAGGGACTCGACTAAACGGTCACGCTGACTGGTTGTAGTTCGGGCTGTGCGTCTGTCGACCGCCGAGAGCGCCTGAGCAACGAGGTGCGCTCCTTGACGTTCATCCCACCCCACACGCCGAACTCGGCCCGAACGGTCAAGGCACAAGCAAGGCAATCGAGCCGAACGGGGCATTGGGCGCAGATCGACTTGGCCCTCCGTTCGGCGCGGGTTGTCGGGTCGAAGAAGATCTCGGGGTCATACTGACCACAGCGGGCGCGTTCTTCCCACGACATGTGCGCGCCATCCTAGGCAGGGCGGCTTCCCGAGCGAATAGTCCGTGAGGGCTATTTTGCCCGTGACTTTCGGGGGGCTGACCGTTGGCCCGTGCGGCTCGGTAAGCTAGGCGCGATGTGAAGCAGGGGTTCGGTTGATACGACATCAGAGCCATCGGTGGCCCACGCCTTCCAAAGGCCTCGGGCCGGGGGACCTCACCTTCCGGGTGGTCCTGATCCCGTTCGTCGTGCTCGCCGCGGCGCTCCTGGTGGCGGCGGGATTGTTCCCCATGGTGGGAAGCGCGGGAAGAGCGGTCAAGCTCTTCGACGGGCAGTTCCTTCCGAACGAGGGTGACCCGCTCAAGATCGAAGGGTTCCCGCTCCGCTCGACCATCTACGCCTCTGACGGGTCCGTCCTTGCCGTAGTCGCCGACTACAACCGTGTGAACGTCACGATGGAGGACGTCCCCAAGGTGACCCGGGACGCCATCGTGGCCATCGAGGACCACGCCTTCTACGACCACGGACCGGTCGATTTCTCCTCGATCATGCGGGCGTTCATCGCGAACCTGCACGCCGGTCAGATCGTCCAGGGCGGATCGACGATCACGCAGCAGCTCGTCAAGAACACCGAGACCGGCAACGAGCGGACCTTCGAGCGGAAGTGGCGCGAGGCTCAGGACGCGATCCGCCTCGAACGGACCTACACAAAGGAGCAGATCCTCGAGCTGTACATGAACCAGGTGTATCTGGGTCATGGCGCATATGGAGTGGGCAGCGCCGCGGAGTACTACTTCGGCAAACCTGTGCAGAAGTTGAACCTCGCGGAGTCGGCGGTCCTTGCCGGACTGATCAAGGCCCCCTCGGATGACGATCCAGTCGCGAACCGGGAGCGATCGATCGCCAGGCGAAACACCGTCCTTCGTCGGATGCTGGAGCTGGGATGGATCTCGGAGGGAGAGTACACGGACGCGGTGGCAGAGCCCATCAGGCTCTCATCGAAGAGACGGAACGTGAACAAGTTCGGGCGCAAGGCGTATGACGCCTTGTTCGTGCAGGATCAGATCCTTCATCCCGTCAAGACCTCCCCGAACGACCCGCAGTACAAGGCCATCATCAAGACGTTCGGCAAGACGTACGAGGAGCGACGACGGCTGCTCTTCCAGGGCGGGTTGAAGATCTACACCACGATCAACCCCAAGATGCAGGGCTACGCGCGGGCGGCCGTGGAGGGATTCCTGCCCAACCCAGGCAACCGTCCTCCCACGAACCCCAACGCTGCGCTCGCCTCGGTCGTGCCTCGGACCGGTGCGATCGTCGCTATGTACGGCGGGCAGAACTTCTCGAAGCACAAGCTCAATCTGGCCACGCAGATCAAGCGGTCGGCCGGGAGCGCGTTCAAGGCCTTCACGTTGGCTGCTGCGATCGAGCAGGGCGTGCCTGTCGGCAAGGTGTACAACACGAGCCACGTCAAGATCCCCTTCGAGAAGTGTCCGGACCCTTCGGGTGCCTGGGAGCCGCAGAACGCCGAGCCAGGTGAGGGCGGGTTTATGAACATGGCCCGGGCCACCGCGGCGTCGGTCAACATCTATTTCGCCCAGCTCATCGCCGACGTCGGGGCCCAGCCGGTGCAGGAGATGGCCAAGAGGATGGGGGTGATCCAGTACGCTCGGGGGGGCGACGTCACGGTCTCCCCGGTGTGCTCGATCACCTTGGGCGCGGTCCAGGTGAACCCGCTTTCGATGACATCCGGGTACTCGACCCTCGCCAACGGCGGCATCCACTGCAAGCCCTTCGCGATCAAGAGGGTCGTTGGGGCAAGCGGAAAGACCATCTACAAGTCCAAGCCGTTCTGCCAGAGGGTCATGGAAGCCAAGGTCGCCGCGCAGGTCACCTCGTTGCTCCAGGGAGTGGTGTCGGGCGGGACCGGGGGGGCGGCGAACATCGGCCGGCCTCAGGCGGGCAAGACCGGCACCGCCCAGGACTACAAGGATGCCTGGTTCATGGGATACGTCCCCCAGCTCGTCACCGGTGTCTGGGTCGGCTACGCGTATCCGAAGAGGGAGATCCCCATGATCGGCCTGGCCAAGCTGGCCGGGGGCCGGGCTTTCGGAGGAACCCTGGCCGCTCCCATCTGGCACGACTTCATGATCAAGGCCGTGGCCGGTTTGCCAGTCAAGGGATTCCCGGCGCCGCCTCCCCCCAAGGCCGGCAATGTTCCGGACGTGGTAGGGATGAGGCAGGCCGATGCCATCAAGACCCTGACCAAAGCGAGTTTCACGCCCGTCGTGAAGACCGGTCCGTCCGTGGAGCCGAAGGGAGTCGTCTTCGACCAGAGCCCGGGAGGGGGCGCCAGCGTTCCGCTCGGCAGCACCGTGACCATCATGGTGAGCAACGGCGAGGCCCCGAAGAACCCCGTCCCGAACGTCATCGGAAAGACGGAGCAGGCCGCGAAGAACGCCCTCAAGGCGGCCGGGTTCAAGGTGACCGTTCAGTTCCAGGAGGTAAACGATCCGAAGCTCGACGGGGTCGTGGTGAATCAGAGTCCGAAGGGCGGCAAGAAGGCGCCCGCCGGGTCCACCGTCGTCATCGTGGTGGGGAAGCTCCAGCCGGGCTAGTCTCCCTAGCTTTCTGAATCTCCTCCTCGGCGCTCCGTCTTCGACGGATCGCCGACGAGCCAGGGGTTCGCACTGTCCGCTCGCTTCGCTCGCGCGTGCTACCCCCCTGGACCCCCTGACAGCCGTTCCCGGACTCTGGTCTGGACCTCTTTTCCGTCGGCCCTGCCCTTGGTCCTCTCCATCACGAAGCCCATGACCTTCCCGAAGTCCCCGATCCCCGTGGCGCCGGTGGTGGAGATCGCTTCCTCCACCAGCTCTGCGAGCTCCTTTGGGCTCATGGATGGTGGCAGGTACGTCTCCAGGACGCGCTGTTCCTCCGTCTCCTTGGCCACCAGGTCCTCCCGTCCGGCCCCGCTGTATGCCTCGATGGCCTCCTTCCGCCGCTTGACCTCCCGGGTCGCCACCTGGATGAACTCGGCGTCGTCGAGCGGGTGGCGCAGCTCCACCTCGCGGTTCTTGACGGAGGCGGACAGCAGGCGCAGGGCTCCGAGCTTGACCTTCTCACCGGCCTTGAGGGCGTCGCGGATCTCCGACGCAAGCCGGTCCTTCAGCGTGCTGGCTGAGGATGAGGAAGGTGATGGCGCCGGGGCTCCGGGTGAGTCCTTCGCCACTAGAATCGCGTCTCCATGCCCTGGATCTCCCCCCTGATCGCCAATCTATCCGACTTCGTCGCGTGGTCGCTCATCGTCCTCGCCGCCGGCGGTGCCATCTGCGTGGCGTATGGCATCTTCATCGAACGGCACTGGTACCGCGTGGCCACCTACCGGCTTCCCATCCTGCCAGCGGGGAGTGGGTCCGGACTCACGGTGGTGCACGTGTCGGACCTGCATTTCGTTTCCTCGGATCGCAGGAAGGCCCGCCTCCTCGCCTCGCTTCCCGCACGGGACATCACGGTGGCGACCGGCGACCTGCTGGGAGAGCCGCAGGCCGTCGAGGCCACGGCCGTCGCCCTGGCGTCCGTCCGGGGCTCGGCCGCCTCGCACTTCGTCCTCGGCTCCAACGACTACTTCGCTCCTCGCCCGCTCAGCTATCTGGCCTATTTCGGCAAGCGCCGGGGGCGTCGGCGGCGGAGCTCTCCCGGCGGCGCTGGCGAGCTCATCCCTCGACTTGAAGACGACGGCTGGGTACATCTCGGGAACCGACGGACCGCCCTCGAGGTGAATGGCACGCGGCTGGAGGTGGTCGGCCTGGACGATCCTCATCTCGGGCGGCACGACCTTCGAGTCGCCGCTCGATCGGACCCGTCCGCCTTCGGCCTGGCCGTCGTGCACTCACCCGACCCGGTTCCCGAGCTGGCAGCGCTCGGATACGACCTCGTCCTCTGTGGCCATACGCACGGGGGACAGGTCCGGATGCCGCTGGTCGGAGCCCTGGTGACGAACAGCATGATCCCCACGCGGCTGTGCATGGGTTTGTCTCGCTTCGGCCGAACGATCCTGCACGTCTCTCCAGGCCTGGGGACCAGCAAGTTCGCCCCGTTCCGTTTCCTGTGCCGGCCGGAGGCGACGATCCTGGAACTCACGCCGAGCAAGGATATGAAGGTGGGCGAGGATCAGTCCGGGGAGGCCTCCGCCGAGAGCACGCGCTCGAACACCGCCTCATAGCTCGAGACCATCACGTCGGAGCTGAAGAACTCCTCGACCCGGGCTCTGCACGCCGCAGGGTCGATCTCATCAATTCGGCGGAGCGCGGCCGCCGCCTCCTGGGGGTAGTTCTCCACCGAGACGATGAACCCCGACTCCCCGTCGACGACGACCTCGGGAACCGATCCTCGCGGTGTCGCGATGACGGGGGTCCCGCAGGCCATCGCCTCGGTCATGACCAGCCCAAAGGGCTCATCCCAGTCGATGGGGAACAGGACGGCCTTGGCCCTGGACAGAAGGTCGACCTTCTCGTCGTGGCTGACCTCACCGAGAGCGACCGTCTGGTCCGAGAGCTCCGGACGCACCACACGGTTCCAGTGCTCCCTCTCGGATGGATTTGCGACCTTGACCGCGAGGTAAAGCCGGAGGCCTGCTTCGCGCGCCGCCCTCACCGCGAGGTGGGGACCCTTCTCGAGCCCTCCCCGGCCCAGGAACAGGACGAAGTCGTCCTTCTCCTCTCTCAGCGGGTAGGCCTCCACGTCGATGCCGTTGTACACCACCCCCGCATATCGCAGTTCCGGCATGAGAGATCGCTGGGATTCACTGATGGCGACGAACCACACTCGGTCGTTGAGCAGGCCGTAGAGGCGCCGCATCTCGTCGGTGAACGCGCCGTGCAACGTGTGGACGGTGGGCTGCTCGAGCATGGCTGTGGCCGTCAGAGACGACCACGGCGCGTGCACGTGGAACAGCTCGAAGCTGGACGGATCTCGTAGGGCGAACGCCGTGTGCATCACGTCGTGCCAGATGTCGTGGATCAGATTGGGCCCGGGGGCGGTATCGAAGACGTATTCGAGGTTGGCCTTGGTGATCGAATCCCCCGTCGCGAACAGCGTCACGTCGTGGCCTCGTTCCGCAAGGCCGTCCGCAAGATGAGAGACCACCCACTCGATCCCCCCGTACCCCTGCGGCGGCACGGACAGCCAGGGGGGCGCGATCTCCGCGATCCTCATTCGCCTCGAAGGCTAACAGGTACACTTATTGGCTGGCCGGATGGGTCGACGTCCCGTCGACGTGCCGGCTCGCGGGACGTAGCGCAGTTTGGTAGCGCGCAGCGTTCGGGACGCTGAGGTCGCGGGTTCAAATCCCGCCGTCCCGACCAGCCTCTCTGGCATGGTCAGACGTGCCGGTCAGCTGGGATACTGGATGGTTGTCCCCCTTTCGAGGATTGGACCCCGCACGAGCTGGAACGAGGACGGATGCAGAAGCTCGGACCCAAACACAGGATGTGCAGGCGAGTGGGCGCGGCGGTGTGTGGCCGCCCGAACTGCCCCACGAGCAAACCCACCAGCAAGCAGCGACCGTACCCACCGGGCCAGCACGGGAGGGCGAGGCGACGGCTCACGGAGTATCACCTCCGGCTCCTGGAGAAGCAGAAGCTCCGTTCGATCTACTGGGTCGGCGAGCGCCAGTTCCGCCGGTATTTCCAGGAGGCCGCCCGCAAGAAGACTGTCACCGGCGAGGAGCTGCTTCGACTGCTGGAGACCCGCCTCGACTCCGTGGTCCTTCGGCTTGGGTTCGCGCAGACGATCCATCAGGCTCGCCAGCTCGTGTCCCACGGCCACATCCTCCTAGACGGCAAGCGGCTCAACGTCCCAAGCGCCACGGTCCGGGTTGGGCAGGTGGTCGAAGCAGGCCCGAAGGCGAAGAACTTCATATCCGTCCGGGAAGCACTGGAGGTCACGCCCGAGCCTCCCGCGTATCTCGAGCGAGACAAGGACGCGGTGCGGGGGCGGCTGATCAAGGCCCCCGAGCGGGCCGAGATCCCTCTCCCGGTTCCCGTCGAGGAGCGCCTGGTCGTCGAGTTCATGTCCTGACCGAAAGCGGACGAACCGTTTCGAGGAAGGACGGTCAGCGCGATCCTGTCACGGCGCCGGGGCCGTCGAGGGGGTGCGCCGCGACGAGGGCGACATCCGCAGCAGGATGCCCCCCACGATGGTGAGGACACCGGCGATCAGCACGAGGTATAGGCCGATGTCGACCGAGACCGAGGCTTGGCCTGAGTCGAACAGCTGCTGGGCCACGGGCTTGGCAGCGGCCACCGGGATCCCCTGCTGAAGGGCCAGGCTCGCCGCGACACCGTCCACTGCCTCCGACTCCACCGTGAGGACCTTGTAGAGAGCAAAGGCGGTGCCCGCCAGGCCCGCAACCAGGATGACGATCGCGCCGACGCGGGGGATACCTCTGGCCCACACGGCCCAGGCCGCGACCAGCAGGATTAGGATCCCGAGGACGAGGGACGCGATTCCTTCCCAGTCCTGGTCCCACAGGGACTCGCTGGCCGACCCGGTGGGGAGCTTGACCGTGGCGGCAGGGACGAAGGCGCCGATGATGAACAAGGCCCCGCCGATCAGCAGCAGGCCGATCCCCAGAACAGGCACGGACCCTCTGGTTCCGGACGGCTCGTTCATACGGGGCGCATTCTGTCGCCTCGGTAGGAGGCGAGTCAAGCTCCGACGGTTCCGTCCTCGTCCTCCAAGGCTGAATAGACGCTCGCATCCACGGGTAGCATCTGGACTGCCGGTGCCCTCCTTTGCCCCTGGGATTTCGTACCTTGAGTAGATGAGCGTGGAGAACGGTCAGTCAGCAAGGACTGCGCCACTCAGCGCGGCCACAGACGAACCCCTATCACGATGGTCATTGTCCAAGCTGACAGTCGGACCGATCCTGCCCTGGTTGGCGATCCTCTTCCTGGGCCTGGCCGCCTTGGGCGCGTGGTTCCTGATCGGCCCCTCACTGGGTGGAACCCGCTATTACAAGGTCGGCTACAACCGGACGGCATACGAGTACAGCCGGCCGATCGTCCTGTTGTTCATCCCATTCTTCCTGGCGCTCATCGCGTGGCGCCGGGGACGGAGGGTCCCCCTGTGGGTACTCCTGGCCGGGGCGGCCGTCCTGCACGTCCTGGTGCTCTTCGCCCCGCTCCCCCAGTCCCAGGACCTGTATCAATACCTCTTCTACGGACGGATGCAGGCCGTTCACGGGGCCAACCCTTTTACCGTCAATCCGAGCACCCTCTGGGCGGACCCCTGGTTCCCGTGGATCAGGTGGAACACGCAGCCAAGCGTCTACGGCCCGGCCTGGATCCTGCTTGCCTTCGGTGTGGTCAAGGCCGCGGGTGACAGCCTCGTCCAGGCGTTCATCGGCCTCAAGCTGGCCATTCTGCTCCTGGACGCCGCCATCGTCGGGTTGATCCTCGCCCTGGCCAAGGATCGGCCGGACCCGGAGGGCGCCAAGGGGTGGGGAGTCCTGGCGTATGCATGGAACCCGCTCGTCCTTATCACGGTCCCCCTCGCAGGGTCGGCCGACGTCGCCGTGGCCGTTGGCTTGCTCGGCGCCGTCCTGGCCCGTCGACGTGGGCGGACGGGCCTCGCCACTGTCCTGCTCACCCTGGCGTCGCTGGTGAAGGCCTATGCGCTCATCGGCCTCCTCCTGCACCTCGTTCTCCTCCTGCGGGAGCGAGGCGTGAAGCGAGCGGCCGGTCACGCAGGCGTCGCGGCCGGCCTGGCCGCCCTCGCATTCGCCCCCTACTGGTCCGGCTTTTCCACCTTCCAGGGACTGGTGAACATCGCCCGTATGCGGAACCAATCCTTGATGGGGAGCCTGGAGCGGGTGGTCTTTCGTCCGCTCCTCGCCGCGTTCGGCTACGGCACACCGACCCGGGGCTCGCAGCTCCTAGGGAAGTGGGTCGCCGGGCTCCTCCTTGGGGCCCTCGTGATCTGGGCGATCCGGCGCGTTCGAGACGAACGGAGCCTGTGGTTCAGCGTCCTGGCGGTGATGACGGGATATCTCCTGCTGTCCCCGTGGTTCCTGTACTGGTACATCCTCGGTCCGCTGGCCCTGGTGGCGGCCCTTCCTCGAAACAGGTTGACCTACCCCATCCTGATCTTTTCCGGCACGGCCCTGATCAGCCTGTACCTCACTCCGATCCAGGTGCTTCTGTCGGTACAGACGCTGGCCCGCTACGCCCCGCCGATCCTCGTGTTCGCCTATCTCGGGTGGCTGGCCCGAGAACCGGCAGAGGAGCCTCTCCTGACCCCACGCTCCGAGGCGAGACGGGCTGCGCCCTCCCCCGCCGGCCCGATCGCCGGACGAGCCCCTGCCGCGAAGTAGCTTCCCCGCCTGGAGCCGGCACCTCGCCCGGTTAGGAGAACCCGCTGCCGTAGACTCCGCTTGATGGAGCTCTCCGAGTTTCAGGACGTCATCAGGCGCACCTTCTTCGACCGGGACGCGGCAAGGGGCCGCGACGGCACGTTCCGATGGATGGTCGAGGAGGTGGGCGAGCTGGCGAAGTCGTTTCGGCGCGGTGATCGCAGGGAGATGGCACACGAGGTCGGGGACGTCCTGGCCTGGCTAGTGTCGGTGGCCAACGTAGCCGGGGTTGATCTCGAGGACGCCGCGAGCCGGTACGCACAGGGGTGCCCCACCTGCGGCAGCATCCCGTGCCGGTGCCTCCCCGCGTAGCCGGTCGACCCGACCAGAGAGGGGTGCAGGATGACGAACGTGTTCGTCTCGATCGACATGGAGGGGATCGCCGGGATCGCCCACCTTCAGCAGGTGATTCGCGGCACCGGCGATTTCCAGGCCTCCCGGGAGCTGATGACCGGGGAGGCAAACGCGGCCGTCGCGGGGGCCTTCGAAGGCGGGGCCACCGCCGTGGTGGTCAACGATTCCCACGGCGACATGTACAACCTGCTGGCCGAGCAGATGGATCCGCGGGCCGAGCTGTTGATCGGATCGCCGAAGGTGCTCTCGATGATGCAGGGGCTCGGGCCCGGGTTTCACGTCGCTCTGTTCATCGGGTACCACGCCGCAGCGGGCACGCAGGCAGCTGTCATGGACCACACCTACTCGGGCCGGCTGCTGTACGAGGTGCGCCTGAACGGCGAGCCCGTCACCGAGGCCGAGCTCAATGCGGCGTTCGCCGGGACCTACGGGGTGCCCGTCGGCCTGGTCACCGGCGACGACAAGATCTGTACGGTCTCGGCCAAGAAGATCCCCGGGGTCAGGACGGTCACGGTGAAGGAGGCCTTCGGAAGGAACGTCGCCAGGAGTCTCCATCCTCAGGCGGCTAGGGATGCCATCCGCGAGGCGGCGGCCGAGGCCGTCTCCGCCCGACAGGAGCTCGAGCCCTTTACGATCCACGCGCCCGTCATGCTTGAAGCCGACATCGCCAACACCAGCGCGGCCGACCTGTGCGCCCTGGCTCCTGGTACCGACCGCATCGGGCCGCGGACGGTCCGGTTCGAGACCGACGAGTTCATGGAGGCGTTCCGATGTCTGCTCGCGTGGACCTACCTGGGCGCGAGCGAGGCTCCTCGGTACGCCGGCACGTAGCTGGGAGCCCGATGACGATCGGGCCAGGCTCTGGTGGACACACGGACGCCCACCTCGAGATGAACCGCGTGTACTGGACCTCAGAGGCGCCCCGCTACGCGGAGATCGCCGTCCGCAACTGGGCCGACTATGAGATCACCTGGGGGATCTGGGGCGCGTCGGAATCAGACCTGCAGGTCCTCGGCGACGTCGAGGGGCTCGATGTCGTGGAGTTGGGCTGCGGAACCGCCTACTTTTCCGCCTGGCTGGCCCGGCGAGGAGCCCGCCCGGTCGGCGTGGACCTGACACCGGCTCAACTGGCTACGGCCAGAGCGATGCAATCGAGGTTCGGCCTGGCCTTTCCGCTGGTCGAGGCCACGGCCGAGCGCGTGCCCCTTCGGGACCACAGCTTCGACCTGGCCCTGTCCGAGTACGGCGCCAGCATCTGGTGCGATCCCTATCGATGGATCCCGGAGGCGGCCCGGGTGCTCCGGCCGGATGGACGCCTCATCTTCCTTCGCAACTCCACGATCCTGGTCCTCACCGAGGATCTCGATGGCGCCCACGCAGAGCTCCGGCGCGACTACTTCGGGCTTCACCGGATCGAGTGGCCGGACACGCGGTCTGTGGAATTCCACCTGGGCTACGGGGACTGGATCCGGCTTCTACGCGCCAACGGGTTCGAGATCTTGAACCTCGTCGAGATCCAGTCGCCGGCCGGGGCAACCTCTCCCTACGAGGTCGTGCCGGCCGAGTGGGCCCATCGCTGGCCCAGCGAGGAAATCTGGATCGCCCGAAAGGCGCGGTCCTGACACCTCGGCCGGGGGCGTCAGTCCAGCAGCTTTTCGGGGACGAGGAGCTCGGCGATCTGGACGGCGTTCAGGGCTGCGCCCTTGCGCAGGTTGTCGCCCGCGGCGAAGAACATCACGGTGGTCGGCTCTCCTCGGGGCTGGCGGATCCGCCCCACCAGGACGTCGTCGATCCCGGCCGAATCGAGAGGGGTCGGGTAGCCCCCGCTATCGGGTTCGTCGATCACTCTGACGCCTGCCGCAGCGGTCAGTGTCTCCCTGGCGCTCTCGGGAGTCACGGGTTGTTCGAACGTCGCGTAGACCGACACGCCATGCCCCGCCACGACCGGAACGCGGACGGCGGTGGCCGCCACCGGCAGGTCGGGGATCCCGAGGACCTTCCTGACTTCGTCGCCCATCTTGAGCTCTTCAGTGGTGAACCCTGAGCCCTCGGGATCGAACCGCTCGACATGGGGGACCACGTTGAAGGCGATGGTCCGGCCGAAGACCTCACCGACCGGAAGGGCACCCTGGTCGGGATGGGTCAGCGACTCGACCTGATCGTGCAGCTTCTCCACCTGCTCGGCGAGCTCGCGGACCCCTTTCATCCCGGTCCCCGATACTGACTGATAGGAGGACGTCACCAGGAACTTGAGGCCGAAACCCCTGTGCAGCGGCCCAAGCGGCATGAGCGCGGTGATCGCGGTGCAGTTCCCGTTGGCGACGATCCCTGAGTGGTACTGCAGCGCCTCGGGGTTGATCTCGGGGATCACCAACGGCACACGGGGATCCATCCGAAACGCCGAAGAGTTGTCCACGCTCACCGTTCCCGCCGCGGCCGCCGCTGGGAGGATCTCCCTGGCCACGACGCTGCCTGCCGAGGTAAGGGCGAGGTCCACCGACTCGAACCACCGATCGTGGAGCGCCCGCACCGTGACCTCCTCGCCCCGGAAGCTCATCCGCTTTCCGTCCGATCGAGGCGAGGCGAACAACGAGAGATCGTCCAGAGGAAAGGCGCGTTCCTCCAGGAGGGACAGGATGGTCCGGCCCACGGCTCCCGTGGCGCCGACGACAGCTACCCGCATGAGCCCATCCTACGGATGCTCCCGAACGGCCTCGGCGTCTGCCCCCAGGGCGAACTTCGCGTGGATGCATCGCACCGCGCGGTCCTTGTCACCGGCGCGGACCACGCAGGAGATACGGATCGACGACGTCGAGATCATCTCTATGTTGATCTGCTCTGCGGCTAGGGCGTCGAACATGTCGGCCACGACCGCGGGATTGCTCTTGATCCCCGCGCCGACCAGGGATACCCGGGCGACCGCGTCATCCGTCGTGTACCCCAACCCGCCCACGTCCTCGACCACGCGATCGAGCAACGCAGAGACGTGCGCCAGATCGGTCTTTGGGACGAGGAACGACACGTCCGCTCTTCCATCTCGCCCGGCGACCTGCACGATCATGTCCACTCCGGCGCCGTCCTCAGCGACGGCCCGAAAGATGGAAGCGGCCACCCCCGGCCGGTCCGGGATGCCCTGCAGGGTGATCTTGGCCTCGGAGTCGTCGGCCGCCACACCGGAGATGATGGCCTGTTCCATGCGGACGTCCTCCTCGATAACCCACGTCCCCGGCTCGTCGGTGAAGGACGAGCGGACGTGGACCTTCACGCCGTGGGTCCGAGCGTACTCCACGGATCGGAGCTCGAGGACCTTTGCGCCCGACGCCGCCAGCTCCAGCATCTCCTCGTAGGAGACGGCGTGAAGGCGGCGGGCCTCGGGAAGGATGCGAGGGTCCGCCGTGAACACGCCACGGACGTCCGTATAGATCTCGCACGCCTCGGCCGAGAGCGCCGCCGCCAGCGCAACGGCCGTGGTGTCCGAACCTCCGCGACCCAACGTGGTCACGTCGTACGCGGTCGACACTCCTTGGAAACCCGCGACGATGACGATGTTGCCTCTGGAGAGCGCCTCCAGGATGCGCCCGGGCCGGATGTCGATGATCTTGGCCTTGCCGTGCGATGTGTCGGTGATGATCCCGGCCTGGGACCCGGTGTAGGAGGCTGCAGGGTAGCCGGCGGCGTTGATGGCGATGGCGAGCAGGGACATCGCCACGCGCTCGCCCGCTGTCAGCAAGAGGTCCAGCTCACGGGGATTCGGCCTGGGCGTGAGCTCGTGAGCCATGGCGGCGAGGTCATCCGTGGTGTTCCCCATCGCCGAGACCACCACGACCACGTCATGGCCCTGCTCCCTGGTACCGACGATCCGTTCAGCCACAGCCTGGATCCGGGCAGCATCGGCCACGGAAGTCCCGCCGAATTTCTGGACGAAGACGGACACGGCCGCGTCAGCGTAGCGCGCGGCCGTCGCCTACTGAGGGAGCTTCCCCTCCCGCGGGCGCCACGGGTTCAGCCTCTGGGGCGGCTCGCTCGCGTCGTACAGACACCGGTACAGCACGGCCCGGGGCGTGCTGATGCCTCGGCCGGTCACCTCGCCGAGGCCTTCCAGCCTGCGAATCATGATGATCGTGAAGATGGCGGCGGCCATCGCCACGAACTCGCCGGGCTGACCCTGGATGGCGGCGACGACCGGCACACTGGCCATCGCGATCGTCGTCGCCAGCCCGGTCACGCGTGCGGCCCCGCCGGCCACGATGAGTAAGCCCGCGATGGTCATCTCCACGGGGAGCAGGAACAGGAACACGCCGGACGCCGCGGCCAGCCCCCGGCCTGCCATCTCCTTCAGGTAGAACGGGAACGCGTGGCCGACCACGACGGTGACCCCGCACAACGCAACCCAGGACGCACTGAGCCCGAGCCACTCTCGAGCCGCCGCCACGAAGACCAGACCCTTCAGCACGTCGAGCGTGGCGGCCAGGGCCGTCCAGCCCACACCCAGATGTTTGGCCATCAGGATGTGGGGGTCCGTCTCTCCCGAGGCTCGCCCGGCCGCAACTAGCAGCCCATCCGCGCCCTTGGCCTTGGCCACGATCCAGGCAGAAGGGAACGTTCCCACCAGATACCCGACCGCTGCCCACACCAGCCCGTCGACACTCATCGCCCAAGACTACCCCGGGGACCCGCCCGAAGGGCCCGCGGGGCTCATTCGCAGAAGAAGGCCACCCCGACCAGGCCCGGTCCCGTGTGCGCTCCGATGACCGGGGTGACCTCAGAGAAGACCCGCTCAACGACGTTCGCGCGAGACGAGATCCGCTCGGCAACCTCCTCGGCCTCGCCGAGCGCGGCCGCGTGGAGGGCGGCCAGATGCACCGGCCGGTCCGCCATTTCCCCGACGGCATCGTCGACGATCCGCGCCAGGGCTTTCCGCTTCGTGCGGGATCGCGAGATCGGCACGACCTCTCCCCCCCGGAAGCCGAAGACCGGCTTGATGTCGAGCACCGTGGCGGCATAGGCCTGCAACTTCGTCACCCGACCTGACTTCCGCAGGAACTCGAACGTGTCCACCGTGGCAAAGAGGCGGGTTCGGCCGGCCACCTCTCTCGCCCGAGCCGCGACCTCCGGCAGGGAAGCGGCCCGGGCCGCGGCCCGAGCTGCCTCCACGGCCACGAACCCCTCCGCCATGGCCGCGCTCTGCGAGTCCACGACCTCGACGGTTCCCCCGTATCGCTCTGCCGCCAGGGTGGCCTGATGATGGCTGGAGCTCATCGACGAGGCCACGGTCACACAAAGGATCTCGCTCTGCCCAGTGCGTTCGTACGCCTCGAGGAAGTCGCCCGGTGAGGGCGTTGACGTGGAGGCAACCACGCCGTCCCTGACCAGCCGTTCGTAGAAATCCGTGGGCGTCAGGTCCCGGCCGTCTCGATAGACCTGGTCGCCGAACTTCAGATACATTGGCACGACCTCGATGTCGAGCTCGCGCGCCAGTTCGTCTGGAAGATTGGCGGCGCTGTCGGCGACGATGGCTACTCCCATGCCCCCTATCCTTCCATCTCCGTGACGGTCTCAGCTGAGCAGAGCTCCACGGGCGGGTTTCGCGAGGTCCTGTCTTCGAAGGGCTTTCGCCCGTTGCTCGCCGGCCAGGCCGTCTCGGGACTGGGTGACTGGGTGGCGACGCTCGCCTTCATCGTCGCCGCGTTCGAGCTGACCCACAACCAGACGGCAGTGGCGGTGGTCCTCGTCCTGCGGCTGGTGCCTCCCATCTTCGCCGCGCCAGTCGGCGGCGTGGTCGCCGACCGCGTCTATCGCCGAACCATCATGGTCACGTGTGATCTCACCAGGGCAGCCCTGATCGTCCTGGTTCCTTTCGTGAACATCGGATCGCTGTACACCATCGCCTTCGTTCACGAATGCATCTCCTTGTTCTTCATCCCGGCCCGCGACGCAAGTGTCCCCATGCTCGTCCCGCGCAGATCCCTGACCGAAGCGAACGGGCTGATCCTGGCTTCGTCCTACGGCACCATACCCATCGCCGCCCTGGCCTTCAGCGGCCTTCGAGCGGTTGCGGAGCACATCCCGAGCTGGATCCCCTTCGCCCATTTGTTCCGGGAACACCCCACCTCGTTCGCATTCTTCTTCGACGCAGCCACGTTCGTGTTCTCGGCGGCCATGATCTCGCGGCTTCAGCTTCATCGGGAGTCCAAGAGGGAGGACATCGAGCTCTTCGAGGGCCTTTGGGAGGGCATCCGGTATGTCCGTGCTCACCCCGGGCTCAGAGCGCTCTCCTACGGGCTGATCGTCTCGATGTTCGGTGGCGGGGTGTTGTTCGCCGTGGGCATTGGTTACATCCGGGAAACGCTCCATGCCAACGACGTCGCGTTCGGCTGGCTCGCCGCTCTGTGGGGAACCGGTATGGGGATCGGTCTGGTCATCGTCCGATTCTTGATCAAACGCGGCCAGGCGGTGGTCTTCCTCGCCGCGGTCGTGGTGTGTGGCGGTGTCCTGCTCGTGATGGCGCTCCTGCCGTATCTGTGGCTTGCGTTCATCGCGGCGGTGGTTTTCGGTGCGGCCTTCTCCGTGGCCATCCTCATCGCACTGACCATCGCCCAGGAGGTGGCAGAGGATCGGATCAGGGGCCGGATCATGGCAGGAGTCCAGATGCTCTTCCGGGTCGGCCTCGGAGTAGGAGCTCTGGGGATCGGGGCGCTGGCCCAGTCCGTCGACGAGGTGAAGTTGGTGATCACCCTCGACGGAAATCAGATCGGACTCATCGCGGGAGGCATCTTGATCCTCCTCGGGGCGGCCGCTTCGGCCGGACTGGCCCGGCCCGGCGTGTGGACCGAGGCGTAGCGGTCGGCGCCCGATCCTCCGGTATCAGGTCCACGGCTCCGTGGATATGCTGTTGCCTCCGGCAAGGTGGCTCCGGTCCGGGGCGGCCGGCGCCTCCTTCTGTCCTTTCGGAGAAAGGAGGGGAGATGCAAAGAGCCGCGACTCTCAGGGCGGCCATTGCGGTGGTCACTCTCACTCTCGTGGGAGCGGCGTGCACGGGTGGAGACGGCGGTCAGGCCCAGTCACCCGGAACCGGGAGCCAGGTTGGCCAGGGACAAGGTGGAAGCCTCCTCGACGCGGTCAAGCAGCGCGGCACCGTTCGCTGCGGCGTCAACCAGACAGTCCCGGGCTTCGGCTTCCTGAATCCCAGCTCGAACCAGATCGAAGGGTTCGACATCGATTTCTGCAAGGCCATCGCGGCCGCGGTCCTGGGTGACCCCGCCAAGAACGAACTGGCTCCGATCACGGCCGAGGAGCGGTTCAACGCGCTGCGGGCCGGCCAGTACGACGTGCTGGTCCGGAACACGACGTGGACCAGCAGTCGCGACGGAGCGGAAGGGATCTCATTCGCCCACGTGAACTTCTACGACGGCCAGGCCATGATGGTGCGCCAAGGCGAGTTCTCCTCGGTGAAGGAGATGGATGGGGCCCCGGTCTGTGTGACCGCCGGGACGACCACCGAGCTGAATCTCGCCGACTACGCGCAGCAGCTGGGGATCCAGCTTCAGTCCGTGACGTTCCCGACCAACGACGAGATCCTTCCCGCGTTTCAAGCGAAGCGTTGCGACGGTTGGACCTCGGACAGGTCGCAGCTGGCCGGATTGAAGGCAGAGTTCGAGGAACAGCTCGGAGCACTGGAGATCCTGCCGGACGTCATGTCGAAGGAACCGTTGGCTCCTGCCGTGCTCGACGGGGACAGCAAGTGGTATGACGTGGTGAACTGGGTGGTCAACGGACTCATCCTGGCGGAAGAGCTGGGGGTGAACAGCCGGAACGTCGCCCAGGAAGCCTCGAACCCGTCGAACCCGCAGATCGGGAACCTACTGGGAGCTCCCACGGAAGAGGGACAGGCCTTCGATCCCGGGCTTGGGCTGGACCCTGATTTCATGGTCGACGTACTGAGGGCTGTGGGGAACTACGGGGAGATCTTCGACCGCCACGTCGGTCCAGGCACTCCGCTCGGCTTGGAGCGAGGCCAGAACGGCTTGTGGACCGACGGCGGCTTGATGTACTCACCGCCCTTCCGCTAAACGCCCAGTCTGGTGGGACCCGGTCGCACCGGCCGGGTCCCACCCCTATCCTTCGACCCAGTGACAGAGATGGCGCTCCCGAGTACTGCCCGGCCGCCCTTCTGGCGGAACGTCCGGGTGCTGCGGATCCTGGGCCAGGCCGTGTTCGTCTTCTTGGTGGTCCTGGCCTTTCGTGAACTCTTCCTCAACCTCTCCCTCGGTCTGCAGCGGCAAGGACTCGATCTCGACTTCGGCTTCCTTCGGCAACGAGCCGGTTTCCCCATCAAAGAAGGCATCTCCTACAGCCCGAACCAGAGCTACGTGCGGGCGTTGCAGGTCGGGCTGGTCAACACGATCCGGGTGGCGGGGATCGGCATCGTCCTGGCGAGCATCCTGGGACTGGTCATGGGGATCGCGCGGCTCTCTCCAAACTGGCTGGTCCGCAGGATCGCTCAGGTGTACGTCGAGGCGATCAGGAACACTCCGGTGGCCGTCCAGATCGTGTTCTGGTACGTCGCCGTGGTCCTCGCCTTACCGGCGATCGACGGCGGATTCTCGCTCTGGGAGGTCGCGTTCCTGTCGAACAGGGGGATGGCCGTGCCGTGGATCCGGCTTGGAGACGGCGCCACGGGCTGGGGTCTGTTCCTCCTCGTTGCCCTGGGAGCGGCGGCGGGGGCATGGTGGTGGCGCAGCCGCATGAACGAACGAACGGGACGGCCTCACCACCGCGTCGCGTGGTCCCTGACGATGTTCGCCGGGATTTCCGCGATCGGGTACGTGGTTGCCGGGGATCCCCTCAGCCTGAACATCCCGGAGTTCACGCGCCGCGGGTATCGCGGAGGCGCCCAGCTGAGTCCCGAGTTCGCGGCGCTGCTGATCGGCCTCGTCATCTACACCGGCGCGTTCATCGCCGAGATCGTTCGCGGGAGCATCCTCTCAGTGTCGAAGGGGCAGAAGGAGGCCGCGGAGGCGCTGGGATTGACTCCCTCCCAGCAACTCAGGCACGTCGTCCTTCCGCAGGCGCTCCGGGTGGCGATCCCACCCCTCAACAGCCAATACCTGAACCTGGCGAAGAACTCCAGCCTGGCCGTGCTGATCGGCTATCCGGAGCTCGTCTCGGTTTCGCGGACCATCTCGTTTCAGGCCGGCCGAGCGACGCAGGTCCTTCTCATCGTGATGGCCTCGTATCTGACCATCAGCCTGGTGATCTCTTCGCTCATGAATCTCCTTAATCGCGCCGTCGCCTACAGGGGAGAACGTCGGTGAAGCGCGTCGGCGGGGCCCCGGAGGACCTCGATCTCGATCTTGTGCCGGAGAACCAGGTGGTCGTGGAGGTCGCTCCCTCCAAAGAGCCGACCACGCCCGGCGAGTGGATCCAGCGGAATCTCTTCCCCACACCCCTCAGCAGCGTGTTGACGATCGCCGTCGGAGTGTTGGTTGGATACTTCGGGTTCCGGTTCGTCAGGTGGGTTTTCGTCACCGCGGACTGGCAGGTGGTCAAGACCAATCTCCGTATCTACATGGTCGGGCGATTCCCCATCGACCAGCTCTGGAGGGTGTGGGCGGCCGCGTTTGTGGTCATCGGTCTCGGTGGCCTGTCCTGGGGCGTGTCGGGGAAGAAGCTCGAATGGACACCACGAAAGACGATCCTCCGCCTCGTCCTCGCTGGCCTGTTCGCCGGAGCCCTCGTCTACTTGCTCGAGGGCGTCCGAATCTGGATGCTCATCGCTTCGGCGATCATCCTGTTCGCTGCTGGGATCGCCCTCGGACGAAGGAGTGGCCCGCGGGCCAGACCGGCCCTCGGTGTCGGATGGGCCCTGGCCTTCCCCGCCGTGATCCTGCTGCTCCGAGGATTCGGCGGTGTTCCGCCGAGACTCTGGGGAGGACTTCTGCTGAACGTCCTCGTGGCCGTCGTCGGGATCTTCCTTTCCTTCCCGCTCGGAATCCTTCTCGCCCTGGGCCGAAGAGGATCACTGCCGGTCGTTCGCCTTTTCTGCGTGGGCGTCATCGAGCTGGTCCGGGGAGTACCGCTGGTCACGCTGATCATCGCCGGGCAATTCATCCTTCCGCTCATGCTGCCTCCCGGGCTGACCTTGGTGCAGATCGTGCGGATGATGCTGGTCTTCACTCTGTTCAGCGCTGCCTACGTCGCGGAGATCGTCAGGGGCGGTCTGCAGGGCGTTCCTGCGAGCCAGTACGATGCGGCTCGAAGCCTTGGTCTCTCGGCGTCCCGGCTGATGGGTCTGATCATCTTGCCGCAGGCCCTCAGGTCGACGATCCCCTCGATGATCAGCCACTTCATCAGCCTGTTCAAGGACACGTCGCTCCTGGCAGCCCTGGCGATCACCGAGTTGCTCCAAGCAGCCAGACAGTCATCGGCACAGCTGGAATTCATCGGACGACAGAAGGAAGCTCTCCTCGCCGCCGCATTGATCTTCTGGGTGATCGCGTTTTCCATGTCACGCTGGAGTCAAGGGCTGGAGCGTCGGGTGGGCCTCGGGGAGCGGTAGCGATGGGAGAGATCCAGACGAACCCCGGGTCCACGGAGCATCCTCGGGCGGCGCCCGACGGCCAGTTCATGATCGTGACCGAGGACGTACGGAAGTGGTTCGGGAGGTTTCAGGCCCTCAAGGGCATCAGCACCTCCATTCGCCGCGGCGAGGTCGTGGTGATCATCGGCCCCTCGGGCTCGGGAAAGTCCACCTTCATCCGCTGCATCAACCGCCTGGAGCGACACGATGCCGGCCGGATCGTCGTGGACGGCATCGAGCTCACAGATGACATCCGCAAAATCCACCAGGTCCGGAGCGAGATCGGGATGGTCTTCCAGTCGTTCAATCTCTTCCCCCACCTGACCGTGATCCAGAACGTGACGTTGGCTCCTCGGAACGTCAGGAAGTGGCCGAAGGCCAGGGCAGAGGAGAAGGCCATGCAGCTCCTAGAGCGGGTGGGAATCCTCGAACAGGCTCTCAAGTACCCGGCTCAGCTCTCCGGCGGCCAGCAGCAGCGGGTGGCCATCGCCAGGGCGCTGGCCATGGAGCCCAAGATCATGCTCTTCGACGAGCCGACCTCCGCTCTGGACCCCGAGATGATCAAGGAGGTCCTGGACGTCATGAAGGAGCTGGCCCGCTCGGGCATGACCATGGTGGTGATCACCCACGAGATCGGGTTCGCCCGCGAAGTGGCCGACCGAGTCCTGTTCTTCGACGAGGGGCAGCTCATCGAAGAGGGAACGCCTGGAACGTTCCTCAGCCAGCCCCGACACGATCGGGCGAGGCTGTTTCTTTCCCAGATCCTCTGACGCTCAATGGGGCGCGGCTTCTCCACGCTGCCTACGCGATCCGCGTAGGAATTCTTTGCGATGCAGTGCGTACCGGACCAGATCCAGGTCGAACAGGCGCGTCTCGGCTTCGTACCGCATACCGACGTGCTCCATGACCTTTCGCGAAGCGATGTTCTCGGGCACCGCCAAGGCGATGATCCGCTCGAGCCCGGCGCGGGTGAAGCCGAACACCAGCGCCGCCGCGGCGGCCTCCGTGGCC
The DNA here is from genome assembly GCA_046726275.1 of Actinomycetota bacterium. Taxonomy (GTDB): domain Bacteria; phylum Actinomycetota; class UBA4738; order UBA4738; family UBA4738; genus DASXTW01. The sequence continues at coordinate 43,538 of JBKPAF010000014.1, forward strand.
AGCCCCTGCCCCCAGTGGTCGCGCCCGAGGGCATAGAGCACCTCCGTCTCGGCGATCTCCTCGAGATAGCGGAGGCCGCAGTGCCCGATGAGTTCCCTCGTGTGTCGGTCGCAGACAACCCACACTCCGTACCCGTGCGTTTCCCAGTGCTTCACCCCGCGCTCGTACGCGCCGTCTAGCTGTTCACGGGGGACCGGTTGGCCGCCGGGCAGGAACCGCATGACCTCGGGGTCGGCGAAGATCCGCCCGTGCCAGGCATGCAGGTCCTCCGGCGTGTACGGACGAAGCAGGAGGCGGTCGGTCTGCACCGAGTCGCGCTCGTGGTCGGCCACAGCGACGGAGCCTCACATCTCGCGGCGACCCTCGAGCGCCTGGCCGAGCGTCACCTCGTCGGCATACTCGAGATCTCCCCCGACGGGGAGCCCGCTGGCGAGTCGGGTGACCCTGACCCCGATCGGCTTGAGCAGGGCCGCCACGTACATCGCGGTGGCGTTGCCTTCGAGATTGGGGTTCGTGGCCAGGATGACCTCCTGAACGTGGTCCCGACCAACCCGGTCGAGAAGCTGCTGCACGCGAAGGTCGTCCGGTCCGATCCCCTCCAGAGGTGAGATGGCTCCACCGAGCACGTGGTACCGCCCCCTGATCACTCCTGCCTTCTCGATTGCGGCCTGGTCCTTCGACTCCTCGACGACGCAGATCACGGAGGAATCCCGGCCCGGATCCCGGCAGATCCGGCACAGATCGCCCTCGCTCACGCTGAAGCATTCCTTGCAGAAGCGAACACGTTCCTTGGCAGCCACGATGGCCTCGGCCAACCGCTTGGCATCCTGAGAGGGCGCCTTCACCAGGTAGAAGGCCAGGCGCTGAGCTGACTTGGGGCCGATGCCGGGCAGCCTCGAGAGCTCGTCGATCAGATCCTGGATCGGGCCCTCGAACACGGTTAGGAGGTCTCCCCGCCGTCCTCGATTTCCGCCCCCAGCTCTGCTTTCAGCCGGGCGACCGCGTCCTCGGTGGTGGCGGGCGGATCCTCCTCTTCGATGGGAGAGAGGCCGGGAACCTCTTCGCGAGCCACACAGCGGATCCTGGGCGAAACGCCAAACACTTCGGCAAACACCTCGCGAAGCTCATCTTCCTTCGATTGAACCTTCTGGACCGCGAACCTCCGGCCAGGCGGAAAGGCGAGCTCGAGCGTGGCCCCGTCATACGCGGCCGCGGTAACCGAGCCGAGGTTGGCGTGCAGGATCATCTGCCGCCGGTCGTGCAGGCGGTCCAGGAGCTGCTGCCACGAGCGCCGGATGGTCTGCAGATCGAGCGCCCCGGTATCCGGCGCATGGGGCTCGTTGGCCCGAGGTTGGTCCGATTCAGCGTCGGTGTGGGCCTGCGAGAGTCCGACCTCGGTGCTCGCGTCGGACGCCTCGGAGGTGGTCGAAGCCGCCGGTTCGGAAGGGACGACCTCGTCGCGAAGCGTGGGGTTGGGTGGGGGCTGGCCACGCGGAGCGGCGAGGTCGTCCTGCCGGTCCGAGGGCCCGGGGGCTCCCCCGGAACCACCTTCCACGCCGGCCAATCGTTCCAGTCGCTCGATGCGCGCGGCCAGCCCGGCGGGGTTCGGATCGGCCTCAGGAACGGTCGAGCGCACCAGGGCGAGCTCGAGCGTCAGCCGTGGCGAGGTCGTCCACCGCATGTCGGTCTGCGCGGCGACCAGAAGCGAGAGCACTCTGCTGAGCTCGGCGAGGGTGAACTTGTGCGCTTGGGCCGCGAGCCGCGCGTGCCGGTCGGCGGCCACATCCAGCACTGCCAGCTCCTCCGGGGCGGACCGGACCAGCATCAGGTCGCGGAAGTGCTGCAGGATCTGTCCGGTGACGTGGCGGAAGTCGTGACCCTCCTGCACCAGGCGGTTGACGATCTGGAACACTCCCTGGACGTCCCGGATCGCCACCGCGTCGGCCAGCTCGAAGTGGACGTCGCCCTGTGGCGCGCCGATGAGACTGGCGATCGTCTCCTCGGTGACCTCGCCACCGCCCAGTACCGAGCTCTGGTCCAGCAGCGAGAGCGCATCGCGGACCGAGCCCTCGGCCTGCCGGGAAAGCGACTCCGCGGCGGACCGGACGAGCTCGATCCCCTCCTGCTTCGCCACGCGTTCCAGGTGATCGGCCAGGAGCTCGGTGCCCACCCGGCGGAAGTCGAACCGCTGACAGCGACCCACGATCGTCGGAGGCATCTTGTGCGGCTCGGTCGTGGCCAGGACGAACCGGACCCCCGCGGGCGGTTCCTCGAAGACCTTCAACAGGGCGTCGAAGGCCTCCCTGGACAGCCGTTGGGCCTCGTCGATGATGTAGACCTTCTCCCGGCCCATCGCCGGGGCGGTGGGGGCGCGTTCCCTGAGCTCGCGAGCGTCGTCGACCCCGCCGTGAGAGGCCGCGTCGATCTCGACCACATCGAGATGGGAGCCGTCCCTGATCCGGACGCACTGCTCGCAGACACCGCAGGGCTCGGCCGTCGGTCCCTTCTCGCAGTTGACCATTCTGGCCAGGATGCGCGCAGTCGAGGTCTTCCCCGTTCCCCTCGGGCCGCAGAACAGGAAGGCGTGGGAGAGTCTCCCCTCCTTGATCGCTCCGACCAGGGCTCGAACGACGTGCTCCTGCCCGATGACCTCGTCGGGTGACTGCGGCCGATACTTCCGATAGAGCGCGACTTCCTCGGCCACCGGCTACCCCCTGAACCCCCAAGACTAAGGTGACCGTGCACCCGCCGTTGTCCTCGGACGGCTCGGTCGCTCAACGGGTCGGTAGCTCCGGTCAGGTAACCCCGCGGCACCCGCCAGCGCCCGCTTACCGCTGCTACCTTCCGGTCCTGACGGGGTTCGCAGGTTGGCGTCGCGCGGGACCCGGCCTTCAACGCTCCGTACCCGGAGCGGTCCCGGACCATCCGGGCCGCGGGCGGGCATCGGCCCCGCTAGAGCGGATTGCGGGTACAGGGCACCGCTAGCTCCCCGCCTAGCACGGTCACCGCATCCGAGTATACCGCCGGCCCAGGACACGGCCGACCGGCGACTGCGCCCAACCGCGGCTGGGATAGTCTTCGACGAACGGCCAGGAAGTCCCGCTGCCCGGTTCGGCCGCGCCGGACAAGGAGGGGGGATGAACGGGGACGTCACCGCCGCGAGGGTGGACCGGGCCCGCCAGCTCACCGACAGGCTGATCGGCGACGGCATCCGCGCCGTGGCGCTCACGATGGTGGACAACGCCGGTGTGACCAGAGTGAAGACGGTGCCGCTCCACCGGTTTCCGGCGGCCGCCGGGTTCGGCATCGGCCTTTCCCCGGTGTTCGACGTGTTCCTGGTGAACGATCACATCACCGCGAGCGATGAGGTCGGCGGGCCTGTCGGAGACCTTCGGCTCATGCCTGATATGGACGCGCTGCGGCCCCTCCAGGCCCAACCGGGATGGGCGTGGGCCCCGACGGACCAGTACACGCAGGAGGGTGAGGTCTTCGCGTCGTGTCAGCGATCGTTCGCCAGGAGGATGGCCGACCGAGCGGCCTCGGCGGGCCTCGCGCTCAAGATGGGATTCGAGGTCGAATGGTTTCAAGCGCGGCGGTCGGGCCAGGAGGTCGAACCGATCCATCGAGGACCCGCCTACAGCGCCATCGTCCTTGCCGAAGTGTCGGACTTCGCCCGGGACCTGATGGAAGCCCTGGGGGACGAGGGCATCGAAGTGTGGCAGTTCCACCCGGAGTACGCCACAGGACAGCTCGAGATCTCGGTCGGGCCCAGGGATCCCGTAACGGCCGCCGACGAGGACGTGCTCCTCAGGCAGACGATCCGGGGCGTGGCCGGTCGTTACGGCATGAGCGCTTCCTTCGCGCCGGTCGCCATCGCCGGTGAAGTCGGGAATGGGGGCCATGTCCACTTCAGCCTGTGGGAAGAGGACCGCAACTTGTTTGCCGGGGGCGACGGTCCCCATGGGATGACTGACCCCGGACAGGCATTCGTGGCAGGGATCCTCGCGGAGCTCCCCGCGCTCGTCGCCATCGGCTCCCCCAGCGTGGCCAGCTACCTACGGCTGGTGCCCTCGCACTGGTCGGGACCTTGGGCGTGCTGGGGGCGGGAAAACAGGGAGGCGGCGATCCGCTTCGTCATCGGCATGGTCGGGAGCCGCGAGACGGCGGCCAACACCGAGATCAAGTGCTTCGATCCGAGCGCCAATCCCTATCTGGTCGCGGGGGCAGTGATCGCGGCTGGACTCATTGGGGTCGAGCAGGACCTCCGCCTGCCGCCGGAGGTCACCCAGGACCCTGCCGGGTATTCGCAGGCAGAGCGGGACGAGCTCGGGATCCGGAGGCTGCCCGAGTCGTTGGGTGAGGCCGTGAGCCAGCTCGAGGAGTCGAAGGTGCTGCGAGAGGCCATGGGAGACGTGCTGTTCAACGCCTTCGTGGCAGTCCGCCGGTCAGAGATCGACGTCTTCGCGGGAATGAGCGACGAGGAGCTGGTCGAGGCCCATCGGTGGAGATACTGAGTTGGCCTGAAGAAGGTCTACCGGTCAACCGGATAGATCCGGAAGGCGTTGGTGCGGCCGAGCATCGAGGCGATCCTGTGTGCCTCCTGGGCCGTACAGTCCCCGCTATCCACCCACTCGCTCAGAATCGTCCCGAGCATCTGTCGGAACAACTGTGCTCCAAGGTAATAGAGCTCCGGGAGGCCGAACGCATCCGAGGAGAAGAGCTGCTTGGTGAAAGGGGCCACCTCGAGCGCCTCGGCCAGCACGTTCCTGGCGCTCGGGCCCGTGTAGTTCAGCGCGGACCCTACGTCGAAGTACACGTGCGGGAAGACCGCGGCCAGGTAGCCCGCCTCTCGATGATATGGGTAGCAATGGAGGAACACGACGTTCACGGGTAGCTTCCCCATCGACCGGATGAGGTCGGTCAATAGGGCGGGGTTCGCCTCGTGGATCCGAAGGTCGGGGTCGCCGAACCCTGAGTGGACCTGGAGAGGAAGGCCTCGCTCCCGGGCCACCTCTACGCCCGCCCAGATGCCGAAGCGAAGGAGCACGGGATCCGTGAGCCGCCACCGGCCCTCCTCGATCTCGCGCAGCCAGTCTCCCGTGGCCTCGACGACCTCTGCGCGGGATGGCGGGCTGGGGTCGAAGGCAAACCCGGCGCGGTAGGCCACGATCGTCTTCAGCCCGACTGCCGCGTCGGACCGCTTTTCCAGCGCGGCTTCCAGCGCGTCCGGGTAACCGGCGGCATCGGCCACCTCAGCGGCCACCGACTCCGCAACCGCCTCGATCCGCACGACCTCGTGCACGGGAGCGCCGGCCAGCTCGCCCATCGCCGGAAGATCGAGGAGTTCGTCGGACCGGTAGCCGGAGTCGATCAGCAGGGCTGCCATCTCGGCTCCCCGCAGGAGCCTTCGGTTGACCTCCTCAGGACCGACCTCCTCTCTCCGGGCCAGATACGCGTCCGCCGGAACCAGCGGGTCGAGGTCGAGCATCGGACCGCACCAACGTCGTATCGCCAGCCCGATCGGCGCGTCGAAGTGGCTCGTACCGGTCGGTGCAGGGTCGAACCCCTCGTTGATCAGGCCCTCGAACTCTTCCCGCCCCAGCGAGCCGGCCACCACTCCGTGGCAGTGATGATCGACGAGCTGCAGACGCTCCAGGCCGATCCCCTTCTCTCCTGACTGTTCGGCCCCGACCATCGGTTCCCCTCCCTCGCCGCGGTAGTGTGCGGCACTCCGCCCCGTGCGGCAACGCCTCGCCCGCCTGCTGGTATCGTTTCCGCGTGGCCGAAGCCGGATTCGGGGCGCGCGGGGTGGCGTATCTCGACGGGCGCTTCGTGCCGATGGAGGAAGCCAAGATTTCCATCGCCACCCATGCTTTCAACTACGGTACGGGGTGCTTCGAGGGCATCCGTGGGTACTGGAACCCGGAGCACGAAGAGATCTACCTCGTCAAGTTGCAGCAGCACTTCCGGAGGCTGCTGAACTCGACACGGCTCTTTCGGATCGAACTTGGCCTGGACGCCCAGCAACTGTGCGACATCGCCGTGGAAGTGGTCGCCCGAAGCGGTTACCGCGAGGATGTCTACGTCCGGCCGATCGCGTACAAGGCCTCGCCGGTGATCAAGGTAGGCCTGTTGCACCTGCAGGACGCTCTCTGCTGCTTCTCCGCCCCCATGGGGGACTACTTCGACATCGGGAAGGGCCTCTCGGTCACGGTGTCGGGCTGGCGCCGCAACGACGACAACGCCATCCCGGCCAGAGCCAAGGCTACGGGCGGGTACCTCAACGCGGCGCTGGCCATCGCCGACGCGCAGGAGGCCGGATTCGACGAGGCCATCCTCCTTACCCAGGACGGGCACGTCTCCGAAGGAAGCGCCGCCAACATCTTCCTGGTCGTGAACGGCAGGCTCCTTACGCCTGCAGTCGCGGACGACATCCTCGTGGGGATCACCAGGGCCGCGATCATGGAGCTGGCCGCGAAGCTCGGCCTCCCTGTGGCCGAGCGGCGGGTGGATCGGACCGAGCTCTACGTGGCCGACGAGATCTTCCTGTGCGGTACCGGGGTCCAGGTGGCGCCGATAACCAAGGTGGATGGCAGGAAGATCGGGGACGGCAAGATGGGCGAGGTCACCCGGTCGATCCAGGACCTCTACCTTTCAGCGGTCCATGGCGAGGTCGAAGAATACATGAGTTGGCTGACCCCCGTGTACGCCTCCCGCTGAGTCCACCGGTTTCGCAAGTCAGCAGGGAACCCTCCGCGCTGGACGTCGCGGAATCTCGAGCCCTTGCTCTAGCGCCGAGTCCACGCTCTCTGATAGACCTCGATTGCGACGCTCGCGTCGGGTGACGCCCGTCACCAGCGTGGCGGTACGAGGCTGGCTCCTTCCAATGAGAAGGGCCGGGAAGGGGGGGGACATGTCGAAGCGCATGCCGGCTCGGTTCGCTGCCGTGCTGGCGGTGATCCTGGTCATTGGCCTGGCGAACATCGCGTTGGGCGCGGCCGGGGACCCGCTGATCATCGGCAACATCACCCAGAGCGCCGGAACCTCCAATACGGCGCTCACTACGAAGTCGTCGGGAAACGCGTTCAAGATGCAGAACAACGGGACCGGAAGCGGGCTCCGAGGCGTTGCCACTGGAGGCGGCAACGGCGTGAGCGTCACGGCAACCCACAGAAACGGGAGAGGCGTGTTCGCCGAGAACACCGCTTCGACACCTGGAAACGGCCTCGGGGCCCTCGTTCTCGGGAATCAGCAGCCCGGGCTGTACGCACAGACGCTGAACGGCGAGGCGGCCGGCGTGATCGGTGACGACTTCTCGGGCAGCACGGCCGGGTCGGGGTCGATCGGCTTCACCGACTTCGGCACCGGATCCTTCGGCGTGGCCCTGAACCAGGGGGACGGAAGCGGTCCGGGCACCGGTGGGTACTTCGTGAATCAGACTTCCGACGACTATGCGCTCTACGCCGAGGGCTGCGCCAACCCGGACATCGCGTGCGCTGGTCCAGCCCAGGCCGCCAACCTGGTGGGGAACGTGTTGATCGATGGGGATCTCACGATCACGGGCACCTGCACGGGCTGCACGGCTGCCAACATGGCCATGAACGGAACCGACTCCATCATCCGCCAGGGCGACGCTGTCGCTCTCACTGGCGCGAAGCCCGTAGGCGGGGGTGTGCTCCTCTTGGTCGCCCCGGCCCAGCAAGGGCAGCAGGTCATCGGCGTGGCCGACCGGGCCATGATGCCGCACACCATGTCGAAGAGGTCGCTGGGCAACGCTTCGCGTGGGCGCAAGCAACCGCTGAAGGTGTCAAAACGAACTGTCTACGTCCCTGGTGGGAGGGCGATCCAGCCCGGGCAACTCATGCGCGTCGTCACCCACGGGGTATTCGCATACGCTTCGGCCAGCAGTTCGGCGGGGGCGATCCGGCCCGGTGACCCGCTGGCGCTGGGAAGGATCGCCGGGCACTTGGTTCGCCAACGACCCATCCACTACGCGGGACAGGCCTTCTACGCACCTGGCGCCAGCATCGGCTATGCCCTGGGCAGCCTCGACAACGAAAACGGCATGATCGCCATCTTCGTCAACCCGCACTGAGCCAGCCTAGGCAGGGAGGGGGGGCGCTCCGCTCGGGGCGCTCCCTTTCTTCCATTCCGCTAGCCCGGGCCCCCACCGCCATGGTTGGTCAGGCGAGGGCCAGGCACCGGACGGCCGGGAGTCCTTCCGCCAGGACGCGCCATGTGTTGCCCTCGTCCTCCGAGACGAACACAGACCCTTCCTCCGTTCCGAACGCTGCCCGTGTGTCCGAGGCCGCCAGACAGAACGTGTCGATGTTCGCCGGGAACCACTCGGGCAGTCCCGCCGTGCAGCGGACGAACGGCCCCCCGCCCTCCAACGGGCGGCGGTAGACGGCCGCTCTCCCTCCTCGGGGCCCGGTGGAAGCGGACGCGAGGATGTGGGTCGCGCCGACCGCCACGGCCCGGGAATACGAGGCATGAAGGCCATCGGCAACGAAGTCCCACGTATCCCCTCCATTGGAGCTCACGGCGACCCCCTCTGCTCCGGTCGCCGCGAGCACGAGTCCCGGCCTCGCCGATGGCGCCAGGACCTGATGGACGTCGGTGTCGATGTCGATCGTTGGGTGGAACGTCGTTCCGCCGTCGGTCGAACGCACCACGCCGCCGACGTGGACGTTGATGAATAGGGCTCTCCCGGGGTCCTCGCTAATAGATCGGATGTCCGGGGGACCGCCCCACGGCGTATACCACGTGTCCCGGCCGTCCACGGCTGCGAACGCGCTCACCGGCTGGAGCTTCTCGTCCTCGAGCCGGAGCAGCGTGGCTTCCTCGGCCCCGACCAGCAAGCCGGCGCCCGTCGGACACAGGCAGTTCAATCGCTGCCCGCTCGAGGTGGCGGCCTGGTCCCACGCTCCCGGCCGGCCGGGCCGCCACACGTCCTCGCCGTCCGTCAGGGCCCACCAGCCCGAGCCCTCAGGCGCGAGGCACTGGACGGAGTGACCGGCGAGATGAACTCCGATCGGGCCCTTCGACTGGTCGAGCTCGTGAAGCCCATCCTCGGTGCCGACGAGGATCGCCATGACCTCACCTTATCGCGGGCGCGGAGCGATCGCGCCCGGCGGGAATCAGGCAGGCTGGGCAGGAGGTGCGGGCCGCCACAAGGCCATGAGGGCGATCGCCCCCAGGACGCCTGCCAGAGCGCCGACCCACCACGTCCAGCGCGATCCTGCCGGAGCCAGCACCGACGCCCTGGGCGGCCCGCCGCCATCGATCGACAGGTCGTAGCCGATGGCACCGGCCGGGGTGTGAAGGGTCATCGCGGTCAGCCACATGCCCTCCGCCGGGAGCCACTCCATGCCCTCGTCCGACCGCAGGTCCTGGAGGAGCGCCGGATTCGCCTGCCGGTAGGCCCGCAGTTTCATGCCGGGCATGTCCCAGATCTGGGGGCTCAACGAGGGAGCGTGATCGGTCAGCACGAACAGATCCGCGTCCACGATCTCGGTAGCGATCTTGCCTAGGGCCAGGATCTGAAGGGGGATCCACGGAGCCTTGAGAGGAATGGTGAAGTGGATGGTCTGTCCCTGGCCTTCCACCAGGCCACGCTTCAGCGCCTCCACCCCGTCGAACTTGGCCAGGGCGAACACCGCGCCACTCGAGGAGTACCGCCCGAGGACCTTCGGGGTGTCCGACGTGAGGTCGAACCCGTGCTTCCTGGCCCACGCCGCGACGTCCCGTCCGCCCCCTCGAACGACCGTGATGTCGAGCGCCTCGATCCGGATCTGCTGGAGGACCTGAACGTCAGCGGCCGCCGGGGCCACCGACCGGAGCGCGCCGAACTCGACGGGGTTGATCTCCCGCTCCAGCCGTTCCAGGGTCCAGCCCCCGCCCTTCTCGATCTTCAAAGGCACCCCGGGCAACGGGATGATGTAGCCGAAGCTCGAGGCGTTGCCACCGAAGGCGAATCCCGTCACGTAGTGCTCGTACCCGTTGTGCCAGGCCGAGAGCGTGGTGGCCTTGCGCAGGACCTCGGCGTGGCCAGGAGCGATCAGCCCCCCACAGGCGAGCGCCGCACCCGACCCGAGGACCAGGAAGGCGAGCGCGAGGACAGGGGCCAGAAGGAACCGGCGAGCCATGGGGGCCTCCCTTCGAAGCAGGCGAGCGGTTTCGCTCGGATTTCCCAGCTTCGACGGACCCGCGATGCAGTAGGGTTCCCGCCCGTGAAGTTCTTCCCCACAGGTTTCAAGCGGACCCGATGCGAGTCCGATGACTGTGAAGGGATGATCTCACCGGTCAGAGCCACAGATGCCTTCCGCCAATCGGCCATTCGGTTTCTGGCGTGCATCGCGGCCCTGTCCGTAGCCGGACTGGCCCTGGTCCTGACCAATCCCGCCTGGTGGCCCGTCTCCATGGTGACCGCGGGCTCGATCCCGCTCGTGTATCACCTGGCCGGACTTGGGAAGCACCGGGCCGGCGGTTCCTTCGCCGCGATGGGTGTCATGGAACGACTGGGACTCGCCGGTTACTCCATCTGGCACGACGTGTCCGTCGGGGACCGCGTGGTCGCCCACGTCGTGGTCGGTCCGACCGGGGTGTTCTCCATCTCGAACGTGAACTGGTCAGGGCGGTTCCTCGTGACGAGCGAGGGCACGCTGCGCCACACCCGAGGAGACGTCGGCGGCCTGGCGTGGGAGGCCAGCAGGGACCTCGTAGCCATCAAGACCAGATTGCGAGCGGTGGGCCTCAGGAGGATCCCGGTACGAGCCGTGATCGCGGCAACCCGGGCGGGAATGCCCCGGGGCCCGATCGACGCCGGGCAGGCCGCGTTCATGCGCATGGACGACGTTGCCTCCTACGTGCTCTTCGCGACTCCCTCCCTCGCCCCCCAGCAGGTCGCCCGGGCCATCGCCGCGTTCGAAGGCGAAGAACCCACCGAGCGGACCCGCCCCAGCCGCGGCTAGTCCGCCGCGGCTGGTCCCCCGCCGGCTTGCTCCAGACCTTCCCGATCGGCCACGCTTTGCGTCATGGTCAGCCGGTCAACGCCGGTCCGTGCGGCCGTCATTGACTTCGACGGGACGATCTGCCCTCACGACGTGTCCGAGGAGCTTCTGGCCGAATTCGCCACGCCCGAGTGGTGGGAGATCGACCTGGAGTTCCAGCGGGGCGAGATCGGGTCCCGGGAATGCCTGGTCCGCCAAGGCGCACTCCTCTCCGGGACGAAGGACGCCATGCTGGAGTTCGCGCTCGACCGGTTCACCCTGGAGCCCTCGTTCCGGCCGTTCGTGGAGTGGTCCCGCCGTGCTGGCGTAGACGTGGTCGTCGCCAGCGATGGGTTCGGGTTCTATGTGGAACCGATGCTGAGGGCTGCCGGTGTCGACGGGGTGACGCTCTACACCAACGAAGGGTCCCTCGGAAATGGCGGGCCGCCCCGGTTCTCCTTCCCCAAGGCCCATCCGATCTGCGTCGGGTGCGGGACTTGCAAGATGCTGGTGGTTCTCCGGAGCCGCGAGCGGCGCGGCCCGGTGGCGTTCGTGGGAGAGGGCCACAGCGATCGATACGGCGCGCTGTACTCGGACCTGGTATTCGCGAAGAAGGACCTCGTCGACATCTGCATGCGTGATGGCATTCCGTTCACCGTGTGGGAGACCTTCGACGACATCCGCACAGGGCTGGAGGAAGTGGCCGACCTACCCGGCCCGGTCGCGCCCGAGACCTGCCCCGGCTGGACCTGGCCTGGCGCGTAAGAGCTAGGCGTCGGCTTCGGCGCGCACGTTCCCCAGCCAGCTTTCGTAGAGCGAGGCGTAGACCCCGCCCATGTCCACCAGCTCGGCGTGGGTTCCCCTCTCGACGATCCGGCCCTCCCGGAACACCAGGACTTCCTCGGCCGCCTCCGCGGTCGACAGCCGGTGGGCGATGGTGACAGTGGTCCGGCCCTCGGACAATCGCGACAGCGCGTCGGCCAGAGCCCGCTCGGTCTCGGGGTCCACGGCCGACGTGGCCTCGTCCAGGATCAGCAACCCCGGATTCCCCATCTGGGCCCGAGCCAGCGCCACGAGCTGACGCTCGCCGACCGACAGGTTCTCGCCACGCTCGCCGACGGGCGTATCCAGTCCCCGGGGAAGGCTCCTGACCCACTCTCCCAGGCCCAGAGACTCGAACGAGGCCTCGACGTCCTGGTCGGTCGAGCCCTCCTTTCCGTAGCGCACGTTCTCCCGGACGGTGGCGTCGAACAGGAACCCATCCTGGGGCACCATCCTGATGGCGGCGCGCCGAGACTCCGGCGCCACCTCGCGCAGGTCCACTCCGCCCACCAGGATGCGGCCGCCTACCGGATCGGCCAGGCGGCACAGGAGCTTCGCGAACGTGGTCTTCCCGTGGCCCGTCTCGCCCACTACGGCGATGTGCGACCCCGCCCGGAGGTCGACGTCGATCCCCCGCAGGACGATGCCGCCTCCGTCCGGGTAGCCGTAGCGGAGTGCCTCCGTCCGGACGGTCAGCGGATCCTCGGGGAGCTTCACGCCGGGTGAGGGCTCCACTAACTCGACGGGGATATCCAGCAGCCCCAGCACCTTTCGCCACCCCGCGATGGCCTGCTGCGTCAGGTCGAAGGTCTCCGATAGCTCCGAGAGGGGCTGGACGAATAGGCTCACCAGGAAGATGAACGCCACCAGGTCACCCAGGGACAGGCCCCAGCTTGGCCCGAACCAGGCGCCGACGGCGACGGCGGCCGCCACCGCGGCCGCCCCGAACAGGTCGGCCATGGGGAAGATCGAGGCCATGTACCGGGCAGCGTGCATCTCGGCCTTGTACCGCTGCCGGATGGCCATCTTGACTCGCCGGTTCGTCCGTTCCTCCAGCCCGTAAGCCCGGACCACGGCGGCGCCCATCAGGCTCTCCGAGATCTCCGAAAGCGTCTCACCGACCCGGGTCCGCACGACGTCGTAGGCCCCCTGCATGCCCTTCTGCATGAGCCGGAGGATCAGGAACAACGGGGAGATCACGGCGAGCACGACGAGGCCGAGCTGCCACGAGTAGATCAGCATGACCACGGCTGTTCCGAGCATCAGCGCGGAGCTGGTGATCCAGGCGATCCCGCCCCACTCCAGGAACTGGAAGAGGATGTCGATGTCGGCGGTGACCCGGGACACGAAGGCCCCCCGCCGCTCCGCGCTCTGCTCCGCGATGCTTAGCTCGTGGATGTGGGCGAACGCCTTAACCCGCAGGCTGGCCAGCGAGTTCTCGGTCGCCCGGACCATTCGCTGGAAGGTCAGCCGGCCGGCGAAGTAGACCCCGACCACGAGGACGGCCGCGATCGCGCAGGCACCGTACACGAACCGTGGAAGGAACCCCTGGGGCCCGGTCAGCCCCTTGTCCAGGATCTGCTGGATGAGGATGGGGATGAGCAACCGGCCGGCGGTCATCGCCATGGCCATGGCGATGGTGAAGCCGATCCCCGCCTTCAGCTCGGGCGTGGCCCGAAGACCCCTTCGGATAAGCGCGACGGCGCCTTCGATGGGTGGCCCGATCTGCTCTTCGTCTGCGGGCGTGGTCGGCCTGGGCTCCTCCCATCCGTCCGGCCCGTGAGCCCACCTTTCCTCATCCCGCCGGCGCCCGACGTGACCGCCGCCCTCGTCCTGATGGTTCACGCGTTCGCGCTCTTCGTGCTTCATGCCGCACCCCGCTCGTACGCAGAGACCATGGCCAGGTAGGCCGGGTGGGCCAGGAGCTGGACGTGCGTGCCCTCGGCCTCGATGCGGCCCTCGTCGAGGAACAGGACCCGGTCGGCCAGGCTGATCGTGGAGACGCGGTAGGCGATGACGAACAACGTGGTGTCCAGGTCACGCCGCAGACCCTCCAGGATCGCCGCCTCGACCGTGGGATCGACGGATGATGTAGCGTCGTCCAAGATCAGCAACCTCGGCTTCCGAACGAGGGCCCGGGCCAGGGCCAGCCGCTGCCGCTGGCCGCCGGAGAGCGTCACGCCTCGCTCGCCGAGCACGGTGTCGAGGCCTTTAGGGAGCTCGCCAACGAATCCTTCGGCCTGGGCCAGCCGAAGCGCCTCCCAGATCTCCTTGTCCGATACCTGGAGGTCGAGGGCCACGTTCTCCCGGACCGTCCTGGCGAACAGGAAGCTCTCCTGGAATACGATCGCGGCCGATCTACGGAGGGCCTCCGGGGCCATGCGCCTCAGGTCGACGCCGGCCAGCCGGATGGAGCCGGCCTCCGGGTCGGCCAGGCGCACGAGCAGGTGGGCCAAAGTGCTCTTGCCCGATCCGGTGGGCCCGACCAGGGCCACCGACTCGTTCGGAGCCACGTCGAAGGACAGGTCCTCGAGGACGCGATTGCCATCGTAGGCGAAGGACACCGATCGAACGGACACCTCGCTCGGCCCCTCGGGGTGCGGCACGCGGTCGACCGCGGGAGCAAGGCTGATCGGCTCGACAAAGACCTCCTGGATCCGCTCCCGTCCCACCACCGCCCGGGGGACGTCGGAGAGCACGAACCCGATCAAGCGCAGGGGGAAGGCCAGCAGCTCGAAGAGGCTGACGAACTGGACCAGGGTGCCGATAGTGATGGCCCCGGTGGAGACCCGCCACGACCCCACGGCGATCAGCACGATGATCCCGATCCCCGGGATGGCCTCGAAGGCGGGCTCGAAGGCAGCACGGAGCCTGCCCATCCGGACGCGCTCCTCCCGAAGCGCCGTGGCCCGCTCCCTCAGCCGCTCGACCTCGGCTCGTTCCCGGCCCAGCGTCTTGACCATGAGCGCGCCGTCGATGCTCTCGTGGGCTACGGCGGAGACGTCGCCGATCCGCTCCTGAGCCTTCGTGGCCGGATCCTCCACCCTGGCCGTATAGATGCGATTGATCACGGCCAGGCCGGGCAGCACCAGGATGCCGACCACAGCCAAGAACAGGTCGGTCACGAGAAGGGCAATCGTCGCGAACACCACCAGGAGCACGACCGCCAGCGACCACGGCAGCGGGTGGATCACGTCGATGGCGGCCTGGACGTCTGCCTCGGCGTGCGCCATGAGCTCACCGGTCGGGCGGCTCCGGTGGTAGGCGAGGGGTAGGGCCTGGTACTGGTCCACAACCCGGTTGGTGAGGGTCATCCGCATGCGGCTCCCCGTCATCCCGGCGAAGTACCTGCGCATGATGATCCCGGCCGCCCGGATGAGCCCGACCGCCATGATGGCCACCACACCCCACACGATCGTCTCCGGCTCGACTCCTCCCTGCTCGAACGCGGGCACGAGCACTCGGTCGGTGATTCGGCCCAGCACGATCGTGCTGGCGACGGTCATGCCGGCATAGATCGTCGCCCCCGTCACCGCGATGGCGAACGGCAGCGGGTGCGTGGCGATATAGGAACCGATGATGCGCAAACCGCGCATGAAGACGCTGCGTTGTTCCTTCATTGTTCGTGCTCCTGGCCCGGGGTGGGGCGGAGGGTTTCGGACAGCCCAAAGGGGACCTGGGAGACCCGGCCGGCGGCATTCCAATGATACGCACGTTTCGGGGTTCCTTTCCACCCCTCCTGTCGTGCTCGGAACCCCTCTTTCCCCCACTCGGCGAGGCTCTGCTAGCGTCTGCGTTCCGTGACCGCCCCGTCGAACCGGAGGAGGGCCTCAGCCATGATCCGACGATCGATCGTGCTCGCGCCCGTGCTCGTCCTGATCCTGGCCCTGCTCGGTCCCCCTGCCGCCTCGGCGCGCCAGGGCGGGATCGACGCGATCGGGGCCACCCCGATCGTCACCGGACTGGAATTCCCTGCGGCCTTCACCGTCGGCGCGGACCGAAGGGTCTACTACGGCGAGCGCTTCACCGGCGAACTGCGCATCTTCAACCCGGCCAACGGCTCGGACATCCACTGGGCCACCATCCCTAATGTGACCAGCGGAGGTGAGCGGGGCCTGCTCGGTCTCCAGCTCATCCCGGGATCGACACACCTCGTGGGGTACGTCTTCGCCACCCGGTTGGTGGGCGGAGTCCCGACGAACCAGATCATCCGGGTCGCCGCGTTCCTGCAGGTGATCTTCTCTAGCAACACGCAATCCCAGTTCAACCACAACGGCGGGCGCATCCTGTTCGGACCCGACGGGAATCTGTACGCAGTCATCGGCGACGCCCAGAACCCGGGCAATTCCCAGGACCTCAATAGACATGCGGGCAAGATCCTGCGGATGACTCCGAGCGGCGGTGTCCCTGGCGACAACCCCTTTCCCGGGAACCTCGCCTGGTCGTTCGGGATCCGTAACTCGTTCGGATTCACCTTCGATCCGCTGACCGGCCGGATGTGGGAGACGGAGAACGGCCCGGAGTGCAACGACGAGCTCAACCTGATCGAGAGCGGGAAGAACTACGCTTGGGGACCGCGAGCTACCTGCGCGACCCCACCGCCTCCGCCTGCCAACACTAACCAGGATGGGCCGAACCCGGTGATGCCGCTGGCGTGGTTCAATCCGACCACCGCCCCGACGGGTACCGCGTTCTGCGTCGGCTGCGGCATCCCATCGGCCGAGGGGAACATGTTCTTCGCGGCCTTCAACACGAGGGTGATCACGAAGGTCGTCCTGAACGCTCAGCGCACGGGGATCGTGTCGATGGAGCCCGTGTACACGCATCCGCGCCAGATCCTGGGTATGGAACGCGGACCGGACAGTGCCGTCTACTTCAGCGACACCCAGGGGATCTACAAGCTCGTCGAGAACTGATTCCGCAAGCCTGGCGTCGCAGACCTCGACGGCCGCCTGCTCCTCTCAGAGATCGTCGCAGACAGTTCCAGACGGGCGACGAGGTCTCAGGCCGCACCGATCCTCATCAGTGTGCACACATCTCCGGGTCGATTACGATTGGAGGTGACAGACCACCGCGACTTCGATCTCACTGCGGAAACCGCCGAGGAGCTGCTGTTTTCGATGAGGGGCTGCGATTCGTGAACCAAGGTGACCGATGACAGGGGACCTTTGTCCCAGGGAGGCATCTGTGCGGAATACGATCTCACCAGATCCTGAATCGTGAAGTGGGTCACCAGAGAACGCCCCAAGACCGATCGCATCGCCTGCCCGTGGCTCATCCGCAGGTTCATCGATCCCGAAGCAGAGATCCTCTACGTTCCGGCTGATAGGGTCCTCGAGGTGGCGTCCCGCGAAGACGCCCGCTCCTTCGATGCGCCGAATGCTCGCTACACGCATCGAGATGGACTCTGTACGTTCGAGGTCTTGATCGAGGAGTTCGACCTGGCCGAGGACCCGGCCCTTAGCCGACTGGCCCGAATCGTCCACGCGGCGGACGTCCGAGAGGACCTCGGCACCGATCCACTCGGTCCGGGGCTGCTCGCGATCGGAGAGGGCGGCTTGCTAGCCGAAGGGGACGACCAGCGGCTCTTGGACCGCGGTTCCTTCGTGTACGACGCCCTCTACGAGTGGTGCCGCATCCACGTGGACGATGAGGAGAGCTGAACTCGGGGTCACCGAGTCAGAAGGTCACCGTGCTCCGCTCCGCCGCCATCTGCGAGAACTTCACGGGATCCATGAACTGCCCGTTCTTGTTCTGGAAGTCGTCAGGGGTCACCCCACGGGCGACCGAGCAGGCCCCTCATATATAGATGGGGATGCCCGCCGAAATGGTCTTGTCCAGCAACTCGGCGAGCGGTGGGAAACCAACGCCAACGACGGCCTTAGCCACGTCGTCCTTCATCAGGTAGACACCCTCGCCGATGAGGCCGATCTGCACGTCGATGTCTGCCGACTTCGCCCCGAGAGCGAGCAAGAAAGGGAGTACAGCTTGGGTCGGATCGTTCGATCCATGGAGCCCGACATAGAACAGCTTGTTGGCCATCCCGTCTCCTTCCCCTTAGCCCGAATCGCTCGAGCCTCCCTTTCGGATCGTGATGGTGAACGTCCTGTCATCGTTGTCCCGCAGGTCGTATCCGTATCCGAGGTCGGTCACCAAGCTCGGAATGGTGTATCGGGCGGGCAGGTAGTCGCTGAGGACCTCCAGAGTCGCTCCTGAAGGGAGACGCTTCAAGGTATCGAGCACCTCGGTCGTCGGGTAAGGGCACACCTTCCCTCGGATATCGAGGTGTTCCACCATTCGTCCGCTCCCCGACCTTGTCAGACGAACTTTACCTGCGCTTCCAGAGCGGAGGGACGGGGATTTGAACCCCGGAGACGGTTACCCGCCTACACGCTCTCCAGGCGTGCCCCTTCGTCCGCTCGGGCATCCCTCCGCGGTCATTCTACGGGTGAGGGCGAGGCCACCAGCGCCCGGTTCCACCACGCCGGTGTCTCGAGGGCCCGCTCCTTGATCCAGGCGAAATGGTGCCGGGCGCTGAATCCAAGCGGTACAGCCGCCAGCATCCCTACCATGTCCCACTTCCTCGCTCCATGAGGCGTCTCGATAGCGAGCGAAGTCAACGCTGCCAGGGCCCATGCATAGAGGACGGCGTTGTACGCCGGCAGCAGCTCAGGCTTCAGGCCTTCGGCCTGCGTGAGGACCGGGAACCCGAACCTCCTCCGCGACGGCGACAGGGTGTAGTGAACGAGGTGTTTGGGGGGCCTTCGCGGGAGGCCCCCCAAGCCCCTCCTACATCACGTCGAAGGTCTCGAAGACCGTGATTTCTGCGCCGCCCTCCAGTACCGGACAATCCTTGGCCAGCTTCGTTGCCCGCTCAAGAGAATCGGCCTCCAGGATCGAGTAGCCGCTCGCCGTCGGCTTCGCGTCGCTCACCGAGCCGCTGCCCGCGATCTTCTTGACCGAGGGGGTGAACGGGTTGCCCGGATCGGCGACGGCCGGGCCAAGCTTCGTAAACCAGGCGTCCCACGCCTTCATCACCTGGGCTCGTTCTTGGTCCGTCTCGGGCATTCGCCCACCGCCGTAGAGCAGCAGGTACTTCGCCATGCCATCCCTCCTCCCGTCGGGGTCCCCCCAATTGGGGACCGTCCGACTTAACGACGGATCGGGTTGGCCGGAATCGACAAGGCGGTGGCAGCTTTCCTTTTCGGTGATGTTTCTGGTGGTCGTTTGCTCTCTCATCATCCGGGTAACACGGCAGGGAGCGCCCGGCAAGACAGATGGAACCGCAAGCGCCAGCGCGAAGTGCTCCCGAAGATCGGCTGACCGGAAAGGAGACCCTCGTGAAAGAACAGCAGACGAGATCGAAGAAGCGCTCGATCCTGGCAGCCGGCGTCCTGGGCGCGGTGACCGCGTACTTCTTCGACCCCGACAAGGGACGCGGCCGTCGCGCCAAGACCATGGATCAGCTGACCGCGGTCTTTCGTCGCCTGGGAAGACGCGGAGGCCGGCTGGCCCGGAGGGCCGAGTCGGAAGCGTACGGCGCCTGGCAGCGAGCCAAGCACCCGATCCCCGCAGACGCATTGACCGATGACGAAACCCTGAAGCAGAAGGTGGAAACGGAGCTTTTCGGGAAGCCTGAGGTGGAGAAGGGGAAGATCGTCCTCAACGTGGAAGACGGCGTCGTCGTGCTCCGGGGCGAGGTGGGCAGCGCCGAGCAGATGACCGAGCTCGCCCAGCAGGCGCTCAAGGTTCCCGGGGTGGCGGGCGTGCAGAACCTTTTGCACCTGCCCGCAGAGCCGCCGCCGAACAAAGCAGCAGCCCGGGAGGCCTCTGCCCAAGCGTCTGACACCCCATAAAGGGTTCATCCCCGCGGAACCTGAGGAGCACGAATAATCAGCCATGCGCAAGGCCCTGGTCGCCTTTGGGATCCTGGTCCTGGTTCTGGTCGGCGCCGACTTCGGGCTGCGGGCGCTCGGCGAGCACTGGGTCTCTGGCCAGCTTCAGGACTCCTTCGAGCTTGATCAGCGTCCCTCGGTGTCCCTTGGCGGCTTCCCTTTCCTTCCCAAGCTCGTGACCGGCAGGTTCCCGTCGGTCACAGTCGAGGCAACAGGAACAGTCAGGACCGGTCGATTCCCCGTGTCGGCCGTCCACCTCGCACTTCAGGACGTCCGATTCCCACCCGACCAGCTCCTGTTCGGTAACAAGGCCACCATCAGGGCCGAACGCGGGTCAGGAACGGCGATCCTGACCGAGCAGGGGATCAACCGGGCCTTTCCCGCGACGGTCCCCATTACCATTCGCCTGTCCAATGGAAAGGTGCACATCCGGACCTCGGGACAGCGGGAAGAGGTAGAAACGAGGCTCCGGATCGTGGAAAACCGGCTGGTACTCGTGCCCGAGGGGCCACTCCCGGTGGAGGTGCGGGTGGGCCTTCCCATCTTCGTCCCGGGATTGACCTACACGGGCGTGAAGGTCGAGGGTTCCCGGGCCCGTCTCATTTTCCGGCTGACCACTCCCAGTATTCAGCTCAGATAGTCATTTTGGGGGTTGGATAGTCATTTTGGGGGAACGAATTAGGTCTATTGTCGCTTGTCGTATCGGTAGGAAGGGGGGTAACCTTTCGGCCGACGCGCCTTGTGACCTAGGGAAGGGAGGTGCCCGTGAGACGACTCGGTGCGATTGTCGCACTGGTTTTGTCTTTCCTGGTGGTAACAGCTGGGCAGGCTCTTGCTCAGTACCCTCCTTCGACCCCTCCTGGAGGGGGAGGAGGGGGACCCGGCGGACCCGGCGGTGGGAACGTTCCGGGTGGCGGAACTGACGTCGCCTTCACCGGAACGAACATCTCGTTGGGACTCGTGATTCTGGCCGCGCTCGTGGTCACAGGGGTGCTGCTCTTGGTGGTAGGCCGGCGGCGAAGGGTCGCTGCGGCCAAGTCCGCCTGATCCAGCTTCGAGCTCAGATCGACGAAGAGAGGCCCGGACTCCACGTACTCTGCCCCGCCCGGTCGGGCGAGAGGTAGGTTGATGTTGGGCATTTCCATGAGAAACCCAGAGCGAGATTCCGGTACTCCTCTGTCATTACCAGGTACAAACCCGGCCATGGGACTGATCGTGCTGGCCTCCCCGGAACCCCTCCAGCTGATCGACCCCGGACGAGAAGCCAGTGTTACGGACTAAGGCCGGCGACAGCCCCTCAGGGACCGGCGACCTCGGTCTTGAGCCCCCGCCGCGGAAACCATCGCACCGGGGGCGGATCCTGCGAGCTCTTGGGACGCTCTGCCTGGTCGCGGCGCTCGTGGTGGCCGGGTATCTCGGATGGCTCCTCTGGGGTACGGGCATCGGCACCGCCCGGGAACAGGGCCACCTCCGGGAGCAGATCGACAAGATCATCGCCAATCCGGGCCCGACGGGCCCCCGGGGGCCTGCCAAGCCGATCCCCGAAGGCGCTCCGATCGGCATCCTGAAGATCCCCCGCATTGGCTTGGACATCGTCGTGGTGAATGGCACGAGCACGGCCGACCTGAAGAAGGGGCCGGGGCACTACATGGAGACGGCGTACCCGTGGGAGGACACCGGCCGGGTCGCCATCGCGGGCCATCGCACCACGTATCTCCACCCGTTCTGGTCGCTCAACAAGCTGCGACGAGGGGACCTCATCCGATTGCTGACGCCGTTCGGTACCTTCGACTATCACGTTACCGGCCAGCGGGTGATCCTCCCGTCAGGAGTCTGGGTGCTCAAGCAGACGAAGGAACCGAGCCTCGTGCTCACTACCTGCACGCCTCCGTTCTCGTCGTCGCATCGGCTGGTCGTATTCGCGTCGCCGTAACTCACCGTGGCCCTCGAGACGATTCAGAGCCCCCCGCGGGAGCAACGCCGTCACAGCCGTCGACGCAAGCTTCTGACCATGTTGGCCCTCCTCCTCCCCGCGGTGCTTGCAGTGACAGCGATAGCCACGCTGGCTACCGCGTTGTCCCTTCGGCAGCACCTCGAGGACGGGAGGCGGCTCCTTCAGACTGGGCAGAACGCTCTGCTCGACGGAGAGGCGGACCGCGCCGCGACGGCCTTCGCCGGCGCCCGGCAGG
>JBKPAF010000015.1:0-36974 GCA_046726275.1 Actinomycetota bacterium
CCCACGGCACCGGCGGCGAATTCTTCCTGAGCGGGAGGGGATTCCCCGTGGAGGATCCAGGGATTCGGGCGATCGTCACCAAGGCGGCGAGCTACGACCCCTCCGACGAATACGTCCTGTTCGAGCTGAAGGTGAGCGAGGCTCGATGCAACGGCTACGGGGACGTCGCGCTTCCCGCCCATCGCCGCTGGTCGGCTGCCACCTGAGCCGGTTTCACCGCACCGCGAAGACCTGCCACTCGCCACCCACGCCCCGGAGGGCGTGGGTCCCCCGGTCCTCGAGGTCCAGGTCCGACCCTGCGACCAGGTCGCGCACGGTGCGGGAAACAAGGATCTCCCCCGGGCCAGCCGTCGCCATGACCCGCGAGGCGATGTGCACGCCGATCCCACCAACATCGGTCCCCCGAAACTCCACCTCGCCACTGTGGAGACCGGCCCGGATGTCCAGGCCGAGGCCTCGGATCTCCTCGCGAAACGACCTTGCGAATTCGACCGCATCTCCTGGGCGGTCAAACACGGCCAGGACCCCATCGCCGGTGGTCTTCACAACCTCGCCCCGGACTGCGGCCGCCAGCCGGGAACCCACCGCGTCGTGCCGGTCGAGGAGCTCCCGCCACTGACGGTCTCCCGACTCGCGAGCCCGCTCCGTGGACTCCACGATGTCGGTGAACACCACGGTCGCCAGGGCCCGCCCGGTCCGGCCGGTCGAGCCGTGAGGTGCGACCACCGTTTCGAGGGTGAGGTCCTTGGCGCCTCGACGGATCGTGATGTCGTACCGGTCGGACGCGCGGTCCCAACCCGGGGTTTGCCAGTCGACCCCTCCGCCCACCGCCTTGAATCGTTGGTCATCGAGGGCGAGCCCAGCCGCCCCCGCCAGGACGTGAACCCGAGCCGCCACGCCTACGGGCCGGGAGAACACGGTGTCGACGACCCCGGCCGATACCTCGATGGGCACCTCGCCGGCGGGCCTGGGAAGCGTGACTCGCAACTCCGCGGCCCCATCGTGAACGTGGAACCCTTTCAGCACGATTCCGCCGAGGTCGGCGGTCAGGCCGCGGAGTTTGCCTCGCGTCTCGATCTGCCACGGAGCCCATGCGTTCAGCGTCACGGTCGACGGAAGGGCCCTCCGTCGCCCGACGGCGAACCTCGGGTACTCGAGCGTGACGCCGTCGGCCGATTCCAGGATCCTCGGCGGCCGGCCCTCGAAACGCGCGCGATACGGCTCTGTGAGCGACCGGTCCCATCGGAGGGTGAGGTGTTCCGCCCGGATCAACTCCAGGCGTCGGGGCGAGGTCTCCACGGAAGGAGGACAGGATACCCCGGCCCAGATATCGTTTCCGGGAGATGCCGCGGGTCGCGCCCATCCGGCAGAAGGTGCACGTTCGAGGGAGCCCCGAACATGTCTTCGCGCTCTTCACCGAGCAGATGGACACGTGGTGGCCGGTCCACGACTACTCGCGGGCCGTGAGCGAATTCCAAGCGGACAACGTCCGGGTCGAACGGCTCGAGTTCCAGGCTCGCCTGGGCGGATCGATCCTCGAGCACATGTCGGATGGCAGGGTCGTCCCCTGGGCCGAGGTCATCGTCTGGGACCCCCCGAAGCGGGTGGTCATGGCATGGCGGCCGCATTCCAGCCCGGAGCCACCCACAGAAGTCGACGTCACGTTCACCCCGCAAGGCGACGGTACGGTGGTCGAGCTGGAGCACCGCGGGTGGGAACGGCTCTCCGAGGCCTTCCGCGAGGGTCTCTACGACATCTACGCTCGCGGCTGGATCACCACGATGAGGCTGTTCGCCTCGGCCGCCGCCACATCGGGCTCATGAGCTGGAAGTAGTTGTCGTCCGGATCGGAGAACGTGGCGATCCACATCTCGGCCGCACCGAGAAGGTTCATCGCTCCGGCTCGTAGGTGAGGATCAGCACACCGGATTTCGAGGTACGGCTGTCCACCAGCTGCATGGAGAACTTCGGCGTGCTTTCCCGGAAGAGCCTCTTGCCGCTTCCGAGGACGACGCCGTAGACCAAAAGGTCGTACTGGTCCACCAGATCGTGCCGGATCAGCGTCTGGACCAGCCCTCCGCTCCCGATGACCCGCAGGTCCTTCCCGGATCCCTCCTTCAGCTTGGCGACCTCCGCCGCGACGTCCCCCTGGATCAGGTGAGAGTTGTTCCACTCGAGCGGCTCCCGCAGGCTCGTCGAGGCAACGTACTTGGGCATCTCGTTGAGGGTCCCGGTCAGTGGGTCGTCCGAGGGGGCGGTCGGCCAGTACGCGGCGAAGATCTCGTAGGTCACCCGTCCGAGGACCAGGCCGCCGGTGGCCGCGAGCCCGTCCATGACCGCGCTGCCCGCCTCCTCGTCCATCAACGACAGCTGCCATCCGCCGTGCTCGAACCCATCGCTTCGATCCTCGTCGGGGGCGCCGGGCGCCTGCATGACCCCATCCAGGGTCAGGAACTCACTCACGATCAGTTTGCGCATGGCGACCATCCTCTTTCCGATTCCGTTCTTCCCCATCATTCCCGAGGTCCGAAGACCTCAGCGCGCTCATACGGCTCGACGATAGAGCCGCACGGCGATCGGCGCGAACGCTAGAAGGATCGCCGCGCACCAGGCGATCGACTGCCACACGAACGTCGCGGTCGGCCCGCCCAGCGTGAGAGCTCGCACTGCAGAGGCGGTGACGGACACCGGCTGGTGCCTGGCGAAGACCTGCAACCACCCGGGCATCGAGGTGACCGGCACGAACGCCGAGGACGCGAACACGAGGGGCGCGAGCACGGGGAAGGCGGCGGCCTGGGCGGCCTCCGGATCCTTCATCGCCAAGCCCACCGTGGCGAAGACCCACGACATCGAATAGCCGAACAGGATGACCAGCATCGCGCCCGTTGCCAGGCCCAGCGCGCTGGTGTGGACCCGCCACCCCACCAGGAACCCGACCACCATCATCAGGATGACCACGAACACGTTCCGGCTCATGTCCGCCATGGTCCGCCCGGTCAGCACCGCTGAGCGAGCCATCGGGAGGGCCAGGAACCGCTCCATCAGCCCGCTCTTGAGATCAGCGGCCAGGCCGATGGCCGTGGCGATGGCCCCGAAGACCACGGTCTGCACGAAGATCCCGGGCATCAGGAAGTCGACGTACGGGATCCCACCCGGCACGTTGATGGCTCCCCCGAAGACATACCGGAACATGAGCACGAAGATCACCGGCTGGATCGTGGAGAACACCAGGAGCTGGGGCACGCGGCGATAGGCAATGAGATTGCGCCTGGTGACCTCGAAGGTGTCCCGGACGACCGAGAACGGGATACGCCGGTCCCGGATGTCCGGGGCCTGCACCGCGACGGAGGGGGCGCTCATGCTGTATCTCCTTTCGTCTTCCCGTCCTCGTCGACGCGACTGTCCTGACTCTCGGCCCGGTGGCCGGTGAGCGCGAGGAACACGTCGTCGATGCTCGGTTCACGGACCGTCAGCGTGTCCGGCTCCAGGTCACCGTGGTCGAGCGAGCGGAGCACCTGGAACAGGACGCGCGCGCCTTCGTCGGAGCTGACGCGGATCGTCTCCCCCTCCCGCTCCACCCGATCCCCGAAGCTCTCCCCAAGCAGCGCCATCGCGCGGTCGGCCCTCCCATCGCCGCGGAACCCCATCTCCAGGATCGTGTCCCCGAGATCGGCCTTGAGCCGCTCCGGGGTGTCGTTGGCGATCACCTTCCCGTCATCCACGACCGCGATGCGATTGGCGAGCCTGTCGGCCTCCTCCAGGTACTGGGTCGTGAGGAGCACTGTCGTGCCGTCGCTCACCAGCTCGCGGATCATCTCCCAGAGCTCGTTCCGGCTCGGAAGGTCGAGCCCGCTCGTCGGTTCGTCCAGGAACAGAACGGGCGGCCGGGGCATGAGCGACGCAGCGATGTCGAGCCGACGGCGCATGCCCCCGGAATACGTTCGCAACGGGCGATCGGCCGCCGAGGAGAGGTCAAACCGCTCCAGCAGCTCGCTCGCCCGCGGCATCACGTCGGCTCTGGGCATCTGACCGAGGATGCCGACCATCCGAAGGTTCTCCCGACCGGTGAGGTTCGGGTCGACCGCAGCGTTCTGACCGGCCAGCCCGATCCTGCGGCGCACGGCCTCGGCGTCCCGCACCACATCGTGCCCGAGCACCTCGCCCCGGCCCGCGTCGGGACGAAGAACCGTCGCGAGCACCCGCACGGCAGTAGTCTTGCCGGCGCCGTTCGGGCCCAGGAGCCCGAAGACCGTCCCGTGTCCCACTTCGAAGTCGATCCCGTCGAGGGCCACGACGTCTCCGAAGCGCTTCCGCAAACCCTCCACCACAACCGCGTTGTCAACCATGTCTCGACCCTTTCACAACTGATCTGATCGCGTGGACATTCCGTCCCTCGGAGACCACCGAGGCCGGAACCGTCATGGTCTTGCGCCCTCACTGTCGCCGGGGCCCGGCCAGGGGTCGGTAGCCAGATATTCACTCGGTGCCCGGCCGCTCTGAGCTCCGTCGGACAGGATGTCGCGGTCCGGAGCCGTCCGCCTCGATCCTTCGAGGTCCACGGGGCCCTCGCTGTTGCCCGGCCCCGGCCACGGCGATGCCGTGACTCCCCAGGGCCGGGCGACTGCCCACCACTCAGTCGTTGCTGACCTCCTAAGTTGACGCCCAGGCCGCGGGCTGTCGGAGAGCCCCACTGATGGTGGTCGATTCAGTCGCGTGCGGGGATCTGCTGGACTGCCCAGCCGTTGCCGTCCGGATCGCTGAAGAAGACGAACGCCCCCCACGGGAACTCTTGGACCACGCTCGCATCGACTCCGCGCTCCACCAGCTCGGCCCGAGCGGCATGGATGTCCGAGACGACCATCTGGAGGCCCTGGACGGACCCCGGCGGCATGGTGCTCAGGCCAGTCCCCAGCGCGATCGAGCACGCCGAGCCCGGCGGTGTGAGCTGGACGAAACGCAGTTCGTCGCTGACCTGATGGTCGTGGTCCATATGGAACCCGGCCTTCTCGGTGTAGAAGGCCTTCGCCCGGTCCACGTCCGACACGGGGACCTGCACGAGTTCGAGCCGCCAGTCCACGATCCAGCAGTCTAGCAACGGGGGATCCGACCCCCCGCTGGTCACCGGGGCCTGCGGCCGTCAGTCGCGCAGATGCTCCGCTGCGACCCGCTTTGGGACGACCATCCGCCAGGCATCCAGGACGATCTCCCGCATCTCGACGTCGTCGATGGCGGCCAGGCGAACGACCACCCAGTTGTAGCGGAGGTCCGAGCGCTTGGGCATCAGGAATTTGTCGGGTTCCGACGCGACCAGCGCCTCGCGCTCCTCCTTGGGAAAGGCGAATCCCATTAGCGTCTCATCGCGCGAGAACTCCAGGTAGACGTACTGGCCGACCCGGAACTTGACGCGGTCCCGCACGAGCGCCTCGTAGGACCTCGGCAGGCTCAGAGCAACCGCACGTACGCCCTCGATCGTCGCCATGGGTGTGGACGACCATAGCCCCAGGCGCCGACAGGCTCAGTCCGACGAATTCTCTCGTCTTGACAAGAAAGATTGTCCGTAAGAAGATGGGAAACGTGATCGATGTCGCGGTGATCGACGATCCGGCTGCGGCCGAGGCCTCGCTCGATCCGGTTCGGGCCAGGCTGTTGGCCGAGATGGCCGAGCCCACCTCGGCAACGATGCTGGCCGCCAAGATGGGCCTGGCGAGGCAGAAGGTGAATTACCACGTGAAGGCCCTCGAGCGACACGGCCTGGTCGAGCTGGTCGAAGAGCGCAGGAAGGGCAACGTGACCGAACGGATCCTTCAGGCTACGGCGGCCTCGTATGTGATCTCGCCGGCCGCCCTGGCCGCCGTGCAGCCGGATCCCTCGCGATCCCCGGACCGGCTGTCCGCGCGATGGCTCCTGGCCATCGCCTCCCGGCTGGTTCGAGACGTGGGCGACCTCATCGCCGGCGCGTCGCGGGCCAGGAGGCGGCTTGCCACCTTCGCCATGGACGGCGAGGTCCGATTCGCCTCCGCGGCCGATCGAGCCGCGTTCGCCGAGGAGCTGGCCAGCACGGTCACCGCCTTGGTGAGCAAGTATCACGATGAGACTGCAGAGGGCGGACGCGACCACCGTGTCATCGTCGCAATCCATCCGAGCGTCAAGGCCGGGACGGTCGAGACCCCGACGAAGGAGTCATGAGATGGCCCATCCATTCGAAGTGCGCAAGGAGATCGAGGTCGACGCCACTCCCGAAGAGGTCTGGGAGGCGATCGCTACCGGACCAGGCCTGGACGCCTGGTTCATGGGACGGAACGAGGTCGAACCCGGCGAGGGGGGGAAGGTCCGGATGACCCTCCCAGCCTGGAGCCTCGAGTCGACCATCACCGTCTGGGACCCGCCGAAACGGCTCGTAACCGATACCGGGAAGGGCGAGGACGGCAGCCTGATGGTATTCGAGTACCTCATCGAGGGACGCGCAGGCGGCAGCACCGTCGTCCGATTCGTGCACAGCGGATTCCTGGCCGGCGACGATTGGGAGACGGAGTACGAAGCCCTGAAGCGGGGCGACCCGATGTACTTCGAGAAGCTCGCCGAGTACCTCACGTACTTCCGGGGGCGGACCGCGACGCCGGTCGACATTTACGGGCCGCAGGCGCCCGACCGCGAGCGGACGTGGAAGCGGATCAGGGGTGGATTGGGTCTCACGGGAGCGGCGTCAGTAGGCGACCGGGTCCATCTCATGCCAGAAGGGCTTCCCGAGATGGATGGAGTGGTGGACTACCTGTCGGACGAGTTCCTCGGCGTGCGCACGAGCGACGGACTGTATCGGTTCATCCTCGGATACGAGGGAACAGTCGTGCTGGGCCATCACATCTACGCCGACGTCGATCAGCAGGCGACCGAGAAGGCGTGGCAAGCTTGGGTCGAGAACACGCTGGCGTAAAGGCCTGGTCGAACCAGCTCGCACCAGACGGAGGTGATCTCATGGAGACCGTGACTTCAAAGGATGGCACGACCATCGCGTTCGACCGGATCGGTGACGGATCGCCGGTCGTCCTAGTGAGCGGCGGTTCGACCGACAGGATGGCGAACGCCCCGTTGGCGGAGCTCCTGGCGTCCGATTTCACCGTGTTCAACTACGACCGGCGGGGGAGAGGGCCCAGTGGAGACACTCCGCCATATGCCGTCGAGCGCGAGGTCGAGGACATCGACGCCGTCATCGGCGCGACGGGAGGGTCGGCGTTCCTGTACGGCACGTCCTCCGGGGCCGCCCTCGCCTTGGAAACAGCCGCGAGCGGCGTTCCGGTCACCAAGCTCGCACTGTGGGAGCCCCCCTACATCCTGCACGATGAGCAGAAGCCGCCGCTCGATCAAGTCGAGCAGTACGACAAGATGCTGGCCGAGGGCCGACGAGGTGACGCGGTCGAATACTTCATGTCGAAGGTCGTGGGTATGCCCGCCGAGTTCGTCGCCCAGGCGCGCGCCGCACCGTGGTGGAAAGCACAGGAGGATCTGGCTCACACGCTGGCCTACGACGCCATCATCATGGGCGATTACTCGTTGCCGACAACGCGGGCGGCCCTGGTCACCGCGCCCACGCTCGTGTTGGTGGGCGGGGCCAGCTTTCCGTTCTTCAAGGAAACCGTGGAAGCGCTGGCGAAGGCTTTGCCTAAGGGCCAGACCCGAACGCTCGAGGGTCAGACGCACGACGTGTCCCCCGAGGCTATGGCAGCCGTGCTGAAGGAGTTCTTCGAGGCCTGACCGCCCGGCCTGTGCCAACCGACGAACGCGCCTGCCCGGTGAGTCGTTTCGTCCGTCGAGTCCCGGGGATACATCAAAGAACAGATCCCAGAAGCGCCCAGAGTCGGAAGGGAGGCGCACCATGCCTGACCGGCGACCGAGCGTCAAGAACGAGAAGCAGTACGAGGCCCTCAAGGAGAAGGGTATGTCCAAGCAGCGGGCCGCCCGCATCGCCAACTCCCCCGGCGCCTCGAGCCGAGGCGGGAAGAAGTCGGGCTCGGGGAGCAGCTCGAAGCAGGGCGGTACCACTGCGCAGAAGAAGGCAGCCGGGCGGAAGGGCGGGAGGGCCGCCGCGCGCAAGCGGTGACTCTGGTCAGACGGTCTTCACTGCGACCAGTCGCTCGACGATCCCCAGGCGGAGGCGATCTCGGGCCAGAATGTTCATGCCGGCCCGAAGGACATGCCGTGATGGGCGTCGAGTCGAGTACTCCCCTTTCGTTCGCCGGGGGATGAACTCGTGCAGCCACTGCAGCCAGAAGATCGGCGGGACGGAGCTGCGGATGTGATCGACTAGGATCAGGCGGCCGGCCGGCTGAAGGATCCGAATCATCTCCGAGATCGCCGCGGCGTCGTCGGGCACGCTGCAGAGGGCGTACGTGCAGACCACCGTGTCGAACGAGCCGTCCGTGAACGGGAGGTCCTGCGCGTCTCCTTCGGTCAAACGGATTGCTCGCCCCAGCCGCTCGGCTCGAGAACGAGCCAGGGTAAGCATCTCGGGGCTGAGGTCGATCCCGGTGAGGCGGGCGTGTGCAGGGTAGTGCGGCAAGTTGAGACCGGTGCCGATGGCGACCTCGAGCGTCTCTCCCACGGCCCGTGAGCATGCCCAGGCCCGGTGTTCGGTCCCGAAGATCCATCGTTCAGAGAAATCCGCCTCTTCGTCGTACCTGGAAGCTTCCTTGGCGTAGACCCGTCGCTTGACCTCGTTGGCGCGGGCTCTCCTGTTGGCCGACAGAACGTCCTTCGTCATGGATCCGATTGCGCGAACGCCGCGCCGAGTGCTCGGAGGAACGCTTCAGGCTGCTCGATATGGGGGACGTGCCCGGCGCCGTCGATCACGTGCAGAGGCCAGCCGAACTTGGAACTTGCGAGCTCGGCGATCCTGGGCGGGATCATCCGATCCTGCCTCCCCCAGATCAGCGCCACGGGGAGGTCGATGCCCCGGAGCTGATCGTCCGAGATCTGCTTTGCACCGGCCCTGATCAGCTGCCGCATCGTCTTCTTGATGGCAGGGGCGGTGCCGCGAGAGAGCCCGTAGGCCATAAACGCGTCATACCACTCGGGACTCAGCCTGCGGGTCCTCGCCGCATCGAGGAAAGCCCAGTCCGCGAACCGGGCATTGTTGCGCTCGGTTGGTCTGAGATCGAACCGGATCGCGGTCAACAGAAGCCCCAGAGGGATTCGATAGTGCCCGATCCCCGGTGACCCGTACAGCACCAGTTCCCGAAGGAGACCCCCGTGCTGTGACGCGAATTGAGCGGCCAGGCTGCCGTACAGCGAGTGCGCCACCAGCGTCGGTTTCTCGTCGCAGGTCAGCGGGAGCAGGGCCGCCACCCATTCGCCGAAGGACGCCACGTCCAGCCCGTCGAAAGGTTCGGACTCCCCGAGGCCGGGGACATCGGGAACGACGAGGCGGTGGGTCTCCGCAAGGCGAGACATAACGGGCGCCCAGTACACCCCGCCCGTCTCGATCCCGCCGTGAAGCAGCACCACGGGGGGGCCGTCCCCGCCCTCGAGGAGCGCCGTCGAGACACCGGCCACCTCCAGTCGCCGCTGCATGACCGGGATCCCCGTCAGCATCCGCCGACGGAACTCCTCATCATTGAGACGTCGGGTGACCCTCAACTTCATCTGTGTGGTCATTTCTGCCTCCCAGCACCAGAGGGCTGTTGCGACTCTTCGACGGGGTGACTGTTCGATGATCGCGTCGCGATGTGCCTCGCGATGTATTCCGCGTCCCTGCCCATGCCAGGGAGCACGTTGGAGGTGACCGCGTACTGGAACAGCAGCCCCATGAAGTACAGCCCCGGCTCGGACTCCACGATGCCCCGGCGATGCATCGGCTCTCCGTCCGCGCCGAACACGGGGAGGTCGATCCACCCGAAGTCATATCGGAAACCCGTGGACCAGATCACGTTCGACACGGTCAGGACTCGACCGTCTGCGAACTCCGGGTACCCGTCCTTCACCCCGACGGTTCGCGGCACCTGTTCGACGCCGGCGGCAACGAGGTCCTTCAGCTTGGTCCGGATGAGCGGCTGGCCATGAGCAATGAGCCTCGGGACGACCTTGCGTCCGATCGGCGTGCGTCTGGTGAGCACCCGATGGCCGAGGAACCGAACGACCGGAAAAGCGAATCGAGCTGCGGAGGGCCCGTGCCGGAACGGGAGTTGGCCCCTCGGCTTGCCCGAAAGCCAGGTTCGATGGGTGCGCACGACTTCATGGGCGATC
This sequence comes from Actinomycetota bacterium, assembly GCA_046726275.1. GTDB lineage: Bacteria > Actinomycetota > UBA4738 > UBA4738 > UBA4738 > DASXTW01. The sequence goes on from JBKPAF010000015.1 coordinate 10,236, forward strand.
TCTGCGCCCGAGTTCCCGATGCCCACGATGAGGACTCCACCTTCCTGCAGCTGTGAGGGATTCCGGTACTCGGCGGAGTGCAGTTGCACGATGCTCGGGTCGAGCTCGCGGGCGAACGGAGGAGACTTCGGCGTACGCTCCGCGCCGGTGGCCACCACCACGTTGTCGGCCTCGTACCGCCGATCGCCGGAGGAAACGATGTATCTGTCCCCCTCCCTGGAGAGTCCGTCCACCCGCGCGCCGGTCCGATAGGTCAGATCGAATCGCCCGGCGTAGGCCTCCAGGTAATCAGCCATCTCGTCTTTGGTGGGGAACGACAGGCGGGGCGCAGGAAACGGCATGCCATCGAGGCCATCGAACTTGGCCGGCGTGAACAGGCGGAGGGAGTCCCATCGCTTCCGCCAGGAATCGCCGACGCGTTCGTTCGCGTCCAGGATCACGAAGGACCGGCCTCGCCTGGCCAGGTGGTGTCCTACGGAGAGGCCCGCCTGCCCCCCGCCGACGATCACGGTCTCGAACCGCTCGGTCATCTCTGCCTCCCAACCGCCGCATTTTCTTGCGGTGCTTCGGTGGGTGACTGTGTGCTGATCGCGCGTCGATGTGCTTCGCGATGTACTCGGCGTCCCTGCCCACCCCACCAATAAGCGCCGAGGAGAGCGAATACAGGAAGGCCAGTCCCACGAAGCACAGACCGGGTTCCGATCCGACGATCCCACGATCGTGCACTGGGCGGCCGCCCTCGTCGAAGACCGGCAGGTCGATCCAGCGGAAGTCCAGCATGTACCCGGTACTCCAGATGACGTTCGCGACCTCGAGGACTCGTCCGTCTTCAAGCACCGGCAGGCCGTCGCGCACCCCAGCGACTCTGGGCAATCGCTCGATCCCCGCGGCGGCGATGTCTTTCCTCTTGACCCGGGCGAGGGGGATGCCCCGGTTTCGGAACTTCTGTTCGACCTTCCTCCCGATCGGCGTCCTCATGGTGAGTACGTGCGTGACCATGAACCAGAGGAGGGGCATGAGCAGCCAGTCCGGCCTGCTTCCGGGACGAGTGGGTTCCTGGCCGGTGTCCCGTCCTGACAGCCACGTCGGATGACTACGAGAAGCTTCGACCGCGATCTCGGCTCCCGAGTTGCCTGCGCCGACGACGAGGACGCCACCGTCCCGAAGTTGGGACGGATTCCGGTACTCGGTGGAATGCATCTGGACGATGGTCGGATCGAGCTCGGATGCGAAGGAAGGGATCCTGGGGCTCTGATAGACGCCCGTCGCCACCACCACGTTGGAGGCCTCGAACCGGTGGTCGCCAGCCGTCACGACGTATCGGTTGCCCTCTTTGGTGAGGCCGTCCACGCGAATCCCCGATCGAACGGGGAGACCGAATCGCGCCGCGTAGGCCTCGAGGTAGTCGGCCACCTGGTCCTTCGTCGGGAACGATCGGGCAGGAGCGGGAAAGGGCCACCCAGGGAGACCGTCATACCGAGCTTGAGTGAATACTCGAAGGGAGTCCCACCGTTTGCGCCAGGAATCGCCGATCCGCTCGCTCGCATCCAGGATCACGAACGGTCGATCCCACTTCGACAGGTGGTACCCCATGGAGAGACCGGACTGCCCGCCACCGATGATGATCGTCTCGAACCGCTCAGAGCCATTCACGCCGTTCATCGCTTTCCTCCTGATGCCGTGCTCGTAAAGGAAGGTAGGTCCGGGCGGGTTGGCAACGCATCGGGGGAACTGTCCAAATCGGAGAACCCCCGACGTGGGTAATTCTGTGTAGATGCGGGCTACACCAAGTCGTGCTCGTAGGCGTACGCAGTGGCCGCTGACCGCGAGGAGAGCCCCAGCTTGGTGAAGATGTTGCTCACGTGGCGAGCCACGGTCTTCTCACTGATCACCAGCTTCTCGGCGATGGCTCGATTGGTCCTGCCCTCCGCAATGAGGCGAAGGACCTCGACCTCGCGAACCGTGAGTCCACCCTGGCCCTCTCGAGCGGCGGTTCGGATGAGCTTCTCCACCCGGGCCAGCTCCGGCTGGGCGCCCAGCTGCTGAAGGGCCCGGCGGGCCGAGTCCAGCTCCATGGCCGCCGTGTCCTCGTCGCCCAGCTCCCGGCAGGCCACCCCGATAAGCGCCCGAACGCGGGCCGCTTCATAGGGAGCCTCGAGCTCCTGCCAAGCCTTCCATGCGGGGCGCAACGCGTGAAGGGCGGCTTTCGGTTCGTCCTCTGCCAGGAGGACGGCGCCGCTGGCCTGGGCCGAGAGGGCATGCAGCACGGGGGCATTGAACGCGGCCGCGATCTCAGAGAGCTCGTCGGCGGCGCCCCTGGCCGCGGGGACGTCGCCGGCCGCCAGCGCGACCTCGGCGAGCGCTGGGAGGAGCTTGGCCCGGGTCACCCGGTCATGGGCCTCGTCCACAGCGAGCCGGATTGCTACGTAGGCAGCCTCCACCTGGTCCTGGACCAGCCGGAGCCACGCGAGGCCCGGCTGAGGGCTGTGGCCCCATTCACTTGCCTGCCGGTAGTTCTCCTCAGCCGCGGCGAACTCTCCGCGGAGCCGGTGGATCTCCGCCTGCTGGTAGAACGCCATCCCGACCGCAGGCTGGCCGGAAAGCCGTTCGCAGGCCCGTTGCGCCTCGCCCACCGCATCCGGCCAGGCGCCGTGCAGCTGGAGGATCTGCGCCCTGTGCACAAGACACGTCCGCGGAACGGGACAAGATCCGGCTGACCCTTGATCCACTGGCTCAGCGCCTCTGTCCACTCCTGCGCCCGGCGCAGGTCGAAGATCTCCTGACAGGCGTCGATCACCGAGCAGTAGACGATCCCGGTAACCACAGGGGAAACCTCTCCGGCTGTTACCGCGACCATGGCCTCGTCGAGCCAGGCCACCCCTTCCACTGTCTCCCCCAGCATGATCAAGGCCTGGCCCCTCCCGAGCCGACACAGCGTCATCAGGTCTGGGTCGACGAAGCGGTCGGCGATGGCTGCGGCCTGCTTGAAGATGGGATACGCCGCGGCCGCGTCGCCCTGCATCAAGCTCTGGAGCGCGACCGGAAAGAGGACGTATCCCTGCTCCACGCAGTCCTCCTGCGTTTCCTCGAGCAGCCGCCTGCCTCGGGCGAGCCAGCCGCCGCCGCGAGCCATCTCACCCCTGTCTAGTAGCCCCATTCCCAGCCAGAACGCGACCCGCGTGGCCCTGGGGATATTGCCCCCGCGAAGGTGTTCCTGGTGCGCTCGGGCCAAGACGTCGGCACTGTCCTCGTACCTGCCGGTCAGGTGGGCCGCGACGGCGAGTCGCTCCAAGTCCTCGACCTCGAGCGGCGACTGACGGTCCGCCGCCGAAAGTCGCGCGAAGGCTTCCTCCCACGCCTGCCCGGCATAGGCGGCTCGGCCGCGTTCGAGCTCGTCGGGGTCTTCCATCGCGCGTCTCATCGAACTCTAACGGGGAGCCAGGGCGGATGGCTCCTCAGCCCTGCGGAGTGCCCCGACGTAGACGCCTGCCAAGATCAACACTCCCCCGACCACGAGCTCCATGCCGACCGGTTCCTTGTCGAGCCAGGCCGACAGCAGCACCGTCACGATGGGAGTTATGACGAACCCGTAGGCCGTCCGCGAGGCGCTCCAGTAGCGGAGCACCACGACATACAGGACGAAGACCACCACGGAACCGACGAGGACCAGATAGCCGAGCGCAATCCAGGTGGCGGTGCGCTGCGGAAGCTCGATCGCCTCTCCCGCGAGCATCGATCCCACGACCAGCAACACGGCTCCGGTCGTCATGCCCAGCGCATTCATCGTCACCGGGTGCACACGAGGAAACCGGCGAACCACCACGGCCGCCTCCCCGAACGACACGGCCCCGGCGACCAGGGCGAGGAGGGAGAGTGTCGGCACCGATCCCCCGATAGACGCCTGGGAGATCACGGCCACGCCGCCCAGGGCGAGGAGGGTTCCGACCACGGCCGCGGCGTGGAGGCGCTCCTGGCCCTGAAGGACCGCAAGGAGAAGGGTGGCCAGCGGGACCAATGCGAGCAGCGTCTGGCCGAGTCCGGCGTGCACCCGGACCAGCCCGTAGTACGCCAGGGCGAAGGGAACCGCGAAATTGAGGATGCCGTAGAGGAGCGCCCCGACCAGGGCTCGCCCGCGAGGGACCGACAGCCTGAACACAGCCATGACGATCATCAGGACCACCGCTGCCAGCGAGAACCGGAGGCCGGCTCCCCACAGTGGCGCGAGCTCACGGTTGCTGAACCTGACTCCGACCGCGTTGCCGCCGGCCAGGACGGAGGTCGCCACGAAGCAGATGAGCGCGATCCTCTGCTCCCCGACCCTCATGTTCACCGGTGCCTGTAGAGATCCCGGAGACATCCGATCTCTCCACCGTGATGGGCGTCGTGGTGGATCATCGTCCAGAAGATCCGCCACGCGGGCCACTTCTCGCCCCAGTTGGTCATCACGGCTGCGTCCAGGTCCTCGTCGCCCGACAGGCCCTCCAGGTCTCTCACCAGCGAGGCATGTCCCAGCTCGAGCATCTCGACCATCCCCTCGGCGGTTTCCGGCCGCTCGATGGTCAGCCAGGTGAGCTGGGCGGGGCCGAATGCCCATTCGTGGTACATGACCTTGCACGAGGCCACATGGAACAGTCGCCAGGCCAGCGTGGTGAAGGGAGCCGGGCTGGGGTCCTGGTCTTTGTAGTCCTCCAGCAACCGACCGTCGGGCTGGCGACGGAGCGTCCACACTCCGGGAACGGGCTCCCACCACAGCTCGGCCTCGGTGAGTCCTTCCAGTCGCCGCCGGAGCGGCCGATAGGCCCCTTCCATCTGCCTACCGAGCAGCTCGATCTGGTCCCGTGGCATCCGCGTTCCTACCATAGTGTCCGCGCGGCATGGATTCACAGGGGATCCCCAGCGAGGCTTGATCGATCGCCCAGCGGTTCCTGATGTCATGTTCGGCAGCCTCGCCGGCGAAGCGAGTCACCACCAAGCCATCAAGGGAGGAACCAGATGACCGAACCACGTCGGATGCGTCACTGGAAGCGATGGCTGGCGATCGGGATTGCCGCCGCAGCGGTTGCTCTGGTGGCCGGCGCTTACATTTACATCCATCTCATCGAAGGGCCCGCACCTGCTCCGCTCGCCCTGGCCTCGTCGTCTCCCACACCGAGCGCGACGGCTTCCAGCTTCGGCCAGACGAGCGGAGGGACGGACGGGACCTGGAAGGTGTCCGATGGTTCGCTGGTCGGTTACCGGGTCAAAGAGGTCCTGTTCGGCCAGAGCAACGTGGCCGTCGGGAGGACTGGCGAGATCACCGGATCGATCGACGTGAACGGGACCACGATCACGGCGGGTACGTTCACGGTGGACATGACGACGGTGGAGAGCGACCAGAGTCGCCGGGACGCCCAGTTCAACGGGCGGATCATGGAAACGAGCTCTTATCCGACCGCGACCTTCACCTGACCGAGCCCATCGATCTCGGATCGATCCCCGCAGAGGGGACGGACCAGAGCTATCGAGCTACGGGCGACCTGACCCTTCACGGCGTCACCAAGTCCGTGACCTTGAACGTCACCGGCAGATATGCGAGATCGACGTTTCAGGTGGTCGGCTCCATCCCCATCACGTTCGCGGACTGGAACATCCCGAACCCCAGCTTCGGTCCGGTGAGCACAGAGGACAAAGGCGTGCTCGAGTTCGCGCTGAACTTCTCGCGCTAGGCGGTTCCACCGGCTACGACGGGGGGTCGAGAGCCTCGCCCAGTCGTTCCACGACGGCGATCGTCGACGGCCAGCCGCTTGCCTTCAAGGAACGGTGGATCAGCGAATCCGAAGGGATCACAACGGTCATGCGCTGTTCATGCGCCTCGAGCCCGCGGGCGAGATCGAACAACATGGCGATCCCTGCGCTGTCCAGGTAGCGAACTTTCGTCAGGTCCAGCACGAGCCCCAACGTCTCGTTCGTAACCGAGTCGTTGATCTCCTGTTTGATCACGGCCGCATTGGACAGATCGATCTCGCCGGTAAGGTGCGCGACCGTCCTCGCGCTGGATCGGTCGAGCCAAAGCCTCGCGGGATCGATCATCATTGCTACCCGCTGCTCCAACGAAGCTCCACCGACGTGCCCGTGCTGGATCGATCGATCTGCATCTCGTCGGAAAGCGCTCGCATGATCGGGATTCCCCTGCCTCTGTTGGGTGCTCGCTGTGTTCGCCACTGCCCGAAGTCGCGTACGGCAAGCGCGATCTCGCTCGCCGACCAGTCGGCCGTGATCTGGACCGAGCCGCCGGACGGACCGTACGCATGCTCGATCGCGTTCGCCACGGCTTCGCCGGTCACCGCCACGACGTCGTAGGCCATCCCCGGTTCGACGGCGCGCTCGCTGAGCCACCGCTGGAGGATGCGGCGGAGGATGACGAGCTGACCGGGGTCGGCTCGCATGGAGAGACGCAGCCGGTTGCCGGGGTCGGGAAGGATCTCGATGATCAGCAGGGCCACGTCGTCGTCGCCTTCGGCGGCGAGGCGATCCAAGATGTGGTCGCAGAGCTCCTCGGACGGCAGGCTCGCGCGCGCTGCATCGGCCAGCGCCGCCAAACCCTCGTCCAACGATTGGCCGCGGCGCTCGATCAGGCCGTCGGTGCAGAGGATGAGGGTTTCACCGGCGCGAAGCTGCCGGACGTGCTCAGGGAAGGCGGCCGAGGTCATGGCACCGAGAGGGGGGCCAACGTCAATGCTGTGAACGCGGACCGTTCCGTCCGGGTCGCGGAGCAAGGGCGGGATGTGCGCGGCCGAGGCAAACCGGAACGAGAGGCTCACGGGGTCGACGACGCCGTACAGAACCGTGGCCATGTCGCCCGGATCGAAGAACTGGAACGCCCGGTCGAGCCGGCCCAGCACCTCGCTTGGGGCGACGACCTCGAGCGCGACCGCCCGCAGAGCGGTCCTGAGCTTTCCCATGGAGGATGCGGCGCTGAGCCCACGCCCGACGACGTCCCCCATGGCAACAGCGATCGACCCGTCCGGGAGGACGAACGCGTCATACCAGTCCCCGCCCACGTCTCCGCCCCGGGCGGGCAGATACCGAGAGGCCAGCCGGAAACCGGGAACAGCGGGCATGGTGTCGGGAAGAAGGCTGCGCTGGAGGGTTCTCGCGACCGCGCGTTCGCGTTCATACAACCCCGCGTTGATGGCGAGCGCGACCCGGTCCCCGACGAGCTGAAGGAGCGCGGTGTCGTCCTCGTTGAACTCCCGCTGGGTGAGCGTCCCCACGTGAAGGACTCCGATGGTCGTCCCCTGGACGACCAGAGCCACCCCGAGAAGGGATCGGATCCCTTTCTCCTTCAAGATGGGGTTCAGCACGATGGAGTGGTCGACGTCGAGGATGGTGAGCGGTTTCCCCGTCGCCGCGATCGTTCCCGCGAATCCCCGTCCCAGGGGGATCCGGACTCCCGCCCGCACCTCTTCCTCGATGCCTTTCGCTGCCCGCGCGATGAGCTCTCCTTTCGCCCTGTCCAGGAGCAGGATGGCAGCGGTGTCGGCGTCGAGGACCTCCCTCACCCGGAGGAGGAGCTCCTCCAGAAGCTCTTCCACCCTGAGGTTCGCCAGGGCCGCGTCAGTGACGAACTGCAGGCGGCGGAGATGCTCGAGCGACGCCGTGGCCAGATCGATCGGGGGCACGGCCGAATCCGTACCCACATGGGAAGACATCGAATCGCTACCCTTAGAGGCGGAGGGCGCGCGTGGGAGCCAGGACCGCCTGTGGATCTTCCCGCCAGATCTCCGGCTGCACGTCGATATACAGCTCGATCTCGTTCCCGTCGGGATCGGTGATGTACAAGCTGTGAGTCACCGTATGATCCGCGCTGCCCACCACGTTCGCCCCGGCCTGCTGAAGCGCCGCGAGCGCTTCACGGAGCTCCTCGTCGGTGGTTCCGATCTTCAGCCCGAAGTGGTACATCCCCACCCGCCTGCCTGATGGGATCGGGGCGGCCCCGGGGCCGACCTCTATGAGCAGCAGCTCGTGGTGTGTCCGCCCCGAGGAGAACATCGCCATCTGACCATCGGCCGAGGCGATCTGTTTCCAGCCCAGGACGTCCGCGTAGAAGCGCCGCGAGACCTCGAGGTCCCGCACGTACAGCACGATGTGCCCGAGCTCCTTCACTTCCATGATTCCTCCTCCGATTTAACGTGGCCTTGCCCACCCTAACCGGAGATGCATTTGAAAATTCCGGAGCCCGCGCCTGACTGGAGCGGCAGGAACTCAAACGGCAGGGCCGCTGATCAGGCGCGCGGTGGCCGTGTGCGTGCCGTTCTCGTCGACCCAGGTCACCTGGACATCCTCTCCCGGCCCGTGCCGGTGCAAGGCCACTCCGAGCTCGTCGATCGAGGAGATCCTCTGACCGTCGATGGCGGTGATCACGGATCCTTCCGAGATGCCCACACTGGCCGCCGGGGTTCCGGGGGTCGCGCCGACGATGAGCACACCTTCCGTGGAGCCCAGCCCCAGCCTATCGGCCGTGGCGGCGTCAAGCTCCTGCACCTCGACCCCGAGAAACCCCGGCTCGCCGACGATGATGGAGGCGCTGGCCCGGCCGGCCCGTATCTCGTTGACGATGCTCAGAGCCTTGCTCGAGGAGATCGCGAACCCGAACCGCGACCCCGACTCGAACCTGGAGGTCCTCGAGCCGGCGGTGATCATGCCCACCACCTGGGCGACCGAGTTCACCAGCGGCCCGCCGGAGTCCCCGGGTTGGATGGCTGCGTCGGTCTGGATCAGCCCGCTGAGTCGCTCCGTACCGCCCCGCCCATCCGAGATCGTGATGGTCCGATCCAGCGCCGAGATCCTTCCCTCGGTCACCGTCGGCGGGCCGCCCCGCCCGAGGGCGTTTCCGATCGCCAGGACCTCCTGGCCCAATTCGACCTTGGAGGAGTCCGCCAGGGAGACGGTGGGCAGTCCCGACACGCCGCCCTGGATCTGCAGGAGCGCTACGTCATCGTCCGGCGCCGCCCCGACGAACTGGGCGACGTAGTTCTGAGAACGCCCGGCCACCGTGATCTCGATCCTGGTGGCGCCTTCGATGACGTGGTTGTTCGTGAGCACCTGGCCGTCCGATGTGACGATCATGCCGGTCCCTGCTCCGCGCCCCCGAGCCGGCACGTCGTCAAAGGGGTTCGCGTCGAGCACCGTGTTGATGTTCACCACGGCCGGCTCGACCTTGTCGGCAACCGCTTCGGCCTCGAGGTCCTGGTCGGCCTCGACCGGCGGGGCGGTGGTGACCGCGCCGAGCGGTGCCCGAGTATCACTGGAAGAGCCGTCCCGGGTCAGAAACCACCCGATCCCGACGCCGCTCGCAACGAGGACGAGTCCAGCCACAACGGCCGCGAGGACCACTCGGCCGATCGGCCGGCGAGGCGGCGGACCTCCCAGTGCGGTTCCCGGAGCCCGAGAGGGGCCCCATCCAGCCGGAGGGAACGGAGGTGGTAGCTCGGGTCCAGCCTCGGAGGCCGTCTCCGGTCCACCGTCGGGAGGAACCTGTCGGCTCCCTTCAGGGGGTGGTTCCGTCACGTCGTCTTCCATGCCCACAATGATCGGACCCGAACCTGAAAACAGCATGGGAAGAGGTTCACGATCGGCTGAGAGTCCTCATCGCTGTCCTCGCCTCCAAATGCAGTTCATTGTCACCTCCCGATGGCAGCGATACGATTCCGCCCCCAACCGTAGGGAGCAAACGAAGTGCCAAAGTATGTGATCAAACGCTCGTTCTCTATCCGGGAAGACCAGATGCCCGAGATCGGCCGGCGGTCCCGGCAGATCATCGAGCAGCGACTCCCCGAGATCACCTGGCTTCACAGTCACATCACCGTCGACGAGGAAGGCAACGTCAAGTCGTTCTGCGTGTACGACGCCCCGAGCGAGGAGGCCATCCACGAGCATTCGAAGCTCCTCGGGTCCCACGTCATCGACGAGGTGTTCGAGGTCGCCGGGGACGTCACTCCTGAGGACTTCCCCCTAACCGAGGAGCCGGTCTGACGGTTTCGTCCGTCCGCTCCCTCAGCTTCTGAGCGTCGAAGACATGCCACGCTGCCTGCGTGGTGATCGCCACACGGCGGACCAGCTCCCGGCGTAGGTCTCCCCTGTCTTCGGGAACGAGGTCCAGCGCCTCCCGGTAGAGGCGGAGGGCGGTCTCCTTCGCCCATCCCCTTCCCGCCTGCTCGGCCGCCGTCACCAGGTACGAGATCGCGCGTTCGGGCTCGCCCGCCTCGCGCCAGTGGTGGGCCAGCACTGCCGGGGCGTCCCCGAGATCAGGTATCGCTTCTTCCAGGAACGTGGCCACCGCGGCGTGGCGCCGTTTCCGCCCTGACCTGGGCAAGGTCTGATAGGCCACATCGCGGATAAGGACGTGCTTGAAGTTGAACTGCTGCTCGCCTCGGATCCGTGACACCGACACGCGTCTGATCAGGTCCCGGTTCTCGAGCGACCCGAGAAGTCCCGGAAGGTCCTCCCTCTCCTGGAGACGGCTGAGAGCCCCGCTCCAGAAGACCCTGCCAACGACCGACGCGTCGAGGAGCACATCCCGCTCGGCTCGGGGAAGGGCATCCAGCCGGGCGCTCACGATCCCTCGGATGCTGGTGGGCAGCTCATCCACCCCGGTCGTTGGCCGCTCGGCCATGGAGGCGGCGAGCTCCTCGATGAACAGCGGATTCCCTTCCGCTGTCGTGGCCAACTCCTCGGCTCGACCGTCCGACTCGCCCACGCCTCGCTGGTCGAGGTGTCGCCGGGTCAGCTCGAGGGCATCCACGCCGGTCAGGGGTTCGAGGTGGAGGGCGGTGTAGGCGGGGAGCCCCCCTCCCCACGCCGGCCTCATCGACAGGAGGTCCGGCCGGGCCAGGGTGAGAAGCAGCAGGGGTAGGTCGCGAACCCGCGCCGCCAGGAACTCGAGCAGATCGAGCAGGCTCGGGTCCGCCCAGTGGATGTCCTCGAAGATCAGCAGGGTCGGCCGCTGCGCGGCGAGGCCCTCGATCAGGAGACGGGCGGAGAAGAACAGCGTCTCCCGGTCGGAGACCGACTCCTCCGTCCGCAGCCCTAACAGGATCGCGATGTGATGTGAGGCTTCCTCCGCCGGGCCCCCGATGAGCTCTCCCATCGCCGCTTCGAGCTTCTCGTAGGACTGGGCAAGCTCGTCGTTGTCGAAGATCCCGGCGATCTGCTTCACGATCTGGGCGAACGCGCCATAAGGGCTGCTCTCCCCGTATGCGACCGATCGGCCTCGCAGGGCCCGGCCACCCGTGGCGTCCACCCGGAGGGAGAACTCGTATCCGAGCCGGGACTTCCCGATCCCTGTGGGACCGAACACGCTGGCAAGGTGGGGCCGCGTCTCCCCGACCACGCGATCCCAGATCCCACTTATCACGGAAAGCTCCGTGCCGCGGCCGATCATCGGGACCCGGGAGAACGAGCGTTCGCCCACCGGGGCTTTCGCGGCGACGGCGAGCCAGGCCGGCACGGGCAGCGACTTGCCCTTGGCCTCGATCGGCTCCACGCCTCGATAGTCGATCACCGAACGCGTGCTCGAGTAGGTCTCCTGTCCGACCAGGATCTCGTTCGGCGGAGCCGCGGTCTGAAGCCTCGACGCGGTGTTGACGACGTCGCCCGCGACCATCCCCTCTCCACGTTTGGGATGATTGCCGAGCGCCACGATGGCCTCACCCGTGTTCACCGCGAGCCTGGCCTGCAGGTCGAGCGAGGGATCCGCCTCGTTCATCTCTCGAAGCCGATCGCGTACGGCCATGGCGGCGCGGACGGCCCGCTCGGGATCGTCGCCGTAGGCGACGGGCGCGCCGAACACCCCCATCACCGCGTCGCCGATGAACTTCTCCACGACACCGCCGAAGCGTTCGATCTCCGGCTTCACCCGGTCGTAGTACCGGGACAGGATCGCCCGGACATCCTCCGGGTCCAGGCGCTCCGCTCGAGCCGTGAAGCCAACCAGGTCGACGAACAACACGGTGACCACCTTGCGCTCCTCCCCGGTGAGCGATGTCCCCTCGAGCTGGAGGTTCGCTCCGCAGGAGGTGCAGAACGCGACGCCCGGTGTGACCGGCGAGCCGCACGTGGGGCAGGCGCGCGCGAGGGACTGTCCGCATCGTCCGCAGAACCGAGCCTGGTCCGGGTTGTCGAAGCCGCATGACTGGCAGGTAGCCATGCGGGGCATGGTACGACCGGGCCGGGCAGCTTGAACGCATCCGGCCGCCAGATCGATCCCGGAGGGTTCCAGGGAACCCCTCAAGAGCCGAGCGAGGTGCGTCCCTCATACACTCTTCTGACCATGAGTGAGACGGAGCCCGGGCCCCCGATCCCGGTCACGTCACGGCCCCTGAATGCCGAGACACCGCTCCCAGCGCTGACGAGGCCGCTCACGCCGGTCAGTTCGTTCTACGTGCGCAGCCATTTTGACATCCCTCGGATCGATCGCGAGGGGTGGAAGCTCTGCATCGACGGCAGCGTGGACCGGCCTACCCAGCTCGACCTGCGCGAGCTGCTCGCTTTGCCGGCGCACGAGGTCTGGGCGACGCTGGAGTGCGCGGGCAACGGCCGGCAGGCCATGCGTCCGCCTCCGCCCGGCCTGCCCTGGGGATTTGGGGCGGTGGCCACCGGACGGTTCAGCGGCGTTTCCCTGGCGGTGTTGCTCGATCGGGCGGGGCTCCGATCAGGTGCCACCGAGGTCGTATTCGAGGGCGCGGACCGGGGAGCGGTGGAGACGGGCGACGTCGTGCCGTTCGCTCGGAGCCTCCCGCTCGACGTGGCATCGCATCCGGACACCCTGGTCGCTCATAGCCTGAACGGCCAGCCCCTTCCCTTCGAGCACGGATTCCCCGCGCGGCTGATCGTGCCGAACTGGTACGCGATGGCCTCCGTGAAGTGGCTCGTCGATATCCGGGTCGTTGACGGCGCCTTCGAGGGCTTCTTCCAGAAGGACGAATACACGTACGCCGAGACCGCGGCGTCGACTCGCCCGGAGCCGGTGAGCCTGATGCGGGTACGCGCGGTCATCGGGATCCCAGCCGACGGGGACGAGGTTCCTCCCGGAGCCGTCGAGATCGCGGGCACCGCGTGGTCGGGCCATTCGCCCGTGGAGGTCGTGGAGATCAGCCTGGATGGCGGCGGGACGTGGGGGCGAACTCAGTTGGCACCAGTGCCCTCCCCTTACGCCGCGCGGCCGTGGCGGTGCACGGTTCAACTCGATGCCGGGCGGTACACGATCTTGGCACGGGGCACGGACCATGCGGGCAACACCCAGCCGATCGAGCCGATCCGGAACGCCCGCGGCTACGGGAACAACGTCATCCATCGGGTTCGGCTGACCGTGACCGAGGCCCCGAAGGGGCGGGAGGACGACGTTCTGATCGTTCGCCCCGGTTCCCGGCCCGTCCCAGCCTGACCTGGCGGCGCAAGGCATGCCTGATCTCCGCGTCCCTGAGGCCGTGGTCCGGATGAACCTCTCGGCCGGCGGGGACGTGGGACGGGCCTGGCTGGCAGCCCTCCCCGAGATCGTCGAGCAGATGTGCCGCCGCTGGAAGCTCTCCCTCGGGCCGGCGTTCGAGGGTGGGTGTGTGGGCTTCGTGGCTCCGGTGGAACGCGAAGGCGGCGAGCGGGCCGTGCTCAAGGTCAGTCCCGTCGACGAGGAGACTCGGACCGCGGCCGACGCGCTCCTCTTCTGGGACGGGGACGGTACGGCGCGCCTCCTCGATTCTGATGCCCGCCTCGGTGCGCTCCTGCTCGAACGGCTGGAGCCAGGCACCTCGCTCGAGGACCATCCGGATCGTGACGAGGCGATCACGATCGCGTGCCGCCTGCTCAAGAGCCTGTGGCGGCCGGTGCCAGCGGGCCACCCCTTCCCGCTCGTTCCCGACCTTGCTCTTCGCTGGAGCCGTGAGATTCCCGACCGGTACCGCAGGCTCGGCCGACCCTTCGAGGGAGCCCTGGCTGAGCAGGCCGCCGATCTCTGCGCGGAACTGGCGACACATACGGAGGACTTGGTGTTGGCGAACCGCGACTATCACCTCGGGAACGTTCTCGCTGCCACGCGGGAACCCTGGCTCCTGATCGACCCCAAGCCGTTGGCGGGGGAGGCGGCCTTCGATACGGGCCATCTGCTGAGGAGCCTGCTCCCGAGAGGGTTCGACGATGCCCTGGTCGGCGGCCTGGTCCATCGCCTGGCCAGCGAGCTGGACCTGGAGGTAGAGGCGATCCGGAGTTGGGCCCTGGTGAGGTCGGTGGAAGATGCGCTATGGGGGATGTCGGTGGGGGGGACGGACGTCGGGCGGGACCTGGAGTGTGCCCGTCACCTGGCCAACCTGCAGCACGTCCGGCCCGACCAGTTCCCCGAAGAGCCTTTTTCGTCCCGCTCCGGGAGGGTATGAAGAGAACAAGGCATCTGGGGAGAGCCAACGAAGAGGAAGCCCAATGAAGCGAGCCCTTCGATCCGTCGACCTGTTCCAGCAGCGACATACGTGGCTGGCGGTCCCGTTCGGCGTGGTCAAGAAGTTCAGCGAGGACCGAGCGGGGAACCTCGCTGCTCTCCTCGCGTACTATGGCTTCTTCTCCCTATTCCCCCTCCTGCTCGTCCTCGTGTCGATCCTCGGGCTGCTGCTCAGGAACAACCTGTCTCTTCAGCAGGACATCCTGGACTCCGCACTCGCGCAGTTCCCCGTGATCGGCGACCAGATCAGAGAGAACCTCGAAGCGCTCACCGGCGGAAGCGGCGTCGCGTTGGGGATCGGCCTCCTGGTGATGCTGTGGGCAGGACTGGGAGTCGTCAGGTCCATGCAGGAAGCGCAGAACACCGTATGGGATGTTCCGTACAAGCGGCGGCCGAACGTCTTCGTCTCGACGTTCAAGGCGTTGCTGATGCTGGGCGTGCTGGGAACCATCACGGTGGTCTCCGCCGTCGTTGCCAGCGTCGGCGCCGGCAGCAGCGCGTGGTGGTGGGCCGTGATCGGCGTCCTCACCTCGCTGGTGCTGAACTACGTCCTGTTCCTGCTGGCCTTCCGCATCCTCACCACGGCAGACGTGTCATGGTCGGACGTCCGCCCCGGGGCGATCGTCGGGGCGGTGGGATGGACCATCCTCCAAGCGCTCGGTGGCTTCTACGTCAGTCACCAGTTGAAAGGGGCCAGCCAGGTCTACGGGACGTTTGCCATCGTCATCGGGCTGCTCGCTTGGATGTATCTGGGGGCGCAGCTCACCATGTACGCTTCCGAGCTCAACGCGGTCCTGAAGCATCGCCTGTGGCCCAGAAGCATGGTGCATCCGCCGTTCACGGACGCGGACGAACGAGCGCTGAAGCGTCTGGCGAAAGTGGAAGAGCGACACGAAGAGGAAACGGTCGAAGCCACCATCGACTCTGGCTCCGCCCGGTCCGAGACACCCCAGAAGTCCGATCAGTTGGAAGCGGCGGGCTGACGCCCCACCGCGGTGCCGTACCTCAGCTCGCCTTCCGGATTGCCCGGATCAGCTCCCACTTGCCCATCGTAGAGCGGCCCGGAATGTCTATTCGCTTGGCGACCTCGTAGAGGTCGTGGCGAGTTCGGTCCTCGTACGCGTGCCCCGGCGTTCTTCCTCGGCTTCTTGCCTTCGCCGCTTGTCTCCCGAGGTCGCGACGAACCTCCGCGGGGAGGTTCGCGATCGTCCTCTTGGACTTCGCTGCCCGCTGGGCCCGCTTGATGTTCCGCTTGGCGGCTTGCACCTGCTTGGTCGATGCCACGGCTGATCACCTCGATCCGCATCTGGCCGATCTCTTCCCTCGAGGTGTACCCGCTGCTGGGCTCGGTCTAACGGGCGGGCGATCAGCGACGGCGGGCCCGCGCAGCAATCCAGGGCGGGGTCCAGCCTCGGTCGGCGGGGTTCAGAGTGGTCCCCGGGCGCACCAGGGCATCCACGGCGTCGAGCGTTTCCGGATCGAGGCGCACGTCAGCCCCGGCAAGCAACTCCCGGAGTTGCTCCGGGGTCCTCGGGCCGAGGATCACCGAGGTCACGGCAGGATGGTGCAGCGCGAAGGCCAGAGCCAGGTGAGCGAGCGCGACTCCGGCCGTCTCGGCAACACCTTCCAGTGCATCCACCAGCTCGAGCTTCCTCTGGTTCCCCGGAAGCGACAGGTCGAAGCGGGGAACCATGAACGGCATGAGGCCTCGCTCACCGCGTGAGCCTGGAGGCATGCCCCGACCCGCTCGATACTTGCCCGTGAGCCAGCCGCCCGCCAGCGGACTCCACGCGAGGACGCCCAACCCGTGACTTCGCGCCAACGGAAGGACGTCGAGCTCTGCGTGCCGGACGAAGATCGAGTACGGAGGCTGCTCGGTGGCGAATCGTTCGAGTCCGCGCCGGTCGCTCGTCCACAGGGCCTCGACCAACAACCAGGCCGGGAACGTGGAGGACCCGATGTATCGGACCTTCCCTTGACGGACGAGGTCCGTGAGAGCCGCCAGGGTCTCTTCCGCATCCGTGAGGACATCCGGTCGGTGGAGCTGGTACAGGTCGATGTGGTCGGTCTGCAACCGGCGAAGGCTCCCTTCCACCGCTCGCATCACCCAGGAGCGCGAGTTCCCGCCGTCGTTGAGCCCGTTTCCCATCGGGTTGTGGAACTTGGTCGCCAGGATGATCTCCTCGCGCCGGCCCCGAAGCGCCCGACCCAGGATCTCCTCCGAGCGCCCCTCCCCGTAGACGTCGGCCGTGTCGATCAGATTGATGCCGGCATCGAGAGCTTCCCTCACGAGTCGTGCGCATTCGGCCTCGTCGTCATTGCCCCACGGGCCGAAGACGGCTGTGCCGAGCGAGAACGCGCTGACTTTCAGACCGGTCCGCCCTAGCGCTCGATACTCCATCCGAGATCTCCGGATGGAAGCCTAGGAGGAATGAGGGCGGTCAAATCGGAGGACTGCTCCCGAGCTTCTCCTCGAACCCCGGCTGCGGTTCCCAGTCCCGTAGCCACTCCGCCCCTTTGATCAGGAGCGTGCCGACTGCGGCGGTGCGCAGGACACGGGCGAAAGGACTCCGCCTGACTCCGGGAAACTCCGAGATCAGGGGAGCGCCCACGATGACCAGGGTGGCGATCTGCTTCCTGAGCCTTTGCCCCCGCTCGGAGGCGAGGTAGGTGCGGGCGGCCTCTGTAGCATCGGCAGCCTTCTCGAACAGTGTGTCAACCGCGGTCGCCATCACGTCAACCGTTCCCAGGTGAGGGCAGGTGTATGCACCCCGGCTGCTAGGCGACCTGCCCCGGGCTTCCGTCGGAGGCCAGGAGCGGAAGCCCTGCGGCGATCCAGGCCTCCGCGCCACCCTCGAAGTTCTCCGCGATGAAACCGCGAGCCTGGAGCATTAGGGCCGCCAGCTCACTCCGGCTGCCGCTCTTGCACACGGTGACCACGGGCCGCCCGGCATCGAGCCGCCGGTGCTCCTGGCCCGCCATGACCTGCGCCAAGGGTAGGTGCACCGAGCCCTCGATATGGCCGGCGTCCCATTCATAAGGTTCACGGACGTCCAGGATCTGGACCTCTTCCCGCTTCTCGAAGAGCTCACGTGGGTCGTTCAACGGGTGCGATCACCTTCCAGTCGCTTCCTACGTAATGAAAGACTTTACTATCGTGGCCGGGCATGGCCGAGGCAGGAGACCCTCCCGAACCGCCCCCCGGAACGATCGCCCGAGCTGGGGCGGCGATCCGGGGGCTGGCCGTGGACATCTCTCCCCTGCGCCGCTACAGAGACTTCCGGCTGCTCTGGATCGGCGAGCTTGTCTCCACCACCGGGCGACAGATCACCGTGGTCGCCCTTCCCTTCCAGGTCTTCCTTCTGACCAGATCCTCGCTGGCAGTCGGGCTCATTGGACTGGCGCAGGTCATCCCGCTGATCGTGTTCTCCATCGCAGGCGGCGCGATCGCCGACCGAGTGGACCGGAAGACCTTGCTCATCGTGACGGAGTTCGGCATGGCGGTGACCAGCGCGCTCCTGCTCCTGGGTGCCCTCGCCGGCGATCCGCCCCTCTGGTATCTCTACGTCGTCACCGGACTCCAGGCCGGGATCAGCGGAGTGAACTCGCCG
Source organism: Actinomycetota bacterium (assembly GCA_046726275.1). Classification (GTDB taxonomy): domain Bacteria; phylum Actinomycetota; class UBA4738; order UBA4738; family UBA4738; genus DASXTW01. The sequence continues at coordinate 28,311 of JBKPAF010000015.1, forward strand.
GCCAGGTCAGCCGCCGTCCCCAACATCGTCCCCCGCCATCAGCTCCCCGCGGCGCTCGCCCTGGTCCAGGTCCTGTTCAACGTCACGATGATCGTCGGGCCTGCGTTGGCAGGGGTCATCCTGGCCCACTACGGCCTGGCCTGGGCCTATGGAGCCGACGTCATCAGCTTCGCTGCTTCGATCGTGGCCGTCCTCCTTCTGCGACCGCTTCCCCCCCGACGCGAGGAAGGAGACGCACCGGCCAGTCCGTGGCAGGAGATCAAGAACGGCTTCTCCTACCTCCGCGGACAGCGCGTCCTGGTCAGCACATTCTTGATCGACCTGAACGCAATGATCTTCGGCATGCCGAGGGCGCTCTTCCCGGTGCTCGCGCTGGAGGTGTTCCACGTTGGCCCGCAGGGCCTTGGACTACTCTTCGCCGCTCCCGCCGCCGGGGCGCTCGTGGGAGCGTTGACGACGGGCTGGGTGGGTCGGGTGCGGCGGCAGGGCGTGGCGGTCCTCTGGGCGGTGGCGCTGTGGGGTGCGGCCATCACGTTCTTCGGACTCTCCGGGAGTTTCTTCGTTCTGGCCCTGTTATTCCTGGCCTTCGCCGGCGCGGCCGACGTGATCAGCGCCGTGTTCCGAGGCGCCATCCTCCAGTTGTCCGTACCGGACTCGCTGCGTGGCCGTCTTTCGGCTATCCACATCATGGTCGTGACGGGAGGGCCGCGACTGGGAGACGTGGAGGCCGGAATCGTCGCCGCCCTGGTCTCCCCGGTGTTCTCGGTGGTCTCGGGGGGCGTCGCCTGCGTGTTCGGAGTCATAGCTGTGATGAAGCGGTTCCCCGAGCTGGTCCGCTATCGGGTCAATCGGGAAGGGAGAGTGGTTCCGCCATCGCTCGATTGATACGATCCGCTACTCGATACAAGGTAAACGTCCGATTCGTTGGTCAGCATGTCGCACAAACTCTGGATCGAGCGCTCAAAGACCGTAAGGCTGGTCCCGATCACTTCAGGATGCCTTTCGAGAAGCAGGGCTGCGTCCCAAGCTCGGCCGCCTAGCCGCAGAGCCCATCGAATGGAGGGCCCAGAGTGAAGGTGAACGAACCCCCCAGGCAGGTTGCCCACTCACCGCGACCCGAGTCCAACGAACTGCCTCGCTGGGTAACCCTCACTGAAGCCGCGTATCTGATCGGCATTGGGCTGGGCGAATTGGAGGATCGACTGAGGGCAGCCCGGATCCCCGCAAGTCCGGTGGGGCGTCGGAAGAAGGCTCAGCTCTTTCTCATCGCCACGGAGGATCTCATCCGAACCGGACAGCTGCCCCGCCCGGCGAAGGCCGATCGCATCGACTCAAGGGCGATCGAAACGGCTTCGATCGGCCGGAAAAGGCGTCACCGGGTAGTCGGAGCAGCATGGGCAGCATCGATCGCTGCCGTGACCGCGGCTCTCGCCCTGGCTGTCGCGCTCGTTGCTCCATCGGTTCTCCCCGGACGACCTGTCTCGCTCCAGACGATGAGCGATCGGATGGTGCAGACAGCGGGACCGATCGTCTCGGCTAGAACGAGCGGTGTCCGATCGGTGAACGAACCCCGCCAACGGATTCGCCAGTCGGCATCGAAGCTGGTGGGCCGTCGGCAAGAGCCATCCAGTGGATCTCGCCCCCGGACCTCACCTGCATCCCCCTTGAGGCCTCGAGCTTCACGTATTGCGAGTTCGCCAGCCGCCGTGGATTCGGCGGCCTCTTCCGAAAGCGCAGACGCTTCGCCGGGTACCCCCTCAAAGGTTCAACCAAAGAGCGCTGAGGGCCCCGGTGAGGTCTACCGTGCCTTCTCGGCGGACAGCGAGTGGAACCGACCGCTTTCGAACAATGCTCCGATCGACCAGCAGAGCGCCGCGATCATCGCGGAGATCAAGACCTACGATAAGGGCGGATATCCAAGGATCGTTGTCGGCAGCTGGGCCGAGCCAATCTATTGGGGCCGGATTGGTGACCCGATCTACACCATCACGCCAATTGGCTACGGCCCCACGCTCAAGAATGTTCGTATTCCTCGTGGAGCGAGGCCGTCGGATACCTCCGATGGGCAGATGTCGGTGTTCGATCTTCCCGGCGGTACGGTGTTCAAGCTGACCAAGGCCCGGTTTGACCCGAACCTTGACGCTTGGATCGCGACAGGCACATCCCAGTATTCGCTGGCCTCGAAGGGACTGGCCTGTTCCATCCCCGAGTCTGACCGGACCTGCCCGATGAACAGTGGCCACAGGGGATACCCTCCGGGGATCCATGCCGTGCGGTACGACGAGGTCAGCAATGGAATTAATGGAGGCCAGGGGATTCGTCATGTACTCAAGGTGGCGCTTGACCGAACTGCTCCCTGCCATGTCTATCCAGGAGCCGGCCACGAGTCGAACAAGGGCGGGGTGCTCACGTGCGAGGGGCTCGTATTGCGGGTCAAACCCGCTGTCAACCTGAGCGCACGAGGCATGTCTGTGGGATGCCTGGAGATTGCGATGGCGCTCCAGCGCTACGGGGCCGTGATCGGCGACACCGGAGGGGTGGCGATGGCCATCAAGGTTGAGAACCTCGGCGTGGAAGGTCGAATGGAGTCGTGGTCAACGTTCGGTGTCTCGACGTCATGCTTCCAAGGGAAGCTCACGTTCGATGACTTCGAGGTGATCGCCAGGGGCTACCACCGGCCGTAGGAGGTCAGGGGTCCTGTCGTTCGGGGGCTCCCCCTCCGGTTCGACACGGACGGCGTCGGCCTCGCGACCACATCTTGAGGACGTCGGAGCAAGACGGGCGGTCGGTATAGTCGTGCTGTGAGCCACCGGATCCTCCGAGGAATGCTGAATTCGAGGTGGGTCGTCTTTGTCTTGATCATGCAGATGGCCTGCACGGGCGGGGGCGGGCCGAACCTTGCCAGGAACGTTGTTCCCGTCAGGGGCCAGGTCCCGCGATTGGACCACATCTGGGTGTTCGTCATGGGATCCGAGTCATACGACCGGATCGTTGGAAATCCGGCCGCTCCATATACCAACCAATTGGCGTCGGCGTACGGAGTGGCGACCCGGTACTACGCCGTCGCCCATCCGGGCCTGCCCAACTATCTGGCGATGATCTCCGGATCGACTCAAGGATGCGCCCGTGAGGCCTGTCCCGGCGGATACGCCGGCCGGACCTTGGCTGGCCAGCTCAGCGCAGCAGGTCTGAGCTGGAGGGGATACTTCGAGGATCTTCCCTCGCCCGGCTACGTCGGAAGCGACCGCCGTGCGTACGTACGAGCTCACAATCCCTTCAGCTATTTCTCGGAGATCACCTCATCTCCAAGCATGAGGGAATCGATCCGTCCGCTGTCTGACTTCCAGCCTCTCAGCTCGGAGGCCCCCAACTTCAGCCTCATCGTGCCAAACAGGAAGCACAAGATCCAGGGCGATACGATCGGCAAAGGCGACGAATGGCTCCGCGAGCAATTGTCGCCTCTGATCAAGTCCAACGCCTTTCAGCGAGGCGGAGCCATCTTCGTCACCTGGGCCGGTGGCCGGAGCGACGACAAGTCGGGGTGCTGTGTGGAGGGGGTGTCAGGTGGGCGGGTCCCTCTGATCGCCATTCTCAGCGGCGGAAGGCGCTCCTATCATGCCGAGCAGTCCTACAGTGGGTACTCCCTGCTTCGTACGATCGAAGACGCGTTGGCGATCGGACATCTCGGTCAATCGGGAACTGGGAACGTGAAGTCGCTGGCTGAGCTCTGGCCGCCGCAGGCAGAGTCGACCTTCACCTGGCCAGCTCGCTGGTCCACAGCCGGACGCATGGACTTCGGATACGGCAACGACGCTACCATCGGTGATTACCCCGCCACACGAAACAAACCAGAGAACAAGCTCTTCTACACACCTGATCGCCGTTGGTGGGCTGTTTTGGGGATCGGGAACGTCCAACTGGTACGGAACACGGGTGGGCCTGGTGTGTACCTCCTGGAGTTGGTGGGCCATGAGTGGCGGCCGCGACTACGGCTTCCCGAAGCGGATCCCTGGGAGCGAGCAGACACGGTAATCGACGGTCGTCTGCTCTCTATCGCCCTGCGTGACAACCGTTCCATACCCGGCAACAGGCGTACAAGTCGCCTATACAAGCTGGAATATCAAGAGAAAGGCACGTGGAAGCTGCTGGCTGACCCCATGTTGATCACCAACGACAATCCCGAGACACTCAATATCGCCGTGGATGCCCGCGGCCGACCCTGGGTCACCTACCGCTTTAGGGGACGCATCAAGGTCGGGGTCGCCGAACCCCGGAGCGATCACTTCGAGTTCGGGCTCCTTCCCGCCTCATCCGTGACCAGCGACGACATCTCGGCGATCGTTGACTTCGGGACAGAAGCGTCGGGGCACAAGATCGGTGTGATGTGGTCGGACGAGAAGGCCAAGCGATTCATGTTCGCCTGGCGCTCCGACAATGATCCCTTCCCCGACGGGTCGTGGCATGTGGAGACGGCATACGGCGACGGCGTCGGGGGGTGTCCGACGGCGACTGCGGACCTCTGCGCAGACGACCATATCAACATGAAATCATTTGGAGACGACATCTTCGCGGCCGTGAAGACCGGGTTGTCCGACTCGGTCCATCCCGATCCCGACGCTCCACTTGCGATCCTTCTCCGCCGTGACGCGGCCGGCAACTGGAGCGCCCATCCGATCAGCAGCGTCAAGCAGAAGCCTTCCAGACCCATCCTCGTGATCGCCCCCTACCTCGACCGTATCTTCGTCTTCGCACAGATGGGCGTTAAAGGAATCTACGTGTGGCAGAGCCCTCTCGATCCACCCGCGTTCAACGAGACGCTCTTCCTGCCTTGGACGGTCAATGAGAGAGTTGTACTGACCGATCCCACGTCGACCAACCAGCTGATCGAGCCGGGCGCCGGCATCGTTGTGGAGACCTCTTCCGGCAAGGAAAACCAGTACTGGCACAATGAGCTCGTTCCGTAATCCCATGGGCGGCTGGGGTCTCGATCATTGAACGGTGCGATGCCGTGACGCTGCTCTTCATCATCGGTACCGGACGTTGCGGCTCTACGATGATCCATGAGGTACTGGCGAGGCATCCAGATGCGGGATTCATCTCGAACCTCGACGCAAATGTTCCCACCCTGAACTTGAAGGGGCGATGGAACAACGGACTCTACCGAAGAATGTCGTCTCGACTCTCCCATCGTGACGTTCCACACCTTCGCATCCTCGGCAGGCCGCTTCGCTTCGGACCATCCGAGGCATATCGACTGCTTGCCCGACATGTCTCGCCCATGCTGGCGGAGCCATTCCGGGACGTGTCCGCCGACGACGTGACCCCGTGGTTGGAACGCCGGTGCCGTCGGTTCTTCCTTGACCGGATGCAGGCACAGGCCAAACCATTGTTCCTGTGCAAGCTGGCCGGCTGGCCTCGTGCCGGATTCCTCCATCAGGTCTTCCCCGACGCCAAGTTCCTGAGGGTGATCAGGGATGGCCGAGCGGTAGCGGACTCCCTCGTTCGGAGGCCATGGTGGGATGGGTACCGAGGCCCCTCCAATTGGCGGTTCGGTCCGTTGCCGGAGCCGGAAGCCTCCGAGTGGATGAACACAGGTCGTTCGTTCGTGGTCCTCGCGGGCCTGCAATGGCGCATGTTGATGGATGCCTTCGAGGACGTGAAAGGCAGGATCCCCCCGCCCCAGTGGATGGAGGTTCGATACGAGGACGTCGTGGATGATCCACGGGACCACATGGGTCGGATCCTGATGTTCGCCGGCATGCAATGGAGCCCGGAGTTCGAGAGCGCCGTTGGCTCCTATTCGTTCAGGACCGACAAAAAGGACGAATATCTCCGAAACCTCACGTCTTCACAACGAAGCCTTCTCGATCGTGTCCTGGCCGATCACCTGCGCCGATACGGCTACCTACCGGAGGGCGAGCTCACCGGCCAGAGCATGTAGCGAACCCGCGACTTCAGGGATCTGGGCAGTCTGGCGGCTAGCCGGCCGATGCTGGAAGGAACTCGTTGTGCCAATACTCGTACGGCGAACCCACACTGGACCCCTCGACGACGGCCCCGATCTGTTCACTGATCGGTTGCTTGGTGGATGTTGCATCGGTGATGTTGGGGCCATCGGTCCAGCGGATGGCGGCGCCACTATTGAATCCCGGATCGGAGAGGGCACTCTGCCACAGGAAGATGTCGCTCCGGTAGCGGGCAAAGACATCCATGGTGTCTCCCCCTGGATTCACCAGAACGATCGGCCGACTGGCGTTCTGCGAAACGGGGCTCACCGGATAGTCGTGCCAGGTTCCGGCCTCGTCCCTTTCCAGCGCGACGATGAGCGGATCCGAAAGACTCCTGTTCGCAGCGTCGTTGAGACTGGTTTTGACGGCAGCGTAGACATGGTCCCCGACGACCTTCAGACTGATGTGGTCGTCCGCGCAGAGGTTTGACGCAGCGGTTGGGCAGGCACCGACACCGTTCCCGTACGCCGTCTCGATGTGCCAGGTCTGCGGCGGCTCGGCATCGGCGTGCCAGGCAAACGAGAAACGCTTGGCAACCTGGTCCGACCACATGATTCCGATCTTCCGGCCGGTGGCGTCAGTCCCGAATGCCGTCACACTCGAGATGTCGTCACTGGTCACCGGGGTGCTGCCCTGCAGGGTGGCGATGGTGAACGAAGTCCCTCCGGGCAAGGTATAGCCGACCTTGATCAGAGTCCCCTGTCGGAAGCTCGTCCATAGCCGCCCGGTACTGTCGATGGCGATCGTGAGCGTCTCCGGGCTGATGGTCGTGATCTTCGTCGGCCCGCCGAGCAGGCTCCATTGCCCGGAACCACCGTAAGAGAAGCGGTACAAGTCACTCTCTCGGGGATTCCCGGTCACCGAGCGGTTGTCTCGGAGAGCCACGTACAGCCGATTCGAGGCCTCGTCGAACAACGTGTCGGCCTTTTGCCAAGGATCCGCTCCTGGGCCCGGGAACTGGAGCACGGGGTGCCAGACGTGATCCACCAGCTCGTTCAGCCACACGCCCGCGGCTGTGTCCTTGTCTCCGGATGTTCCGAGAACGGCCCACCAACGGCCGTCCGGCGTATAGAACAGCTTGCTCTCGGGCTTCTGGCCGGTGGCGGCCCCGCCAACCACCGTCACCTGGGTTCCGAAGACGAAGTCCCGGGTCCCAGTGGGTGACCACTTGTTCATGCCCGCCTGGGCGCCCGAGCCGATCAGGATGAGGCTGAGCGCTAGCGGAAGGGCTTGGACCAAGCGTCTGCCCAGAACTTTTAGGGAGCAGGCCAAAGGACGAAGCAGGGTATCAATGCGTTGCGAGAAGTGTCAATGGTCCAATGGTCGCAGGGTCTATAGTCCGATCGGTCTGAGTGTGCGGTCCGAGCGGAGCCCAACCGGTGCCAGTTCAGTGACAGGCACCTGAGCCAGAGTCGGTGAACGTCCCAGGCGGCGCGGGCATGAACACCCAGTCGTAGCTGGCCGCTCGCAGGGTCATGCGCAAGATTCCATACGCGGTGTTGTCGCGCACCTCGCTGTTGGGCTGGGCCGAGACGATCATGTAGTGGCTCCCCCCTCCTGTCCCGACCGTGAACTGGCGGATGCCGCGGCTCCGATCGAGCACTCCAGCTGGAGTCTGCGGAGCGAACCGCTCGTAGATGTGGTCGTGGGCGTTCAGGATGACGTCGACCCCGGCCTCGTAGAGCAGGTGCCAGAAAGCCCTGTAGCTCTGATCGTTGCCGTGCGGACCGGACGAGAACATCGGACGATGCCAGAAAGCCAACGTGCACGACGTCCCGTGAGCCTCGAGGTCTGCTTTCAACCATCGGCCTTGAGGCGACCCCGCATCGCACCCCCCGACCTGACCGCACTCGGAATTGAGCGCGATGAAGTGCCAGGTTCCGAGGTCAAAGCTGTAATAGCCCTCGCCTCGAGGACCTGCCCGTTCACCGAAGTAATCGAAATAGCCGGTCGCTCCACGGGTATCGTATTCGTGATTTCCGGCCACCGGGTACGTGATCTGCTTCAGCCGCCCCCACGTCCGATCGTACGATGCCTTGAACGCATCCAGGTCACCACAACAGTATTGGGCGTCACCGAGACCCAGGACCGCGTCGAGCCCGGACATACGCATCAGCAGTTCCGACGTGGCTCGCTGTCGGCAAGAATCCGCGGTCCCTCGACCGTCGTTGTAGCTGGCATTTTGCGGCCCGCAAGCGATGTCGCCGGCAGCAGCGATGGTTACGGAGCTGCGCGGGGGAGGCGGCGGAAGCCGGCTCGGGTCACACGATGGAAGGAGGAAGAGGCACGCCAGCAAGGGGCAGAGGACGAGTCTCCGAGGCACCGTCGCTTACTGATATCACAGTTCTGTGCGGTCGGAGCCGTTCAGGCCCGGTGATCGGCTGAACCGGTGCTCTATTATTCTGTGATATTCATCCGCCCCGTGTGAAGTCGACGATTCCTTTGAGCCGATGATTACTCCAAATATGGGCTGCTGCGATTGACAGCCGGCAAGGCTCCGGCCGGCAGGCAGCGCAGGACGAGGTGAAAGGGCCTGACCGAGTCGTCATGCAGACAGTGGAACAGCCGCGTGAGCTGAGCGACAAGCCCGCGTACGCGATCCTGGCCCACTGGTGGTGGGCGATCGTCGCAGGCGCTCTCATCGGCGCCGTGATCG
>JBKPAF010000016.1:0-59977 GCA_046726275.1 Actinomycetota bacterium
CACATGCCCTCTCCCTCGTACTACCCGGTCATCGCCGCGCTGGGCCTCCCCATCCTCTGCTACGGATTGCTCTATTCGTCCATCCTGGTGATCGACGGAGCCCTGACGATCCTGGTGGGCCTGTTCGGTTGGGCCACCGAGCCCTCGGCGGAATAGGAGATCGAGGTGGCCACGGAGATCAGGCCGGTCGAGCACGGAGCCCCGACCAGCACGGGCCTGTCCAACGCGAAGCTGGGGATGTGGGCCTTCCTCGGCTCGGAGTGCCTCCTGTTCGGCGCGCTCATCTCCACCTTCCTCCTGTACAGCGGCAAAGAGGTCAGCGGGCCGACCCCCCAGAAGATCTACGACATCCCCTACACGTCGGTGAGCTCCTTCGTCCTGCTCATGAGCAGCCTCACCATGGTCCTGGCCCTCGCCGCGATCCAGCGAGGCGACCACGCCAAGCTGCGCGTGTGGTTGATGGCCACCGCGCTACTGGGTATGACGTTCATCGCCGGCCAGGTCTACGAGTTCACGGTGTTCGTCCACGAGGGGATGACGATCAAGACGAACGTCATCGCCTCGAGCTTCTATACCCTGACCGGGTTCCACGGCGCCCACGTGACGGGCGGCATCATCATGCTCCTGTCCCTGTTCGGGATGTCCATGGACGGCCGGCTCCCGGTCGAGAAGGCCGAGGCGGTCGAGCTGGTTGGTCTGTACTGGCACTTCGTCGACATCGTGTGGATCGTGATCTTCACGATCGTGTACCTCATCCCCGGTAAGTGACGATGGAGTCGACGTCGCATTCGGTCAGGGAAACGGCGGCCGAGACACAGCCTCCTGCGACCGTCGAGGAGCCGGAGCTCGCGCACCATCCCGGCCCGAAGCAGTACGTGATGGTGGCGATCGTTCTGGCGATCGCCACGGCAATGGAGGTGGCCCTATACTACCTGGACCTGCCGCATGCCCTGTTCGTGGCGATGCTGCTGTTCTTCGCCGTCGTGAAGTTCTCGCTGGTCGTGTTGTGGTTCATGCACCTGCGCTTCGACAGCCCGATCTTCCGCCGCCTGTTCGTGGCTGGCCTGATCCTGGCCATCACCGTGTACGTCATCGTCCTGGTGATCTTCGGGGCGATCAACGCTCCGTGGCTCCTGGGTATCGCGGCATTCCTGGTGGTTCTGTCGATCCTGTGGGCCGTTCGCTCCATGCGGGAGAGAGCGGGCGCGACACCCGAAGTCGCGGGCCGACCGTCCGCGGAGCACGGGTAGCGGGCATGGACCTGCCTCCCCTTAACGTCCACCTCGACGTGTTGTCGGTCGTGCTGGTCCTGGAGGGCGCCTACCTGTGGGCCGTACTTCGACTTGGCCCCCGGGTCCTCCCTCCCGGCGAACCACCGGCAAGCCGCCGTCAGCTCATCTGGTTCACCAGCGGGGCCGCGGTGATCCTCGTCGCGTCCGAGTGGCCGATCCACGACCTCTCGGAGCATTACCTCTTCAGCGTCCACATGATCCAGCACACGCTGATCTCTCTGGTGGCCCCGCCCATGCTGCTCCTCGGGCTGCCCGCGTGGCTCCTCCGGAGGATCATCTCCCCCCGGCCGGTGTACGCGGTCCTGCGCCAGCTCACCCGCCCGCTCATCGCGTTGGTCCTGTTCAACGGGGTGATCGTGGTCACGCACTGGCCGCCCGTCGTGAACGCGATGCTCGAGCACCATCCTCTGCATCTTGTCGGGCACGTCGCGCTGTTCGGCACGGCGACGCTGATGTGGTGGCCCGTGATCAGTCCGCTCCCGGAGATGCCGACCCTCTCCTACCCCGGGCGGATGCTGTACCTGTTCCTGCAATCCATCGTTCCGACCGTCCCGGCGTCGTTCCTTACGTTCGGGAGCAAGCCCCTGTACGCGTTCTATGAGCAGGCACCCCGGATCTGGGGCTGGTCGGCCGTCACGGACCAGACGATCGCGGGTCTGATCATGAAGTTGGTGGGCGGGCTCATCCTGTGGTCCGTGATCGTTGTCCTCTTCTTCAAGTGGTACTTGGTCGAGCAACACGGGGGTTGGGACGAGCTGCAATGGCGCGACGTCGAGAAGGACATCCGGGCCGAGATGTCCCGGGGCCGGAGATGACGGCGCTGTGAGCGACCCCACTCGAACCCGGGAACCGGCCGTTCACGAGGATCAGGAGGAGGAGCCGGGCCAGGGCCCTCGACTGCCTGGCTTCGCGTACCCGCTGCTCGCCGTGTTGTTCGCGGGGGTATTGGTGTGGAGCTTTTCCCGGATCCTGCTGGCCGTGGACAAGGACCGGGCCACCGCGATCGCCCTCCTGATGGCCCTGAACATCCTGATCGGGGCGGCGCTGATCGCCTACGGCACGAGGGTCCGGAGGCGTCCGGCAGCCTTCCCCTTCCTGCTTATCGGGGCGGCGGTGTTGATCGCGGGGGGGGCGGTCGCGGCGGCGGCGCTCGGCGACCGCGGGGGGGAAGAGGCGGCCGGTGGCGAGAAGCCGGAGACGGAAGCGGTCACGCTGGAAGCCAAGGGCATCAAGTTCACGCAGGAGGAGTTGACCTTCGCGGCCGGGGCGGAGATCCGGATGACGTTCAAGAACGAGGACGCCGGAACCCAGCACAACTTCGCGCTGTTCGGGGGGGCCGACGTGACGGCTCCTCCCGTCTTCCAGGGATCGCTGACCACCGGACCGACCACGGTCACCTACACGTTCACGGCTCCGACCAAGCCCGGCAGCTACTTCTTTCACTGCGACGTCCACCCGACGACGATGACCGGCACCGCGACGGTCCGGGCGGGAGGGGGTGGTGGGGGAGAGGCCGCCGCTCCGACGGAGGAAGCCAAGGGGAACAAGTTCCTCCAGCCCGAGCTGTCGGCGAGTCCGTCGGGGGGCAACGTCACGATCCACTTCGTCAACAGCGACGCCGGAACGCAGCACAACATCGCCGTATTCCAGGGGTCCGAGGCCACCGCACCGCTGCTGTTCAGAGGCGACCTCGTCACGGGGCCCGCAAGTGCGGATTACACGTTCGAGGCCCCGCCGCCGGGAACCTACTTCTTCCACTGCGACGTCCACCCCACCATGACCGGAACCCTCACGGTCACCGGGGGCTGATCTCGGATCGGTTGCGACCCCCGGCGCTGCCCCTCGCCTGGCGCCTCCACGTACGGCCGTCGAACCTCAGATCGGAGCGAGCGATGATCATCTCCAGCAGCTGTTCGTGGCCGAACAGATCCGACGGCATCAGCGTGGTCTTGGCGCCCCTGATGTCCCCCAGCCTCCATCCGCCCAGGGGCGCTGCGGGGGCTCTCAACGTGGAAAGCTCCGACCAGGAAACGCGGAACCTTGGCCGGCGAGCGAACAGGATGACCACCCCACGGCCGTCGGCCCGGAAGCCGGTGACCCTGGCCGCCCATCCGGCCACCGCGATGAACAGCCCGGCCGCGAAGAGCACCGTGCCCTCGATCCGGTTCTCCCCCACGGCGACGGCGCCCCAGGCCATCGCCGCCACGCCGGCCAGCGCCGCGAGATATGTCGCTCTCGAGGTCGAGCAGGCCGTCTCGGGTGGACCCCGGCCCTTCGGCACCGTGCCGCGGCGGGTTGCCCCGGTCCGGATCCATCCGAGAACGCCGACCAGAACGAGCCCGGCCACGATGACGAAGAACGAGGTCGCCGGTGCGTGCCTCACCGTGGGGCTGCATGGTAGAGGGCCCCACCGACAGACTGGTGGTCGATGAATCCGGCGGAGGCCCGCAGGACGTTCCGGGAGTGCCGCGTCGTGCATACCGGTTCGTTGCTCCCCGACGGGGCGCCCCACGTCGTTCCCCTCTGGTTCGTGTGGCTCGAGGATGCCGTGTATGTCTCGTGCCGGCGGGAGAGCACTGTATGGCGCAACCTCTCCCGCGACCCGCGGGTGGCGCTCCAGTTCGACCGGGGACTGGCCTGGACGGAGCAGGCCGGCGTCGTCGTGAGGGGGAAGGCCGAGATGCTTCCGCCGGACGATCCATCAGCCAGGAAGGCCCTCTCGGCGTGGTTCGAGAAGTACCGGGGCGAGCTGGCGGGCTACGGATTCGCCGCCTACACGGAGCAGATCCAGGAGCCGGTCATGCTCCGCGTGCGTCCGGATAGGCTTGCCTCCTGGATCCACGCCCTTCAGCCGGGTGAGTGAGCGATCGCGTTTGCTGCGGCACCGGGCCCGCCCTACGATGGCACTTGTGAATCGCTTCACAAAGTCCGGAAGCGGCACCGCGGCCGTCCCGGACCCGGCATCGAACCCGTAGACGGACCGCCCGGGACCAGGTCGGCCGGGCCGAGGCAGGGGAAGGCGAACGGCGCCAACGATCGACACTGACGTGCTCGTTGTCGGAGCGGGGCCGGGAGGGTCTTCGACCGCGTATCACCTGGCCAGGCACGGCGTCGACGTGCTCATGGTGGACAAGGCCGTCTTCCCTCGGGAGAAGGTGTGCGGCGACGGCCTGACGCCTCGCGGTGTCCGAGGCCTGGAGCGGATGGGCGTCGACCCGACCGAGCCTGGGTTCACCAGGGTGGACAAGCTGCGGGCCTACGGCGTGGACGGGGTCGTGGTCGACGTCCCCTGGCCCAAGCTCGAGAGCTTCCCCCGCCTCGGGGTCGTTCGGACCCGTTTCGACCTGGACAACCTCCTGGCCGAGCGGGCCGTGAAGGCCGGAGCCAGGTTCGTCCAGGGGACGGAGGTTTCCTCACCGATCCTCACCGGGGGTTGGGTGACCGGCGGGGTCCTCCAGGAGGACGGGCGGAAGCAGGAGGTCCGGGCCAGGTTCGTGGTCGCCGCCGATGGGGCCTCCAGCCGGTTCGCCGGACAGGCCGGCGTGGTTCGCGACCACAGCCGACCGATGGGGATTGCGGCCCGTCGCTACTACCGCGTCCCTCGTCCCCAGGAGCCGGTCCTCGAAGCCTTCGTCAACCTGCGCGATGAGCCGACGGGCGGAGTCATGGCGGGATACGGGTGGATCTTCCCGCTCGGCGACGGCGTGGTGAACGTCGGCGCGGGCCTCCTCAACACGTTCCAGCGGTTCAAGGAGTTCTCGGCACGAAGGCTCCTCGACCTGTTCACGGCCGATCTGCCACCCGAGTGGGGCATCGATGAGGACCACGCGGTGGGCCCTGTCCTGTCCGGGCCCATCCCGATGGGAATGAACCGGCAGCCGCTGGCCGTCCCCGGACTGCTCCTGGTCGGAGACGCCGGTGGACTGACGAACCCGTTCAACGGTGAGGGCATCGCCTACGCGATCGAGACCGGGGAGCTTGCGGCCGAGCTCATCTCCGACGCTCTCGCCCGCGACCGACCGGCTATCGCCCACATGTATCCGACACTGCTCCGCCAGCGCTATGCGAAGTACTTCTTCATCGGGAACCAGTGGGTTCGGATGATCGGCAATCCGCGATTCATGCACCTCGCGGTGAAGTACGGCTTCCCCCGCGCCGCCATGATGCGGTTCGCGCTCACGTTCATGGCCAACCTCACGGACGGAAAGCATGGGGGCAAGAAGGACAAGCTCATGCATGCCATGGTGTCGCTGGCTCCGGAACGATAGGGGCACTGCGTGACGACGGGTTACGCCCCGATCGTCGTCCTGGCCATCGTGGCCGGGGCGTTCGCCGTGCTGTCCCTGGTGGCTTCCGCCCTGCTCAGACCGGCGAAGCACGTGCCCGCCAAGGTCGCTCCCTACGAGTCTGGCATCGAGCCGGTGCGACTGCCCAAGTCCGAGCGCTTCCCGGTGAAGTTCTACGTGGTGGCGATGCTCTTCATCATCTTCGACATCGAGACTATCTTCCTGTTCCCGTGGGCCGTGGCCTTCAGGCAATTGGGGCTGTTCGGACTGGTGGAGATGGTCGTGTTCATCGGGTTGGTCTTCGTGGCCTACCTCTATGTCTGGCAGAAGGGCGGCCTCGAATGGGAAGGCCCACAGCAGCGCCGTCCGCCCACGACGGCCGCTGGAGGGCTTCCCTCGTGGGTGGAGCGCGGCCCGGGAGACCGTCCGGCCCGGGCGCCGGAAGAGTCCTCCTCTCGGCCGACCGTCGACTCCGAAGTGGGGAAGGCCTGAGGGATGCCCGTCCAGCGCATCGCCGGGGTGCACACCGGGCAAGCCGAGGCCGACGTCGAGGACGAGGTCCAGCGGGGCATCCTGTTGACCACCGTCGGGAAGGCGCTGGCCTGGGCCCGGAAGAACTCCATGTGGCCCGCCACGTTCGGCCTGGCGTGCTGTGCGATCGAGATGATGGCGACGGGCGCGGCCGACTACGACCTCTCCCGATGGGGGATGGAGATCTTCCGAGCGTCCCCCCGGCAGGCCGATCTCATGATCGTGGCCGGCAGGGTCTCCCAGAAGATGGGCCCCGTCCTCAGGCGCATCTACGACCAGATGCCAGAACCGAAGTGGGTCATCTCCATGGGGGTGTGCGCGTCCACGGGAGGGATGTTCAACAACTACGGCTTGATTCAGGGAGTCGACACCATCGTGCCCGTGGACATCTACGTGCCCGGATGTCCGCCTCGCCCGGAGATGCTCATGTACGGGATCCTGCGGCTGCACGACAAGGTGCAGCGGGAAGCGCGCATCAAGTGATGGACGTGACCGACCTCGCCGAGCGACTTCGAACGCGTTTCCCCGAGACACTGCTGGCGCGGGGAGAGGTCACGGTGACGGTGGCCCCGGACGACCTCGTGGACACCTTGGCCTATCTCAGGGATGAGGAAGAGCTGGCGTTCGAGTTCCTCTCCGACGTGGCGGCCTCCGACTGGCCGGGAATGGATCCGCGCTTCTGGCTCGCGTACCAGTTGGTGTCGATGAGCCATCGCTCGCAGCTCCGTGTGAAGGTCGGACTGCCGCCCGAACCCGATCCTCCGCACGTGCCTTCGGCGACCTCGGTGTACCCGGCCGCGAACTGGCTGGAGCGAGAGGTCTATGACTTCTTCGGGATCGTTTTCGACGGGCATCCGGACCTTCGCCGGATCGAGATGCCGGAGGACTGGGTCGGTCATCCCCTGCGCAAGGACCAGCCGCTGGCGGGGGTCAACACCCAGTTCAAGGGAGCGTTCATACCTCCGCCCGATCAGAGGGGTGTCTAGCGGTGGGCGAGGCGGCTTCGAGGGACGGTCTGCCCGAGATCTCGGGTGCGCCGATGCAGGGGGCGCCCGGGACGACCCTTCAGCCCGCCGGGGAGCTCACCGAGGAAACCATGATCATCAACATGGGCCCGCAGCACCCCTCGACCCACGGGGTGCTCCGACTGGTCCT
This sequence comes from Actinomycetota bacterium, assembly GCA_046726275.1. GTDB lineage: Bacteria > Actinomycetota > UBA4738 > UBA4738 > UBA4738 > DASXTW01. The sequence continues at coordinate 7,265 of JBKPAF010000016.1, forward strand.
GGAGCTCGACGGAGAGTACGTAGTGTCCTGCCGGCCGGTCCTCGGCTACCTGCACACGGGGATCGAGAAGAACACCGAGTACCGGACGTGGCAGCAGGGCGTCACGTTCGTCACCCGGGCTGACTATCTGTCGCCGTTCTTCAACGAGCTGGGGTACTGCCTGGCGGTCGAACGGCTGATCGGCGTGGAGGCCCCGCCTCGAGCCCAGGTGATCCGGGTCATGGTCTGCGAGCTCAATCGGATCGCCAGTCACCTGGTCTGGTTGGCCACTACTGGGCTGGAGCTCGGAGCCATCTCGATGATGCTCTACGGTTTCCGCGAGCGCGAGGAGATCCTGCGGATCTTCGAGATGATCACCGGACTGCGGATGAACCATGCGTACATCCGGGTGGGCGGCCTGGTCATGGACCTTCCTCCCGGGGCGGAGGATCGGATCCGAGCCTTCCTCGCACTCATGCCCGGACGGATCGGCGAGTACGAGGACCTGCTGACCGGCAATCCGATCTGGCGGCAGCGCACGGTCGGAATCGGGACCATGTCGGCCGAGGACCTCCTTGCCCACGGCGTCACCGGCCCGATGCTTCGGGCCGCCGGCGTCCCCTGGGACCTCCGCAAGACGCTCCCGTACTCCGGTTACGAGACGTACGACTTCGACGTTCCGATCCGGACGGATAGCGACGTGTTCGCGCGGTACGAGGTCCGGGTCGAGGAGATGCGGCAGTCCCTCCGGATCGTCGAGCAGTGCCTTGATCGACTGGAGCCGGGTCCGGTGATGATCGAGGATCCCAAGCTCCGCTGGCCCGCCCAGCTGTCGGTCGGGCCCGACGGCATCGGCAACTCCGAGCAGTACGTGAAGCACATCATGGAGGAATCGATGGAGGCCCTGATCAATCACTTCAAGATCGTGACCCAGGGCTTCCGGGTCCCCGCCGGCGAGGTCTACCAGGCCGTCGAGTCGCCGCGTGGCGAGCTGGGGTACTACGTGGTGTCGAACGGTGGGACCCGGCCCTACCGCGTGCACATCCGGGGGCCCAGCTTCGTCAACCTGCAAGCCGTCCCACGACTGATCCAGGGCAGCCTGATCGCCGACTTGATCGCCGCGGTCGCCAGCATCGACCCGGTCATGGGGGACGCCGACAGATGAAGCTGGACGTCGAGAGTCCGGTGCTGTCCGACGAGTCGAGGGCGGCGGCTGATCGGATCGTGGCCCGCTATCCGACCAGGCGCTCGGCGCTGATCCCCCTGCTGTATCTCGTCCAGTCGGAAGTCGGCTGGGTCCCTCGCCAGGGCATGCGAGAGGTGGCGGAGATCCTCGGCTTGACCACGGCCGAGGTGGAGGCCGTGGCCACGTTCTACACGATGCTCAAGCTGCACCCGTGCGGGAAGTACGTGATCTCGATATGCACCAATCCCTCGTGCGCGCTGGTGGGCGGGCGCAGGCTCTACGACCGCGCCTACGAGCTGCTGGGCGACATGGTCGAGAGCGTCACCGAGGACGGGCTCTTCACGTTGGAGGAGGAAGAGTGCCTCGCGGCATGCGACAAGGCCCCCGTCCTCGCCGTGAACTACGTGTACTACGACAAGGTCACCGAGGATCGGCTGGAGCAGATGATCGCGTCGATCCGGGACGGAAAGGTTCCGGAAGCGGCGCGCGGAGGAGTGCCGGGGGAGCTTCGCGAGATCTCCAGGACCCTTGCCGGGGGAGCAGGCGGTGGGTGAGTTCGCGCCGGTGCTCACCGCCCGGTGGCCGGACGCCGAGGCTGTCCGCATCGACCGGTATCTCGAAACCGGTGGGTATGAGGCGCTGAAGAAGGCGCTCGCGATGACGCCCGAGGCCGTTATCGAGGAGGTCAAGGCGTCCGGGCTCCGTGGCAGGGGAGGCGCCGGCTTCCCTACCGGGGTCAAGTGGTCGTTCATCCCACAGGACACCGGTAAGCCCGTGTACGTCGTCGTGAACTTCGACGAGAGCGAGCCCGGAACATTCAACAATCGCGAGCTCGTGGAGCGTGATCCCCACCAGCTGATCGAGGGGGCGATCATCTGCGCCTACGCGGTTCGGTGCCACGCGATCTTCGTGTATGCCCGCGGCGAGTTCGTGTGGCCGGGCATCGTCCTGGAGCGGGCGGTTGCCGAGGCGTACGATCATGGGTTTCTCGGCAAAGGGATCGCGGGCAGCGATTTCGATGTAGAGCTGGTGGTCCACCGTGGCGCCGGCGCCTACATCTGCGGAGAGGAGACGGCGCTCCTCGAGTCGCTGGAGGGCTACCGGGGCCAGCCCCGCCTCCGGCCACCCTTTCCCGCGGTCGAGGGGCTGTACAAGAGCCCAACCGTCATCAACAACGTCGAGACCTTGTCGTGCGTGCCCCACATCATCGACCGGGGTGCGCAGTGGTTCGCCTCCATCGGGACCGAGAAATCGACGGGCCCCGGCATCTTCTCGATCTCGGGCAAGGTGAAACGGCCGGGCAACTACGAGGCCCCCATGGGGACCACTGCTCGTGAGCTGATCGACGAGTACGCGGGCGGTATCAGGGACGGGAAGCGGCTCAAGGCATGGACCCCAGGAGGGTCGTCCACGCCCTACCTGACCGCCGAACACCTCGACGTGCAGATGGGCTTCGACGAGGTCGCGGCCGTCGGCTCCTTGCTCGGGACCAAGGCGATGATCGTGCTGGACGAGTCGGACTGCATCGTGGACGCGACGCTGCGATTCAGCCAGTTCTATGCCCACGAGTCCTGCGGCAAGTGCACGCCGTGCCGCGAGGGGACCTGGTGGGTCACCCGGGTCCTCCGGCGGATCGAGCAGGGCTACGGACAGATGGAGGACATCGACCTGATCAAGGACGTGGCCGGCAACATGCTGTTCAAGGCGTTCTGCGCTCTGGCGGACGGGGCGGTGTCCCCACTCGACTCATCGATCAAGTACTTCCGTGAGGAGTACGAGGAGCACGTGACGCAGGGCCGGTGTCCGCTCAGAGAGGGACGCCCGGTCCTGCGCGCCGCGACCGGTCGTTCGGGCGGCACCACCGGAGGTCTCGCGCAGACGCTGCCCGAGGGTCGGGAGATCGAGCTGGGCGAGGTGCTCGGATGAGCGAGGAACGTGACCTGGTCACGCTCACCATCGACGGGAAAGAGGTCACGGTCCCGAAGGGGATGCTGATCATTCGAGCGGCGGAGGAGCTGGGCATCGAGATCCCCCGTTTCTGCGACCATCCCCTGCTCGAGCCCGTGGCGGCGTGCCGGCAGTGCTACGTGAAGGTCGAAGGCCAGCGCAAGCTGATGACCTCGTGTTCCACACCCGTCGCCGACGGGATGAAGGTCTTCACCCAGTACACGGACGAGGAGGTCAGGAAGGCCCAGGTCTCGGTCCTGGAGTTCCTCCTGATCAACCATCCGCTCGACTGCCCCGTCTGCGATCGCGGAGGGGAGTGCCCCCTCCAGGATCAGGCCCTGGCGTTCGGTCCGGGAGAGAGCCGGTACCGGGAGGCCAAGCGAACCTACCGGAAGCCCGTTCCCCTTTCCGCGTTGGTCGCCCTGGATCGCGAGCGATGCGTTCTCTGCGCCCGATGCACCCGGTTCTGCGACCAGATCTCCGGGGATCGATTCATCGAGCTGTTCGACCGGGGAGGCGCGGAGCAGGTCTCGATCGCTCCAGGCGAGGATTTCCGAAGTCCCTTCTCCGGCAACACGATCCAGATCTGCCCCGTTGGGGCTCTCACCGCGAGGACCTACCGGTTCGCGGCCAGACCGTTCGACATCAGGTCAGGTGACTCGATCTGTCCCCACTGCGCCTGCGGATGCAATCTCCGCGTCGACCAACGTCGAGGAAAGGTCGTTCGCCATCTGGCCCGGGACAACGCCGACGTCAACGAGGCGTGGTTGTGCGACAAGGGGAGGTTCGCCTTCCAATTCCCGGACGGTCCCACCCGTCTCCTCACGCCCTTGATCCGCGAACGGGGCCTCGAGCCGGTCTCGTTCGGGGAGGCCCTGTCCGTCGTGGCCGGGTGGTGCCGGGGCGCCTCCGTGGCCCTCCTTGCAGGAGGACGACTCTCGGACGAGGATGCGTTCGCTCTCTCCAAGCTCGCCCGGACCGTCCTTCGAACCAACGACGTCGATCACCGGACGAGCGGGTTCGGGGATCGCGGCGCCTGGCCCGTCGAGGCCGCTCAGGCGGCCGGGAGGCCGGTGACCTACGGGGACGTGGAGTCGGCGAAAGCAATCCTGATCGTCGGCCTTGATGCCGAGAACGAGCTTCCCATCCTGCACCTTCGGATCCGGAAGGCCGCCGCACACGGGGGGAAGGTGTTCGTGGTCCACTCCCGACGAACCCGACTCTGGGACGTAGCGACGCACGTGCCCTGCCTTCCCGGCGAAGAGGCCGAGGTGGTGAAGGGGATCTCGGGGGCCGCCAGTGGCTCCATTTTGTCCGACCTCCGCGCGGCGCTGGAGGCGGCCGGGCCGGAGTCGGTGATGCTGGCCGGTCCACGAGTCGTGGACTCGCCGGGCGCCGTCGCTGCCGTGGCGTCGGTGGCCGCCGAGTTCGGGGGGAAGCTCGCGCTTCTGTGCCGTCGCGCAGGCGACCGAGGCGCTCTGCGCGCGGGGTTGCATCCCGCTCTCCTTCCGGGCGGGCGATCGGTGGCAGACGACGAGCACAGAACCTTTGTCGAGAGCATCTGGGGTGCAGGGCTTTCGTCCGCGCCAGGGCGCAACGCGGCCGAGATCCTGAGCGCCGCGGCCTCCCGAGAGATCGACGTCCTGTTCCTGGTCGGAGTCGATCCTCTTCGGGACTTTCCCGACGCATCGCTCGCCCGGAGGGCGATGGAGAATGTTCGCTACAAGGTGGTCGTGGACATCGCCGGGGACGAGCTCGCGATCTACGCCGATGCCATGCTCCCCGCAGCCCCATATCTGGAGAAGGACGGGCACTACACGGACTGGGAGGGGAGAGCCCAGCGACTCCGTCCCCTTCGTCCTCCGTCAGGGCTCGCCCGGTCCGAGTGGGAGATCTTCCAGGAGCTCTCCGAGGTCATGGGTGCGGACATGGGGTTCCACTCCTTCGACGCCTTGCATCATGAAATGGCGACGCTACTGGGGGGGGAGGTCGCCGCCGACCCCGCTCGCTTCGGCTCGACTCGCGCAAGTGATCCGCGTGCTCGCTCCGCTCGACGTCCGGAAGGGCAGCTCGCTCGCACTCCGCTCGCGGGGGCCTCCGGCGGCTCCCCGCCGGAAGCACCGGATCAGCTCGAGGGGCAGGCCGGAGAGCTCGTTCTGTTCTCGTATCCGCTCCTGGTCGACGAAGGGCGGCTCTCCGAGGGCGCAGCCGCGCTGAAGGAAGCGCTCGAAGAGCAGCCGTTCGTGGAGGTTCATCCCGCCGACGCGGAACGGCTGGGCCTCGTCGATGGAGAGCCGGCGCGCATCCGCACACAGGCGGGCGAGGCGGCACTTCCGGCCCGGGTCACCGATGGAGTCGTCGAGGGATCGGTCTTCGTCCCCTACAACCAGCCTGGGTTCGCGGCGAACACGATCCTCTCCGGGAGCCTGATCACGAAGGCCTCCATTGAACCGGTCCAGGCTCGGGAGGAGGTGGCTTCATGACCCTGCTCTCGAGCATCGACTGGGTGGGATGGATCCTCCTCGTGGCCAGGGTGGTGATCCTGTTCGCGGTGCTGCTGGTGGCGGTCATGCTGGTGATCTGGCTGGAGCGCAAGGTGGTGGCCGACATGCAGGTGCGGATCGGGCCCAACCGGGCCGGTCCGTTCGGCATCCTGATCACGCTGGCCGATGGAGCGAAGCTCTTCTTCAAGGAGGGCATCACCCCAACCACCGCGGACCGGCCCGTGTACGTCCTCGCCCCGCTGGCCTCGATGATCCCGGCCATGCTCGCCTTCGCCGTGATCCCTTTCGGCGCCGGCGTGGTCATCTTCGACCGGTTCGTCCCATTCCAGATCAGCGACCTCAACGTGGGGATCCTGTGGATCCTGGCGATGGCGTCGGTGGCCGTGTACGGGGTGGTGCTGGCGGGGTGGTCGAGCGGCTCGAATTATCCACTCCTGGGCTCCATCCGCTCGAGCGCGCAGATGATCTCCTACGAGGTCGGCATGGGGTTGGGATTGGTCGCCGTGCTCCTGTACAGCGGGACGCTCTCGATGAGCGGCGTCGTGGCCGTGCAGGCCAGGCACTTCGGGGCGACCGGGCTCGAGTGGCTTCCGAAGTGGAACCTCTTTCTCCAGCTTCCGGCGTTCCTGATCTACATGATCGCGGCGTTGGCCGAGACCAACCGGCCCCCGTTCGACCTGCCGGAGGCGGAGACGGAGCTGGTCGCCGGGTATCACACCGAATACTCGGGGATCAAGTTCGCCATGTTCTTCCTGGCCGAGTACATGCACACCATAACCATCTCCGCGGTCGGAGTGACGCTGTTCCTGGGCGGGTGGCACGGGCCGCAGTTCGACGTCGTGCCGTGGCTGTGGCCGCTGGTGTGGTTCCTGGTCAAGCTGTACGCGGTCGTCTTCTGTCTCATCTGGATCCGGGCGACCGTCCCCAGGTTCCGGTACGACCGGTTGATGAACTTCGGGTGGAAGTTCCTGATCCCCATCGCCCTGCTGTGGATCCTGATCACCGCAGCGGCGATCGAGCTGCCGAACGTGTACTCGGACGCCCGAGCCGCCGCCATCATCGCGGCCGGGACCGTCCTCGTGATCGTGCTTTTGCTTCCGCTGTTCGCGAGTCAGCCGCGCGGATCCGCCGAACGGGTGGCGGCCTCGGAGGACGGAGCGAGATGAGCAGTGCGACCCCCGAGCGCGGCCCTTCGACTCAGTCGGAGATCGGTGTGCTTCGGGCCGTGTGGGAGTCAGCGGTGGGGATCGCCCGGGGACTATCGGTCACCTTCCGTCAGATCTTCCGGAGGGACGTGACCAAGCAGTACCCGAAGGAGATCCCTTCGCTCCCGCCCAGGTCCCACATCGGCCGCCATCTCCTCAACCGGCACGAGAACGGACTGGAGAAATGCATCGGGTGCGAGCTGTGTGCCTGGGCATGCCCGGCCGACGCGATCTATGTCGAGGGCGCTGACAACACGGAGGAGAACCGGGTCTCGGCCGGAGAGCGGTACGCGAAGGTGTACCAGATCAACTATCTGCGCTGCATCATGTGCGGTCTGTGCGTGGAGGCCTGCCCCACGCGAGCGCTGACATTGACCAACAACTTCGAGCTGGCGTTCGAGACCCGTGAAGACGCCATCTACGAGAAATGGCAGCTTCTGGAATTGCCTCTTCCCCTCGGGACCGCCCCCGGGGCCGAGCAGGGGCGCTGATTCCGTGGGCGACTGGATCGTCTTCTGGGTGATGGCTCCCATATCGGTCCTGGCCGCCATCGCCATGGTGCTCGCCCGGAACGCCGTGCATTCGGCCCTGTTCCTGATCGTCAGCTTCTTCACCCTGGCCGTCTTCTTCCTGACGCTGGGGTCGCCCTTCCTGTTCGTGGTCCAGATCATCGTGTACGCCGGAGCCATCATGGTCCTGTTCCTGTTCGTGATCATGCTGCTCGGCGTGGACTCGCCGGTTCCCCTGACGGAGCGGCTGAAGGGACAACGCTGGCTGGCGGTCCTCCTCGGTGCCACGCTCGTGATCGAGGTCTCCGTGGCGGTTTGGCTGGGTATCGGGTTCGCCCGCGAGCAGCTTCCTGACCTGGCCGCGGTGAACAGGGGCGGCAACACCCAAGCACTGGCCCGGGTGCTGTTCAACCAATACTTCTTTCCCTTCGAGGTCACATCGGTGCTGCTGATCGTCGCGGCGATCGGAGCCATGCTCCATGGTCGCCGCCGGGTCTTCGAGGAGGAGACCATCGACGTGGCGCCGCCAGAACCCCCGGCTATGCCCGAGGAAATGCGTGAGGAGGTGGCCCCGTGAGGACGCCGATCTCCTACTTCCTGCTCCTCTCGGCCGTGCTGTTCACCATCGGAACGATCGGCGTTCTGGTCCGGCGCAACGCCCTGGTCATCTTCATGTCGGTCGAGCTTCAGCTGAACGCGGTGAACCTGACCCTGGTCGCGTTCGCCAGACAGCAGGGCAACCTGACCGGGCAGGTGCTGGCGTTCTTCTCCATGGTCGTGGCGGCCGCCGAGGTCGTGGTGGGACTCGCGATCATCGTCTCCCTGTATCGCAAGGCTCGGTCGGCGGACGTCGACGACGCCCGGCTCCTCAGGGGTTGAGGGAGTGAAGCTGGCCCCACTGATCCCGGCCCTGCCCCTGGCGGGGGCGGCCGTCCTGCTCCTCACGGGACGGCGTTGGCGAGGCAGCTCCTCCGGCTGGTTGGCGTCTCTCCTGGTCGCCGCGGCTTTCGTCGTGGCGGTGGTGACCTTCGTCGACATGATCTCGCAGCCATCGACCGAGCGGCTCACTCAGGTGAGGGTGTTCGACTGGTTCGCGGTCGGCTCGTTCCATGTGGCCGTGCAGTTCCGCGTCGATCCGCTGTCGATCGTGATGGCCCTCACGGTCACCGGGGTCGGGGCGTTGATCCACCTTTATTCGATCGAATACATGCACGACGATCCGCGGTACTCGCGCTTCTTCGCCTACATGAACCTGTTCGTCTTCTTCATGCTCGTCCTGGTCCTGGCAGACAACTTCCTCCTGCTGTATCTCGGGTGGGAGGGCGTCGGCCTGTGCTCGTATCTGCTGATCGGTTTCTGGTTCGAGCGCAAGGTCGCGGCCGACGCGGCGAAGAAGGCGTTCATCACCACCCGTATCGGCGACTCGGCCTTCCTCATCGGCATCCTGCTGATCTGGCTGACGTTCCACTCGCTGGACTTCGACGCAGTGTTCAAGGGGGCGGAGGGGCTGGCTGCCGGAACGGCGACGGTCATGGCGTTGCTCCTGTTCGCAGGGGCCGTGGGGAAGTCGGCCCAGCTGCCGTTGCACGTCTGGCTCCCGGATGCGATGGAAGGACCGACCCCAGTGTCCGCCCTGATCCACGCCGCAACCATGGTCACCGCCGGGGTCTATCTGGTGGTCCGGGCGCACCCCATCTTCGAGGCATCGACCGTCGCGCTGACCGTCGTGGCCGTCGTGGGGATCGTCACGGCCATTTACGCGGGGTTCTCGGCGATCGGCCAGGACGACATCAAGAGGATGCTGGCTTACTCCACGATCAGTCAGCTGGGGTTCATGTTCTTCGGCGCCGGGATGCAGGCGTACTCCGCCGCCATCTTCTTGCTGGTGGCCCACGCGTTCTTCAAGGCGCTCCTGTTCCTCGGTGCCGGGAGCGTGATGCACGGTCTGTCGAACGACGAGACGGACCTCATGAAGATGGGCGCCCTCCGGCGGGTGATGCCCGTCACGGCCTACACCTGGATGGTCGCATGGCTGGCGATGGCCGGGATTCCGCCGCTTTCAGGATTCTTCGCCAAGGATCAAGTGGTGGCCTCGGCGAGCCAGGCCGGGAAGGTGGGGCTCTGGTACGCGGCCCTGTTCGGCTCGTTGCTCACGGCGGTCTACGCGAGCAGGGCCACGTTCCTCGCCTTCCTCGGCCGCCCTCGCTACGAGGGGCATCCGCACGACCCGCCGCTCCGGATGCGAACGGTGCTGGTCATGCTGGCGGTAGGAGCGGCGTTCGCTGGGGTGCTGAGCCTCTCGGCCACCACTGGGTGGCTCCCGACGTTCCTGGCGCCGGTGGTCGGGCCGACCGTGGAGGCCCACGTGGGGCCATCGGAGCTCGTTCTCGCCATCGTCTCGGTCGTCGTCGCGATGATCGGGATCGCCCTCGCGTGGTTCGTCTATCTGTCCGGTCGGATCGATTGGCAGGCCCTGCGGGTTCGCTTCGGCGGGGCCAAGAGGACGCTCCAACGAGGGTTCTACGTCAACGACTTCTACGGTGGCGCGGTCGTCGGGCCGGCCAAGCTCGGCTCCGCGTTCGCCGCGTACGTGATCGACAAGAGGATCGTCGACGGGGCGGCGAACGGGATCGGCCGCCTGTTCGGCAACGCCGCCGCGGCCGGACGCCGGATCCAGACCGGGTTCGTGAGGAACTACGCCCTGGCGCTCCTGCTGGGAGCGGTCGTCATCCTCCTGTATCTGACGGGGAGGTTCTGATGATCGCCGATTCCGGCACCTTCCCGTGGCTCTCCGTGGTGACGTTCGCCCCCCTGGCCGGGGCGGTCATCGCGGCGATGATCCCGTCGAGCGCGTTCGCCGTTCACCGCCTGTGGGCCCTGGTGGTCAGCGTGGCCACGTTCGCCCTCTCGTTGGGCATGCTGGCGGCCTATCCGGGACAGGGCGGGTTCCAGCTGGTGGAACGGGCCATCTGGGTCGGTCCGCTCAACTTCCAGTACATCCTCGGCATCGACGGCATCAGCCTGTTCATGGTCCTCATGACGGCGTTTCTCATGCCCGCTGCCGTCCTCGTCTCGTGGCGGATCAACAGGCAGGTCAAGTACTACATGATCGCCTTCCTGGTCCTGGAGACGGCGATGATCGGATCGTTCGTCGCCCTGGATCTGCTGTTGTTCTTCCTGTTCTTCGAGGCGTTGCTGTTCCCCATGTACCTGATCATCGGAGGGTGGGGGAGCGAGCGACGGGTCTACGCGGCCGTGAAGTTCTTCCTGTTCACGATGGCGGGGTCGGCGTTCCTCCTCGTGTCGATCCTCTTCCTGTACTTCCGGGCAGGGTCCGACCTCGGAGGGGTCACCTTCGACTACACGCAGCTCCAGCACCTGGTGTTGCCGGTGAACACGGCCCGCTGGTTGTTCCTGGGCTTCTTGGTCGCCTTCGCGGTGAAAGTCCCGCTGTTCCCCCTCCACACCTGGCTGCCCGACGCGCACACGGAGGCTCCGACCGCGGGTTCGCTGATCCTGGCGGCCGTCCTGTTGAAGATCGGGGCCTACGGCCTGATCCGGTTCAATCTGGGGTTGTTCCCGGAGGCCTCACAGTTCTTCAGGACCTTCGTCATGGTACTGGCGGTGATCGGCATCGTGTATGGGGCAGCCGTGGCCCTGATCCAGACCGACGTGAAGCGACTGGTGGCGTACTCGAGCGTGTCCCACCTCGGGTTCGTCGTGCTCGGGACGTTCGCCTTCACCCTCCAGGGGATGAGCGGAGGCGTGCTGCAGATGGTGAACCACGGGCTGTCCACGGGCGCCCTGTTCCTCCTGGTGGGCATGCTGTACGACCGAACGCACACCCGCGACCTCGGGCGGATGGGGGGGCTGGCTGAAGCCATGCCCGCCCTGGCGGGAGTCTTCCTGTTCGTCGCGCTGTCATCGGTGGGGCTCCCAGGCTTGAACGGGTTCGTCGGGGAGTTCCTGGTCCTTCTCGGGACGTTCATCGTGAGCAAACCGTTCGCGGTGGCGGCGGTGGTCGCCGTGGTGCTGGCCGCCATCTACCTGCTGTGGGCGTACCAACGGATGATGCACGGCCCGGTAGTCGACGAGGAACATCGTCTGGTCCCCGATCTGTCCAGGCTGGAGTACGCCATCCTCGTCCCGATCATGGCGGGGATCCTGCTGCTGGGGGTGTTCCCGCAGCCTCTGCTCGACAAGATCGAGCCGGCGGCGAGGCAGGCCACGACCTGCGTCATCGAAACGAACGAGTCGGCGACCGATGGGGAGGACGTTCGGCTCGCCCCCGTCTGCTCCCAAACGCCGGGCCCGGCCGCCAACCTCGGCCAGCTCGTGAGGGAGCCCTGAGATGCCGGTCGTCGTGGCCCAGGGGCAACCTGCCTCGTCGCACATCCCGCTGGTATTCGAGCCGGTCGTCCCCGAGCTCATCCTGGTGGGGACCGCCCTCGTGCTGCTGCTCTGGGACGCCTTTCGGCGGGATGAGAATCATGCCCCGCTGGCCATGGCCTCGCTCGCCGGGATCGCCGCCGCGGCCGGTTACACGATCTGGCTGTGGTTCTGGGTGGAAGAGCCCGGTCACCCTGCGACCGTGCTCGGGGGGATGGTGGCTGCGGACAGGTTCGCGCTGTTCATCCGGCTGGTTCTGCTGGGCGTGGCCGGCCTCGGTGTGCTGCTGTCCTATCACTACCTGGATCGCGCAGACGAGTCTCGCGGGGAGTATTACCCGCTGCTGCTGTTCGCGACGGCGGGCATGACGCTCATCGCAGCGGCAGCCGACCTCATCGTCGTCTTCCTGGCCCTTGAGGTCCTGTCCCTGTCCTTGTATCTGATGACCGGGTTCTCCTTCCGCCGTCTGGCTTCAGCTGAAGCGTCGATGAAGTATTTCCTGCTGGGGGCGTTCTCCTCGGCGTTCTTCCTGTACGGCGTCGCCCTGGCATACGGAGCCACCGGGACGACCAATCTCTCGGGGATCGCCGGAAAGCTGTCCGGGCAGGTCGGTGGCCTCGCCCTGGCCCTGGGCGCGGCCGGCCTGCTCGCGACCGGTTTCGGGTTCAAGGTGGCGGCAGTCCCCTTTCACATGTGGACCCCAGATGCCTACCAGGGGGCTCCCACCTGTGTGACGGCCTTCATGTCGGCGGGCACGAAGGTGGCGGCGTTCGGCGCCTTCCTCCGGGTGTTCAACACCGCGTTCAGTCCGCTGGTGTGGGACTGGCGGCCGTTCGTGTGGGGGGTGGCCGCCGTGACTATGGTGGTGGGAAGCATCCTGGCCATCGCGCAGACCAACGTGAAGCGCATGCTCGCCTACTCCTCCATCGCCCATGCGGGCTTCATCCTCGTGGGGATCACAGCGGCCCAGCGGGGGATCGATGAAGCCATGTTCTACCTCGTCGCGTACGCGACGATGATCCTGGGAGCGTTCGCCGTGGTCATGCTGGTCTCGGTCCGGGGCGAGCAGAACGTTTCCCTTTCGTCGTACGCGGGACTGGCCCGGCGGAGCCCGTTCCTGGCCGTGGCCATGGCCCTGTTCCTGCTGTCCCTCGCGGGGATCCCTCCGACCGCCGGCTTCATCGCCAAGGTCGCCGTGTTCAGCGCGGCGGTCCAAGCCGGCTACTGGCCCCTGGTCCTGATCGCGGTGATCGCCTCGGTCATCGCGGCCTTCTTCTACATCCGGGTCATCGTCCTCATGTACATGCAGGATCCGTCGGACGCCGCTCCCGTGGAGCGCGGCTCGATCGCCCAGGTGGGGGTGGTGGTGCCGGCCGCACTCACCCTTCTCTTCGGTGTGCTGCCCGGTGTGCTCTTCGGGTTTCTGAAGTCGGCCTCGGTGATCACGTTCTGATGGCCGCGATGTCCCCCGGGCCTATCCCTCCTCCGGCTGAGCCGCTCGGGCTCCTGCCGTCGTGGCTGCGATGTCCGGGCCCAGGTAGCATCGACGATGTGCTCGAGACCGAACGCCGATGACCAGGGCGCAGACGCGGGGCCTCGACGTTCCCGACCCTCTCCTGGAGGAGGAGGTCAGGGCGCGGCTCAACGACGTCGAAGCCATGCTCGAGAAGGTCGTCCGCTCGGACACCGACGTCGTGACCGAGACGGCCTCGTACCTGGTGGCGGCCGGGGGGAAGCGGTTCCGGCCGATGCTCGTCCTGCTCTCGGGGCAGTTCGGCGATCCAGCCGACCCGCGCCTGGTCCAGGGTGCGACTGCCATCGAGGTGACTCATCTCGCCACGCTGTATCACGACGACGTCATCGACGAGGCCGACACGCGGCGGGGGAGGCCGTCCGTCAACGCCAAGTGGGGGAACAACGTGGCCATCCTCACCGGGGACTTCCTGTTCGCGCGAGCCTCGGAGATCTCCTCCGAGCTCGGGACCGAGGTGACCAGGCTCCTGGCTCGGACGATCGCAACCGTGTGCGACGGGCAGATCCGAGAGGTCGAGTCCTGGGGCCGGGTCGATCAAACCGAGGATGCCTACCTCGAGGTCATCCGCCGGAAAACGGCCGCTTTGATCGGCACGTCCTGCCGGCTGGGTGGGATGCTCTCGGATGCTTCGCCGGAAACCATCGAGTTGCTCGACGATTTCGGGCTGGCCCTCGGCCTGGCGTTTCAGCTCTCCGACGACATCATGGATGTGATCTCCAGTGAGGAAGAGCTGCACAAGCAACCCGGCCAGGACATGAAGCTCGGGGTGTACACCCTGCCGGTGTTGTACGCGCTGCAGGACGGACCGGGCGGCCACGAGCTCGCCTCACTTCTGTCCGATGGTCCGCCGTCGGGCGACCGTTTGGCCAGGGCGCTCGAGCTCGTGCGAACGAACGGGTCCCTCGCCCGGGCCCGGGAGGCCGTTTCCGGGAGCGTCCGACGGGCTCACAAACTCGCCGCCAGCCTCGCCCCCCGCCCGGCCCGCGATGCTCTCGTCCACATCGCGGAGTTCCTGGCGGTTCGCTGCGGCGCTGCCACCTGAGAGGCTCTTAACCGTCTGAGGTCAGGGGTTCGCGACCCTGGAAGGCACGGTTGATCGCGAAGAGCACAGCCTGTGTCCTCGTCTCCAATCCCAGCTTTGACAGCATGTCCTCGATGTACTTGCCGGCTGCCTTCTCCGAGATGGCCAGGCGATCGCCGATCTCGCGGTCGGTGAGGCCGTCCGCGACCAGGTTCAGAAGCCGGCGTTCCTGAGGGGAAAGGCTGGCAAAACGATCGAGCTCCGCCCCGGGCTCAGCGGGGTCGTTCGAGGAGCCTGTTTCAGTCACTGGTTGGGAAAAAGAAGGGGATCGTGGCGCCGAGGCGCCACGATCCCTTCCATCTCGGCCCGGGCACCCCGAGACACCGTAAGGAGTTCCTAGTTGGGCCAGGGAAAACCGGCCATCCCGGCGAGGGCGGTCGCCGCCACGGCCAGCAGGGACAAGATGCACACCCACCCTCTCTTCATTCGGAGCCCCTCTCCTTGTGCTTCGTTCTCAGGTGTTCCACTCTCGATCGTTCTCCTCGCGCCGGATGGTACAGCCGACGTTAACTGGCAGTCAAGGTTGCTGTTAAACCGCGGCGAGGCGGAGTAGAATCGCGCCGCATGGAACTGGCTGCCCGGATCCGGGACCTCAGAGTTCAGGCTGGCCTCACCAAGACGGCCCTGGCCCGGCCGCGATATACGGTGAGCTACGTGAGCCAGATCGAATCGGGGCGGCGAACCCCTTCCCCCGAAGCCATCGAGTTCTTCGCGCAGCAACTCGGGGTCAGCTCCCATTTCCTCGCCACGGGCGTCCCGGAGGACATCGAGGAGCAGCTCAGGTACCGGCTGCAGGAAGCGAAGGTGGCGATCCGCGAGGGCCGGGGCGGGGACGCCCAGGATCTCGCCGCTTCCGTGGGGGCTCAGGCCGAGGAGTATGCCCTCTCGCCCCTGGTCCACCAGGGGAAATTGATCCTCGCGGAGGCGCTGGCCCAGCAGGGGCACTATCCAGAGGCGATCGACGTGTACGAGGAGGCTCTGGAACGTGACCTCCCCGAGCGGGACAGAGCCCATGCCGTGGCGGGCCTGGCGAAGGTCTACCGAACCATCGGAGACATCGACTACGCCGCGCAGCTCGTCGAGCTCTTCCTCCGGCGAGAGGACCGGGGACCGCTGGATCCCTCGCTCCTGGCCGAATTGCAGTCCGTTCTCGTCTCCATCTACTTCGAGCGAGGGGACGTCACCGCCGCCGAACGCGCAGCGACACGGGCTCTGGCCGCAGCCTCGCACGGCGGATCACTCGAGCTGCGGGCCAAGGCCTACTGGATCGCCAGCCGCGTCCTGGCTGAGAACCGTAGGTGGTCGGAGGCCCTCGACTACGCCACACGGGCCACGGTGCTCATGGAGGAGCTGGACGACCGGACCAGCGTGGCAAAACTGCACAACGCCTACGCTTTCATCTGTCTCGAGGTCGAGCCGCCTCGGGTCGACGAGGCCAAGGATCACCTGGACCGGGCCGAAGCCCTCCTGTCGGTCGAGTCGGCCACCAAGGATCTGGCCTACATCCATGAAGAGCGAGGACGCATCGCCATGCTCCGGGACCGGCCTGGGGAGGCGCTGGAGTGGGCGGAGCGTGGCCTGGCCGAAGCAGGCGCCGACGAGCTGGAGCTGGCCCGGTGCCACTACCTCAAGGGCAGGGCATTGTCCGAGCTGGGGCGACGAGAGGAGGCAGGTGAAGCCTTGAGCGCCGCTGCCGCCGCGTTCAAGGAGCAGGGTGCTCGCCAGCAGGAGGCCTCATGCTGGCGGGAGCTCGGGGAGCTCGACTTGGCTCATGGGGACCTTGCCTCCGCCGTGAAGGCATTTCGGGCGGGGCTCGAGGCCCAGGACCAGCGCCGGACTCGGGCCTGACCTTCGGCCATCCTCGCGGCTGCCGCTTCGGGCGCCCGCGATCCTGCGCACATCCGCCCTTGCTAGAATCCGGCTTGAGAAAGCGTTCACAAGCTCTATTTCGAGGCCAAGGAGCGCGTGGAGAGCTACTTCCAGTCCTACGGCATCGTGGTCGCCCTGCTGATCGCGGGGCTGGGCCTGGTGGCCACGGCATTCACAGCGGCCCGTTTGGTGGCCCCCCGGCGGCAACTGGCGGAGAAGCTCACCACCTACGAGTGCGGGATCGATCCGGTCGGAGAAGGCTGGTCACAGACCCAGATCCGCTATTACATCTACGCCTTCCTTTTCGTGATCTTCGATGTGGAGAGCGTGTTCCTCTTCCCCTGGGCCACCATCTTCGAGGGCCTCGGCCTCCAGGCTGTGGTCGAGATGGCCATCTTCGTGTTCATCCTGGCTCTGGGGCTTCTCTACGCGTATCGGAAGAAGGTCCTTCAGTGGGCGTGACTGGGGTCCAGGGGGGTAGCAGCAACGAGCGCAGCGAGGCAGCTGCGGACCCCCTGGCTCGTCGACGACCCGCCGAAGGCGGGGTGCCGAGGAGGAGAACAATTTGAGCATCCTCGACCAGGTGGAGATGCCCCAGCCCGTGAAGTTCATCCTGAACTGGGGCCGGAAGTATTCGTTGTGGGTGATGAACTTCGGCCTGGCCTGTTGCGCCATCGAGCTCATCGCCACGTCTACGTCCAAGCACGATTTCATGCGACTGGGAGTGATCCCGATCGCCCACGGCCCTCGCCAGGCCGACCTGATGGTCGTGGCCGGCACCCTCACGGACAAGATGGCCCCGGCCCTGAAGCGCGTGTACGAGCAGATGCCCGACCCGAAGTACGTGATCTCGTTCGGCTCCTGCTCCAACTGCGGGGGCCCCTACTGGGATTCCTATTCGGTGACCAAGGGAGTGGACCAGATCGTCCCCGTCGACGTGTACGTGCCCGGATGTCCCCCGCGCCCCGAGGCCCTGCTCCACGGGATCATCCGGCTGCAGGAGAAGATCCAGAAGGAAGACATCCGGGAGAAGTGGAGTGGCAGGCTCACGGAAGCGCCTCTCACCAGCTGACATCGTCGAGCGCCTCCGGGCACAGTTTGGTGAGGACATCGTCTCCTCCGGGGAGGTCCACGGACATCCGGTGGTGACCGTCTCTCCTGGGCGTTATACGGAGATCGCCGGGTTCCTCAGGGATGAACCCGAGCTCGACTTCGATTTCTTCGACTTCCTGACCGCGGTCGACCACCGGCCGAAGGGACGAGGCTTCGAGGTGGCCGTCCACCTGTTCTCCACCCGGTTGAACCAGCACGTCCGGCTCAAGGTCGAGTGCGACGCGGAGGATCCTCGGTGCGCCACCATCTCCCACCTCTGGCCGGGCGCGAACTGGTTCGAGCGCGAGGCGTGGGAGCTCCTGGGGATCACGTTCGAGGGCCATCCGCATCTGGTGAAGCTGGTGCTCCCCGAGCAGTTCGAGGGTCACCCGCTCCGGAAGGACTTCGCCCTCATGACCAGGGAGGCCAAACCCTGGCCCGGGGCGGTCGAGGGGGAGGAGATCGAAGAATGAGGGAGGAAGAATGAGATTGCTCCTCCTGGTCCAAGGGCAGAGCTTCGTCGACAGCCTCATCGACAACTTCTGGGGCGCGCTCATCGTCAAGCTGGTGTTGGTGCTGGGCTTCGTGCTGGTCGCGCCCATCGTGGTGATCTATGCCGAGCTGAAGATCATGGCGCACATGCAGCACCGGTTGGGTCCGATGTACGCCGGGCGGTTCCACGGGGTCGGCCAGCCCATCGCCGACGGCATCAAGCTCATCCAGAAAGAGGACGTGGTTCCGTCGGCCGCGGACTCGTGGATCTTCACTCTTGCTCCCGCCGTGGTTCTCGTTCCGTACATCGCGTTGTTCGTGGTGCTCCCCTTCAGCGACACGCTCTTCGCGGAGAACCTCGACGTTGGGATCTTCTACGTTCTCGCCATCACCACCGTGTCCGTGATCGGCGTGCTCATGGCTGGGTGGGCCAGCGCGAACAAGTTCTCCCTCATCGGAGCGCTTCGGGCCGCCGCCCAGCTGATCGCGTACGAGCTGCCCATGATCCTCGCCGCCGTCGCCGTGGTGATGCAGGCGGGAACGCTTTCTCTGGTCGGGATCACCGAAGCCCAGCAGCACTACTGGTTCGTGTTCACCCAACCCCTGATGTTCCTGGTGTTCCTGGTCGCGTCTCTGGCGGAGCTGACCCGGACGCCCTTCGACATGCCCATCGCCGAGTCAGAGATCATCTTCGGCGCGTACACCGAGTACACGGGGATGAAGTTCGGACTGCTCATGCTCTCGGAGTACGCGGGCATCCTCGCGTTCTCCGGGATCGCGACCGTCCTGTTCCTCGGGGGATACCAGCCTCTTCCCGGGCTCAGCTTCATCCCGGAGCCATTCTGGATGATCGGCAAGCTCGGGCTGATCGCCTTCCTCATCATCTGGCTTCGTGTAACGTACCCGCGTTTGCGCGAGGACCAGCTCCAGCGATTCTCCTGGGTCGTGCTCATCCCGATCGCCCTGGCCGACATCCTCGTGACCGGGGCGGTCAAGGTCCTGGTGAAGTAGATGTCGATCGAGCTGGAACAGGAAGTCGGGACCCGGGCCGCTCGGCCGGCCAAGCGGCGGCGCCTCCCCGGCGGCGGCCTCCTCAAGGGCTTGGGGGTGACCCTCAAGCACATGCTCCAACGCTCCATCACCCAGGAGTACCCGGACGAGAAGCCCGATCTGCCACCCCGGACCCGCGGGGTGATCGCGCTGAAGGAAGCGAACTGCACCGTCTGTTACAAGTGCTCCCGGGAGTGCCCCGACTGGTGCATATACATCGACGCCCACAAGGAGACCCATCCACCGGCATCGGGCGGCCGGGCCCGGTCGGTGAAGGTGCTCGACCGCTTCGCCATCGACTACGCCCTGTGTATGTATTGCGGCATCTGCGTCGAGGTATGCCCCTTCGACGCCTTGTTCTGGGCTCCGGACTTCGAATACGCCGAGTACGACATCCTCAACATGACCCACGAGAAGGAACGGCTGGAGGAGTGGACCTACCGGGTGCTCCCCCCGCCCCCCCTCGAGGTCGGCGCCGAGCCGCTGCCCACTCCCGAGGAGGTTCCCGTCCAGACGGGGGGTAGCCAGGCGGTGGCGGCCCGCCCACCCTCCGCCGAGGAGACCTCGGCCCCAGGGGCTCAGCCGCCGGCGGAGATGGCGCCGGCCCGGGCCGAGCCGCAGACCGCGCCGCCCCCCCAATCCGGTGCCGCCACGGCCGAGGCGCCTCCGGCGGCCGCCGCTCGCCCGGCCGGCGAGCGGCACGAAGTCGAGCCCGACCAGGAGACGCTCGACCGCGTCCTGGCCGAGGAGCTGGCCAAGGGAACCGATCGGCGGGTCGCGGAAGGCCGGGCTCGGGCAGCAGCCGTGCGCGCGGCGAAGAGAAAGGCCGAAGGGGGGTAGCCGGCGCTGAGCGCCCAGGAGATCATCTTCGTCGTGGTGGCCGTGGTTGGAGCGATCGCCGCGGTACGCCTCGTCACCAGCCGCAACGTCGTCCACGCTGCGCTGTACCTGGTGCTTGCCCTGGCCATGGTCGCCGGGACTTACCTCCTTGTGGCGGCCGAGTTCCTGGCCTGGGTCCAGGTACTGATCTATGTCGGAGCGATCGTGGTCCTGTTGCTGTTCAGCCTCATGCTCACGAAGGCCCCCATCGGGCGGGAGACGCTCGACAACCAGCAGCGGGGGATCGCGGCCCTGGTGGGTGCCGGCGTGCTCGCCGGGCTGGCCTTCCTGATCCAGGATGCCTTCGAGGGGGCCAGGATCACGCTGCAGCCCAGTCGCACCGCCCAGATCGGGACCGCCATCTTCCGAGACTTCGTCCTTCCCTTCGAGGTGGTCTCCGTCCTGCTCCTGGCCGCCCTGATCGGTGCGGTCGTCATCGCCCGGAAGGAAGAGGTGCCCGAGGCCGGCCCCGAGCGGCGGATCCCGTTGATCGGCCGGAGGGAGAGAATCCGCCGATGACCGAGCTGCTCGCCGCCACGATCCGGCTCCCGTTCCTGTTGTTCTTCGGGGCCGTGCTGTTCTCGTGCGGGGTGTACGGGGTGCTGGCCAGGCGCAACGCCGTCCTCGTCCTGATGTCGATCGAGCTGATGTTGAACGCAGTCAACGTGAATCTGGTGGCGTTCTCCACCTACCTCAAGGACCTCACCGGGCAGGTGTTCGCGCTGTTCGTGATCACGGTGGCCGCGGCGGAGATCGGGATCGGCCTGGCCATCGTGATCCTCATCTACAGGAACCGCGAAACGATCAACGTCGACGAGATCAGCCTCCTGAAGTGGTGAGTCGGCTGGGGAATCGCCCGTGATCCGCTATGCCTGGCTGATCCCATCTCTCCCTGCGGTCTCCTTCTTCTTCATCGTCTTCCTCGGCAAGAGGATGCCCAGGCGCGGGTCGGAGATCGGCATCGCCGCGGTGTTCGGGAGCTTCGTTATCTCTTTGTTCGTCCTGTGGCACTTCGTCACGGGCGGGGAGCCAGTGGTCAGCTCCGTGCCGTTCATCGACGTCGGAGGCGCCTTCCAGATCGACATCGGACAGTACGTGGACGGGCTGGCGGCCGTGATGTTCGTGGTGGTCACCTTCGTTTCGTTGCTCGTTCAGATCTACTCCACCGAATACATGCGCGGCGACCGTCGGTTCACGTGGTACTTCGCGGCGCTGTCCTTGTTCACGGCCTCCATGCTGAACCTGGTAATCGCCAGCAACCTGTTCCAGCTCCTGGTGGGGTGGGAGCTGGTGGGCATCTGCTCCTATCTCCTGATCGGGCACTGGTGGGAGGAGAAGGAGAACTCCGACGCCGCCATCAAGGCGTTCATCACCACGAAGACCGGCGACATCCCGTTCCTGTTCGGGATCTTCGTGCTGACCGTCGCCGCCGGCACTTCCAACATCCCCGAGATCACGCACTTGGCCGAATCCCATGAGATCGCCACCGGGACCCTCACGGTAGCAGCGCTCCTCTTGTTCGGCGGTGCCATCGGGAAGTCGGCCCAGTTCCCCCTGCACGTCTGGCTCCCCGACGCCATGGCCGGTCCGACCCCCGTGTCCGCGCTGATCCATGCCGCCACCATGGTGGCGGCTGGTGTCTACCTGGTGGGCCGGATGTTCGCCGTGTTCGCTCCCTCCGGGGATGCCCTCGTCTTCGTGGGGACGATCGGCGCGATCACGATGCTGATCGCGGCGCTCCTGGCGATGATCCAGGACGACATCAAACGCGTGCTTGCCTACTCGACGGTCTCCCAGCTCGCTTACATGGTCGCGGCCCTGGGTCTCGGCGAGGAGGGCTACACTCCGGCCCTGTTCCACCTCTTCACCCACGCGTTTTTCAAGGCTCTCCTGTTCCTCGGAGCCGGCTCGCTGATCCATGCAGTGCACACCAACAACATGAGTGAGATGGGGGGCCTTCGAAAGGCCATGCCGGTCACCTTCGTGACGTTCCTGATCGGTTCGGCCGCCCTGTCCGGCATCCCGCCTCTGGCCGGCTTCTGGTCCAAGGACGAGATCATCTCCACGGCCTGGCGGACGGGCCACTACGCCATCTGGTTCGTGGCGTTGCTCACCACCATCCTCACGGCGTTCTACATGACCCGGGTCGTTCTGCTCACCTTCTTCGGCTCGTACCGGGGGACCGCCCACGCCGCCCACGAGTCGCCTCCGTCGATGACCGTTCCGCTGATGATCCTGGCCGGTATGTCGTGCGTCGTCGGGCTGCTCGGCGCCCCCCAGCTGTACGCCGTGTTCGCCGACTGGGTGCATTTCGGCGCGGAGGCCCCTCACGAGCCCTTCCAGTACGGGTTCGCCGCGGTCTCCATCCTCGGCGCCCTCGCCGGGATCGCCGTTGGGTACAGGCTGTATGCGCGGTGGCGGGAGCGCGACCCCCTTCGCCGGCTCGGCCCCGCGTACACCGTCTTGGAACGGAAGTACTACCTCGACGACCTGTATCTGCGGGGAGTGGTCCGGCCCGTGCAGTACGACCTGTCGGCGGGTGTGTATTGGGCGGACCAGAAGATCGTCGACGGAGCGGTGAACGGCGCGGCTTCGCTGACGCGCAGGCTGGGGTTGGGAGTAGACGTCGTCGATCGCAGAGGTGTAGACGGCGCCGTCAACGGCGTCGGCCACATCACGCGGCAGTCCGGTGGGCTGCTCCGGTACATCCAGTCGGGGAACGTGCAGAGGTACGCGGTGTTCCTGTTCGTCGGCGTGGTCATCCTGACCATCGCCATCACCAGGTTCTGAATGTCCATGTGCGCTGCAAACGGGGGAGAGTAGATGAGCTGGGACGAGTGGGCGATCACGCTGGCGGTCTTCCTGCCCACCCTGGGGGCTCTGATCATCGCGGCCATCCCTGGAAACAGGGACCGGCTGATCCGCGTTCTCGGCATGCTGTTCTCCGGCGCCGCCCTGGTCGTCGGCGTGATCATGCTTTTCGGCTTCAACTACGGGGCCCACGACGGGCTGCAGTTCGAGCAGAACGTCATGTGGATCTCCACGATCAATGCCCGTTACCACGTGGGCATCGACGGGATCAGCCTCCCGCTGTTCGAGTTGACCCTCCTCCTGTCGTTCCTGTGCGCCGTGTACACGTGGCGGTTCCTTCCCTCGCCCGGCCGGCCCAAGGCGTTCCTGGCTCTCATGCTCCTGCTGGAGACCGGGATGGCCGGGACCTTCATCGCCTTCGACCTGGTCCTGTTCTTCATCTTCTGGGAGCTCGTGCTGGTCCCGATGTACTTCCTGATAGGGATCTGGGGGTCGGCCAACCGCGAGTACGCAGCCATCAAGTTCTTCCTCTACACCTTGTTCGGAAGCGTGTTCATGCTGTTGGGCTTCCTGGCCATGTTCTTCAAGTCCGAACCGCACACGTTCGACATCGTCCAGCTCCAGCAGTTCGCGGGCACGGCCGGATTCAGCAAGAACCTCCAATTGATCATCTTTGCCGGCGTGTTCCTCGGCTTCGCCATCAAGGTGCCGATGTGGCCGTTCCACACGTGGCTTCCGGACGCCCATACGGAGGCGCCGACAGTCGGCTCGGTTCTGCTGGCGGGCATCCTGCTGAAGATGGGGACCTATGGATTCGTCCGCATCGCCCTCCCGATCCTGCCCGACGCGGCACGGGTGTGGGCGCCTTTCATCGGCGTTCTGGCTGTCATCGCCATCGTGTATGCCTCCCTGGCCTGCCTGGCCCAGAAGGACCTGAAGCGGCTGATCGCGTTCTCGTCCGTGGGTCACATGGGCTTCGTGATGCTGGGCATCGCCACCCTCACGGAGGTGGGGATCAACGCCGCGCTCTTCGGGATGGTGGCGCACGGGATCATCACCGGGATGCTGTTCTTCGAAGTGGGCTCGATCTACGACCGGTATCACACCCGGCTCATCTCCGACATCGGCGGTGGGATGCTGCAGAAGATCCCCCTGCTGGCCGGCATCTTCGCCTTCACGGCCATCGCGTCCCTGGGCCTGCCGGGCCTCGCAGGGTTCTGGGGGGAGGTGATGGCGCTGGGGTCCTCGTACAGTCCCGCCGAGATCCTGTCGGGCCATCTCACGTTGTTCCGGACCCTCATGGTGTTCGGCGGGATCGGTACCATCCTCACCGCTGGCTACTTCCTGTGGACCCTCCAGCGGGTGAACCTGGGGACCATTCCCACGTCGTGGAAGGAAACCGCGCTCCCCGACGTGACATCAGTGGAGCTAGTGGCCTGGGTACCGCTCCTCGTGGGCATCCTGCTGCTCGGGCTCTACCCCCAAGTGGTGTTCGGGGTCACCGATGAGGCGGTGACGGCCCTGGCCAGGATCTTCGGCGGGTGAGGCCGGTCCGATGACCGCCGCCTCCATGCTGGGCCAAGCCGCTCCCGTCGCGAATCCCACCATCGACTATCACGCGATCGCTCCCGAGCTCATCCTGGCGGGGACGATCTTCGTCGTCCTGCTGGCCGACCTGGTCCTCGGAAGGGATCGGAAATGGTGGGCCATGCCGATCAGCTTCGTGGGAGTCGCCGGATCCCTGGCCGCGACGTTGACCCTCGTCGGCTCCCGCCGAGTCACGTTCGGTGGGTCCTACGTGGTCGACAACTTTGCGCTGCTGTTCAAAGTGTTCTTCCTCGGGGTGGCACTGGTCATCCTGATGATCTCGGTCAGGTACTTCCGGGAGGGCCGGTACTACCAGGGCGAGTACTACGTGCTCCTGCTGTCGTCGTTCCTTGGGATGCTGGCCATGCCTTCGTCCCGGGACCTGTTGATGCTGTTCATCTCTCTGGAGCTCGTCTCTGCGCCGGCCTTCCTCCTGGCCGGATTCAGGAAGGGCGACCCTCGGTCCAACGAGGCCGCCCTGAAGTTCTTCCTGATCAGCGTCCTGTCGACCGCGGTGATGCTGTACGGGATGAGCCTGGTCTATGGCGTGACCGGGACACTGCGATTGGAGGGGATCGCGGCCAAGCTGTCCCAATCGGCCGGATCCTCCAACCTCGCGCTAGCGGCCATCCTGTTCGTGGTGACGGGGTTCGCCTTCAAGGTCTCGGCATTCCCCTTCCAGTTCTGGGCCCCCGACACCTACGAGGGCTCGCCAGTGCCGGTGGCGGCATTCCTATCCGTGGCATCGAAGGCGGCCGGGTTCGCCGGTCTGCTCCAGATCATGTTCGTGGCGTTCCTCCCCAGAGCGGACTTCTGGGCGCCGATCTTCGTCGTGCTCTCCCTCTTCACGATGACCATTGGGAACCTGGTAGCGCTGCAACAGCGGCAGGTGGTGAGGCTGCTCGCGTACTCCTCGATCGCTCAGGCGGGCTACATGCTCCTGCCCTTCGCCCTGGCCACTCCGGCGGGGGCGGCCGGCACCGTGAACCAGGACGCCTTCGCCGCCGCCACGCTGTACATCCTGATCTACGGGATGATGAACCTGGGCGCGTTCGCGGTAGCGATCGAGGTGTCCCGTGAGGCGCCGGGTCTCTTGATTAGTGACTTCGCCGGACTCGGGCAGCGGGCCGCGGCGCTTGCCGTGGCCATGGCCATGTTCCTGATCTCGCTCGCCGGTATCCCACCGCTGGCCGGCTTCTGGGGGAAGTTCTTCATCTTCACGGCCGCCATCGATCGAGGGGGACCGGGTCCTTGGTTGGCGATCGCCATGGTCATCAACTCGGTGATCTCTCTCGTCTACTACATCTCCATCGTCCGGGTGATGTTCTTCGAACCGGTCGTCGAGCCTGTCCGGCCGTTCCGATCCGGCGTCCTGGTGACTGCGGTCGTGGCCCTGGCGGCTGCCTCCGTCGTGGTCATCGGGATCTTCCCCGGTCTGATCACGGAGATTCCGAAGGTCTCCACGCTCCTCGCCCAGTAGGCATCCGGCGACTGCCGTACGAGCCCGTGCCTATTGCGATTCCTTGAGGTGCCGGGGATAGTGGGTGCCTGATTGCGGAAGGAGCCGGGGTATGTCCGAAGAGCCGATCTCGCGGCAGGTCTTCCAGCTCATGACGACGGGCGAGCCGCTCTATCGTTTCTTCACCACTTCCAAATGGGCCGCGCGGCGGGAGCACGAGGGCATCAGCGACTTCGTGGCCGGAAATCCTCAGGAGGAACCGCCGCCGGGCATCGTGGAGGCGTTGCAGCGATGGAGCGTCCCCCGGACCCGGGACTGGTACGCCTACATCGATGCCGCCCCCGGCGCCAAGGAGGCGGTCGTCCGCTCGCTGCGGGAGCGGCTCGGAGTGTCCTTCGAAGAGGACGACGTCTTCCTGACCAACGGGGCGTTCGCGGGACTGTCGATCGCGCTGAAAGCGGTGGTGGATCCGGGGGACGAGGTCATCTACCCGTCGCCTCCGTGGTTCTTCTATCAGATGATCATCGAGTCGCTCGGGGCCACAGCGGTGCGGGTACGGGTGCCGCCGCCCGCCTTCGACCTCGACGTCGATGCCGTCCGCGAGGCCATCACGGAGCGGACCAGAGCCATCGTGGTGAACTCGCCGAACAATCCCACCGGGCGGATCTATCCACCGGAGGTGCTTCGCAAGCTTGCCGACGTCCTCGATGAGGCCTCGGCGCGCAACCACCGGCCGATCTATCTCATTTCCGACGAGTCCTACAGCCGGATCCTGTTCGACGGCCGCGGGTTCGACTCCCCGACAACGTTCTATCCACGGTCGTTCCTCGTCTACACCTACGGGAAGACCCTGCTCACCCCGGGCCAGCGCCTGGGCTACGTGGCGCTGCCGCCGTTCATGCCGGACCGCGAACTGATGCGAGGGGCCGTGTTCCTGATGGTGCTGGCGCTCGGGTACGCCTTCCCGTCCGTCCTCCTCCAGCGGGCTCTGCCGGACCTGGAGCGCCTGAGCATCGACCTCCGCCACCTCCAGGAGAAACGCGACCGGATGGTGGGGGCCCTCAGCGGCATGGGATACGACGTGAACATGCCGGAAGGGACGTTCTACCTCCTGCCGCGCTCACCGATCCAGGACGATCTGACCTTCGCCGACATCCTGGCGGGCCATGACATCTTCGTGCTCCCAGGTGTCCTGGTCGAGCTCCCCGGATACTTCCGGATCTCGCTTACGGCGAACGACGAGATGATCGACCGGGCGCTCCCCGGATTCGCCTCCGCGATCGAGGAGGCGGAGGCCGATCGGCGGCGAGCGGCCCGCCTCTAGAGTCTGACGCTCACATTCAATTCACAAAGATCGCCGTAAAATGGAGTCCAGCGAAGGGGAGTAGCCCAACGTCCAGGGTCGTCAGGACGCTCGAGAGAGCCGGCCCGGCGGGGGAGTCCCCGGCGAGACCTTCGCCAGGAGGCGGAGGTCTCTTGCATAAGGAGGACCCGGAGGGGCCGGGTTCCCTAAGGAGGGAATGGAAGTGAACAGGGTCAAGACCTGGGTGCTGATAGCAGGCCTGGGTGCGCTGTTCGTGGTGATCGGCGGTCTCATCGGTGGCAACCAGGGAGCCGTGATCGCCCTGGTCATCGCGCTGGTGTTCAACTTCGCCATGTACTGGTACTCGGACAAGATCGCCATCGCCACGACGCGATCGAAGCCGGTCAGTGAGGCCGAGTTCCCCGAGCTCTATCGGATCGTCCGCGAGCTGGCTCAGTCCAAGAACATGCCCCTGCCGCGGATCTACGTGAGCGACATGATGCAGCCGAACGCGTTCGCCACCGGGCGCAACCCTCACCATGCGGCGGTGTCGGTGACCAGGGGGATCCTCGAGATCTTGGACGAGCGAGAGCTGAGGGGTGTTCTTGCCCATGAGCTCTCGCACGTGACGAACCGCGACATCCTGATCGGGTCTGTCGCCGCGGCCATCGCCATGTCGATCACCTTCCTGGCCAGGTTCGCCTTCTTCTTCGGAGGCTCTCGGGACGACCGGGACAACGCGTTCGGCCCGTTCGCCATGCTCTTCGCGTGGATCCTCGCTCCGATCGCGGCGGCCCTGATCCAGATGGCCGTCTCCAGGTCCCGCGAGTACCAGGCGGACGAGTCGGGGGCCTACCTTTCACGCGACCCTGAGGCTCTGGCAAGCGCGCTGCGGAAGATCGATGCAGCGGCCAAGCAGGTCCCGGTGCCCGCGACCGTGTCTCCCGCGCAGGCTCACATGTTCATCGTCAATCCGTTCAGCGGTCGAAGCGCGGCCCAGTCGTTTGCCAGGTTGTTCTCGACGCACCCGCCCACGGAGGAGCGCATCGAGCGGCTCGAGGAGATCGCTCAGAAGCTGTAGCGCCTACGGACGGTAGTTCGTGAACTGAAGGGGGATGTCGAAGTCCTCCTCCTTCAGGGCCTTGATCACGGCCTGAAGGTCATCCTTCTTCTTGCCGGTGACCCTGAGCTGGTCTCCCTGGACCTGCGTCTGGACCTTGATGCCCGACGCCTTGATGAACTTGGTCAGCTCGCGGGCCTTGTCCTCCGAGATGCCCCGGTTGATGTGGACGGACTGACGGACCGTTCCCTTGGCGGCAGGCAGCACCGGTCCCTCCTTCAGGGCCTTGAGGGAGATGCTTCGCCGGACGAACTTCTCCTTGAGCACCTCGACGGCGGCCTTGAGGCGATTTTCGGTGCTCGACCGGACCTCGATCAGGTCCTCGTCCATGGACATGCCGGTTCCGGTCCCCTTGAAGTCGAACCGAGTCTGGATCTCGCGGGTAGCCTGGTCGAGGGCGTTCTTCACCTCGTGCTGGTCCACCTCGGAGACGACGTCGAAGGAGAACTGGTCTTTCGCCATAACCGTAAATCTAGCGGATCGAACCCGGATGTTATCCTGGGATTTCAGCGGGAGGGTGCCCGAGCGGCCAAAGGGAGCGGTCTGTAAAATCGCCGGCGTAGCCTACGGAGGTTCGAATCCTCCCCCTCCCACCAGCTCACTACCCGCCCAAACTCACCACCAACCGAACAACAACCGATTTTCCTGATCTGAAAAGCATCGTGGTTCGCATTCTCGGGGCCTTTGTGATATCCCTCCGGTTCCTCAGGAGATCGGGGGGTCCGTGATGGTCGGACGTAGAGGTTTCCGTCGCAGGAGACGGAGGATGGCGCGTCGGCGCGTCCTTTTGGTCGGCGGCATGGTCGCGATCGGCACGAAGAAGATGTCGGCGGCGCATGCCAAGCAGATCGAGGAACACACGGGGGTTCCACCCGAGGAACTCGAGGACGAAGACCTCGCCCAGGCGATGCAAGAACTGAACGTCCCTGATGTCGAGGCGAATCCGAACGAGCTCGAGCAGTAGCCAGGAAACACGGCTGAGTCGACCCAGAGCTTCGCTCCGCGGGGCCGCTCCTAGCGGCTGCCGCGGCGGGGCATGAGCGTTTCCTGAACGAGGCCGTGGCCCGGACCGTGGTTCACCCGGATCACACGGGTCGGTCCATCGGCCCGCAGGGCGATCGTTCGTGGCTGTTCGGCTGGGGGAGCGATGAGCGTCGCTCCGGGCACCAGTTCCTCTCCTCCGCGCTCGACCCGAACCGCGCCCTCGCGGACGCTGGCCAGCCCGCCCTCACCTGCATTCATCTCCAACGTGAGCATGGCCCCCGGCTCCAGACGCGAGTCCGTGAACAGACGGATGTCGCCGTTCACCCGCAGGGGCGACCGGGGCCCGACCAGCTCCTTGGTCAGCACTCCCTCCGCCTCCTGATAGCGGGGAGCCTTCGAATCCATGAGGACATTGAAGGCGGCCCCGGCCGGTACCGGGTCGGTCGAGTACACGAGGATGTAGGCGCGCGTATCGACCTCGCCGTGGTTCCACTCCGAATGGACCATCCCGCGTCGGCCTTCCGTGAACTGGCCCACGTCGCCAGTGTCCATGTGCCCCGAGATGTGGTTCAAGGCGTCATCGTGATCGAGCTGGCCCTCCTCGATGTAGAAGAGCCGCTCGTTGAACCGGTGCGGATGGTGTCCGATCCCGAGGCCGGCGTCGATGATGGAGTCGTGCACCGTGATGAGCGGCCCGGATGCCTGGATGGAGACGAACGGGCCGATCGCTTCGACGGCCGTCAGCCCCGGCATGCCGAAATCGGACTCACCGAGGACCACGTGGTTGTCGGGCGCCAGGACCAGATACGGCTGGGTGGTCGCCTTCGCCATCACTCCGCCCTCCCCGTCGCCGCCCCGAACCACGGTGGCTGCTCTTTGTCGAAAAAGCCTCCGGCCGGCCGAGCATGGGCATGCCAGTGGTCAGGGATCCGGCGTCGCTCGCCGTCGATCCAGTAGCCGCCCTCACCGTAGCGAGCGGACGCGATCCCGGCCAGGCGGTCCAGCAGCCGCTCCTCGAGGTCGGAGTCCGGGAGGCCGTGCAGGCGCCACACCACCATCGGGGTGCCGCACACCAGGCAGTCAGCCACCCAACACTGTTCGTCCTCGAAGTGCCACGGCGTGACCCGCTCGGCCGAACAGAGGACGCATTCCTCGCTCATCGCAGCTCCAACCGTAGCGAAGTCGATGGGCTAGTGCGCTTCAGTCCCGCGTCAGGGTCACCCGATCGCCCGGCTGGACGCCGTGAGCCCCGAACCATCCCTGGTTTGCCTCGACCGCCCCGACGTAGGTGACTGCGGGGTTGTACACGGGGCAGGGGTCCGCCCGGCAGGGCGCCATGTGCAGGATCTTCAGGATCCGTCCGGACTGGTCCCAGAAGGCGATCGACAGCGGGATGAGGGTGTTCTTCATCCAGAACCCGCCCACGTGGGGCCCATCGAAGACGAACACCATCCCGGCGTCCTGGTCGAGCCTGGGACGGTTCATCAGGCCGATGGACCTGGCGCGCCCATTGGTGGCGAGCTCGACGTCCAACCTGGCCACGCCGGACCTGGTCGACACGTGGAGCGTGCCTCTGGGCAGATTCGCCTGGTGGACGGTCGAGGAGCAGGAGAAGGCCAGGAGCGCCACCGCCGCCCCGACCCATGCTGCCCGCCATAGTTGGATCATGACCGGCCATTGTCCTAGACGGGTGGAGGCTTCGGTTGGACCCCGCCCGAGTATCATGGGTCGGCACGCTGGAGTAGCTCAGTCGGCAGAGCACGGGCATGGTAAGTCCGGGGTCGCGGGTTCGATTCCCGCCTCCAGCTCTCGATACACTGATCGCTGCGAGGCGGCGTAGCTCAGGGGCAGAGCAAGCGGCTCATAATCGCTGTGTCGGTGGTTCGAGTCCACCCGCCGCTACCAGCGAGGTCTGAAGGAGAAGAGGACGGACGAGCATGGCGAAGTCGGACAATAGGCCGAAGATCACGATGGCCTGCACCGAGTGCAGGCACCGCAACTACACCACCGTCAAGAGCCGGATCAACGACCGCGACCGGATCGAGCTGCGCAAGTACTGCCGGTGGTGCGGGTCGCACACGCTGCACCGCGAGACCCGCTGACCGGCGAGCACCCTCATCGGGTCCAGCCGACTAGCTGACGGCCTTCACCTTTCCGTGGCGGATGGCCAGGGCCATCGCCTCCAGCTTCGTGTGCACTCCGAGCCGGGTGAGGATGTTCTGGACGTGGGTTCGCAGGGTGAGCGGGCTCACGCCCAGCTTGCCGGCGATCTCGGTTGTGGGGACGCCCTCCGCCAGCATCTGCAGGATCTCCGTCTGGCGGGGGGTGAGCCGGTTGACCCGTTGCCGCTCCGTGGCCTCCTGGTGCCGCCGGTGCCTCAAATGCCGCAACAGACGGCTTCTCTCCTGCGCGTCCAGGATCGTCTCGCCTCTGTGGGCCTTGCGAACGAGGTCGGGGAGCTCGGTCAGCGGCGTGATCTTGGAGACGTAGCCGATCGCTCCGGCTTCCACGGCTCTGGCCTTGACCAGGTCGTCGTCGTGGGCGGAGAGGACGACCACCTTGGTCTCCGGGTAGGCCTCCAGCACACGCCGGATCGTCTCGACCCCGCCCATGCCCGGCATCTCCATGTCCAGGAGGACGATGTGGGGCCGCTCCCGCCGGGCGATCTCCACCGCGTCGGCGCCGCTGGCGGCCACCCGCGCCTCCATGTCCCGCTCCAAGCGGACGGCCAGCGCCAGGGCCTCGGCGAAGGTGCGGTGATCGTCCACCACCAGAATGGAGATGGAAGATGCTCGCTTTGCCCGCACGGCCGTATGCTTGCACTTCGGATTGCCCGATGCGAGCGACAAAACGGCACGTATTTCGGGGCGGCTTGCTCCCGCATGGTCGCCACTGATTCACCGATCGAGGAGGATCCGTGAGCCGTTTGGAATCCAAGGTGGCCGTGGTCACCGGGGCCGGCCGCGGCATCGGGAGGGCAACGGCTCTGCGATTCGCCCAGGAAGGAGCGGCCGTCCTGGTCAACGACGTCGACCCCGACCCTGCCGAGGAGACGGCCCATCTGATCAAGGAGGCCGGAGGCCTGGCGGCTGTATCCACGGACGATACGGTCGATCTGGACGAGGCGCGGCAGATGATGGAGCGGGCCGCCGGGGAGTTCGGCAAGATCGACATCGTGGTCAACAACGCGGGGATCACCAGGGACCGGACATTCCACAACCTGGACGACGACGCCTGGAACTTCGTGCTGGACGTCAACCTCAAGACCGCATTCCATGCCTCGCTTGCCGCGATGCCGTACCTCCGAGACCCGGCCAAGAAGGAGAAGCAGGAGCAGGGGCAGCCCGCCTACCACCGCAAGATCACGTTCACCACCTCGACCGCGTTCCTCACCGGGAACGCCGGACAGGCGAACTACACGGCGGCGAAGGGCGCCATCGTCGGTCTCACCCGCACGCTGGCCCGGGAATTGGGCGGCTTCCACATCAACGTCAACGCGGTGGCCCCCGGCTTCATCGAGACCAGGCTGACCAAGGCCAAGCAGGAAGGTGAGGACCTCGGGATCCCCGAGCAGGTCCGCCAAATGGCCCTGATGATGATCGGCCTCGGCTCCTATGGGCAACCCGAGGACGTCGCCGCCGCCCACCTGTTCCTCGCTAGTTCGGAGGCGGACTACATCTCCGGTGCCGTCCTCCCCGTGGCCGGGGCGCTCCTCGGGACCTGAGGGAATGCCGCTCAACCAGGCGCTGAAGGGGAAGGAGTACCAGGAGGTCTCGCTTATCGTTGAGCGGGATCAGGTGAACCAGTTCGCCGGGGCCATCGGGGAAGACGGCCCGGTCTTCCGGGACGCCGCGGCGGCGAAGGAGGCAGGGCACGCCGAACAGGTGGCCCCGCCCACCTTCATCACGAAGATCCAGATCCTGTCGAGTGCCCAGGTCGTCCTCGATCAGGACCTTGGGCTCAACTACATGATGGTCGTACACGGCCAGCAGGAATTCGAGTGGGTCCGGGAGGTCGTGGTCGGAGAGACGCTCACCGCGGTTCCCCGCATCGCGGACCTCTACGCCAAGGGCCCCAACGAGTTCCTGGTGATCGAGGCCGAAGTCCGAGATGGCTCCGGGGAGACGGTAGCCGTGTCCCGGACCACGCTTTTGTCCCGAGGAACCGCGGAGAGGTGACCGTGAGCCGACTCGCCTTCGATCAGGTGGAGGTTGGGCAGGAGATCTCGTCCCTGTCCAAGGTGGTCAAAAGAGAAGAGGTGAAGGCCTACGCGGACGCCTCCGGCGACCAGAACCCCCTGCATCAGGATGACAACTTCGCCCGGAGTGTCGGCTTCCCGGGCATCATCGCTCACGGCATGTTCACTATGGCCCATCTGGTCAAAGCCGTCACGGACTGGGCCGGCGACCCCGCAGCCTTGAAGAGGATGAAGGTCCAGTTTCGAGCCGTGGTCTTCATGGACGAGACCATCGTGGCCAGGGGGCGAGTGGAGAGCCTCGATTCGGAAACCAGACGGGCGAAGCTCTCCGTGTGGGTGGAGGTCGACCGGGCTGGCGAGCGGCAGCTGCCCATCAAGAACAGCGAGGCCGAGGTCGAGCTGGCCTAGCGAGACGGGGGTAACCAGCCGCCTGGTTCCGCGGTCTAACGAGGCGTTCTCATGGTGACCCATGAGCTGCTCGCTGCATGCCGGCGGGGCGACAGAGAAGCGTTCGAGGAGGTCGTGCGACGGACGTATCGGCATGTCTACACGCAGGCCTATCGGCTCGTGGGGGACCGGCAGGAGGCCGAGGACGTGGCCCAGGACGCCTACCTCCGGGTCTTCCGAGGGTTGGCCGGATTCCGGGGCGACGCGCAGTTCGAGACGTGGCTGTACCGGATCGTCTCGAACGCAGCCATGACCCATCTTCGCAAGCGCCGCCGCTTCGGCGAGCCGGCGGTCGACTCCTTCGAGGAGCCTCTCGACCCCCCTTCCCCCATTCGGCTGGAGGAAGAGGCCGTGGACAGGGACGCCCTCACCGCTGCGCTGGGAGCTCTGCCGCCTTCCCTGCGAGTGGTGGTGGTCCTGAAGGACGTGTACGGGCTCTCGTGTCAGGAGATCGGCGATCAGATCGGCGTGTCGGAGGGAGCGGTCAAGGTTCGGCTGCACCGGGCGAGGAAGCGGCTCAAGGAGAGGCTGTTCGGAGTGGAGACCCGCGATGAGGTGTGAGGAGGTCCGGCCACTGCTGGCCGAGCTGGCCGAGGGCAATCTGCGAGAGGCGGGTGAGGTGGAGCGGCACCTCGCTTCGTGCGCCGCCTGCTCGGCCGAGCTGGGGCGCTACCGGACCCTTCTCGTCGAGATGAGCTCGTTGCGCGATGTGGTGGAGGAGCCCGGGCCGCAGTTCCTCCAGCGCGTGCTTTCGTCGATCCCTGAGCGGAGCTGGCGGACGACGGTGCATCGGGTCGCCGCCGACGAGCGGGTCCACGTGGCGGCTGTCTCGATGGGCGGTGCCTTACTCGGAGCGACGGCCGTCGGCCTCCTGTGGTGGCGATCCGCCCGCCGCTCTCTTTCTCCCGCCGACGTGCCGATCACGACCGCCTGAGTCGGGCGTTCAGCCCTCAGCTCCGCTGCGGCGCGAGATCCTCGGAATCCTCGTCCATCGGTGCGAACTGGTCCTCGACGGGTTCCAGCTCGAAGGGGATAGCCGGAAGCAGCTCGGATTGAGAAAGGCGCTGGGGGTCCGGCGGTTCGGTCGAGATCGGTGGGGCCTGTGGCGTCGAGTCCCTGGCGACACTCTCGATCTGCCCGGTGATGTCGTCCGCTGCCGCGGCAAGGACATAGGGAACCCGGTGGATCGATTCCGAGAGATCGTCGACGGCCTCCTTGAGAGAGGCCACGGACTCCTCGAGGATCCGCTCGACCTGCTCGGGCGGTCCCGAGCCCGTCTCCCGCAGGTCCTCGATGGACCGGTACACCTGGGAGAAGGCGCGTTTCATCGTGTGGGCGACGAGCGACATGCCTTCCTCGAGCCGCTCGAGACGGTCGGAGACGGCCGCCCGCCACTGCCTCGCCGGGCTGTCCTCCCGGAGGTCGATCGTCATTTCGGGGCCGCCGGCGGTCTCGGCCTCGGTAACCCGCCGTTCCCCCATGGGTGGCACGCCGTGGCCTCGGAACAGGAGTCGCTGCAGGAGGCCCTGCTTCGGCCGGGCCACGGGCCGTTCGGTCGTCTGCTGCATGTCCGCTCGCGATCCGGGGCCGGGCGCGAGGCTTCGTACACCAGCAGTGTAGGGGAGGCGGCGCACGGGATCACGCATCCGGCTTTGGAGCGCGTGCCGCCCCGGAACGAGGTCCGGATCAGACCGAAGCAGGCACTTCCACGGTGCAGAAGGCGCACCTTCGCGCTTCGACCGGGATCTCGCTCAGGCATTCCGGGCACTTCCGCGTAGTCGGGTCAGGAGGCGGCTCGCTGCGCATCCGCTGGGTGAACGCGTTCAGCGGCCGGATCACGAAGAAGAAGATCGCGATGGCGACCAGGACGAAGGCGATGACGGTATTGAGGAAGGCTCCATACCTGAAGATGCTGCCGTTGATGGTGAAGGTCAACCGGGAGAAATCCGGCTCTCCGAAGATGGCCGCGATGAGTGGCGTGAGCAGATCGGCCACGAGGCTGGCGATCACTGCTCCGAACGCCGCCCCGATGACCAGGGCGATGGCGAGATCGAGCGTGTTGCCTCGCATCAGGAACTGCTTGAAGTCCTTCAGCATGGCCCCTCCCTCCCGTGCGACGGACCCACGGAGCCTACCTCAGGGCCCGCGGACCACCTCATCCCGCCCCCACCCACGGTCACCTTTGCCCGGCCGCCCGGTGCCGCCTATACTGATTCAGGTCGCCGTCACCCCTTGAGTTCGACCTGCTCAGAGGGTCGTAGCTCAATTTGGTAGAGCACCGGTCTCCAAAACCGGCGGTTGAGCGTTCGAGTCGCTCCGACCCTGCGGGAGAGAAAGCATGAATCGCCAGGCCAAGAGGATGATGCAGAGGCAGAAGGCCACGGGCCAGGACCGTGCGGAAGCCATGCGTCAGCGTCGGGCGGTGAGCGCCGAGAGGGCGAAGCGCACGCCTCCACGGCAGTTCCTCAAAGAGGTCAGGCAGGAATTGAAGAAAGTGAACTGGCCGACCCGGCAGGAGATGATCGCCTACACCTTCGTCGTGCTGGTTGCGGTCGTCTTCCTGACCTCGCTGGTGTTCGCCATGGACCTCGGTTTCTCCAAGGCGGTCATCAAGATCTTCGGCTCGGGCGGCTAGACCCCGGCCCTTCGGGCGGATCACCATGAACGAGCGAGACGCTTCCGAACGACCAGCCGCGACCGATCCGGAGACCGAGGAGGCCGCCGAGATTCAGGAGGCCGCCGAAGCCGGGGACCACGCCGCGCAGGTCGCCCTCGAGGAGGCTGGGCCGGCCAATGCCTCCCCGGACGAGCCCGCGAGGGAGTCCGTTGAGGAGCTCGGAAACGAGATCAGGGAGCAGGAAAGCGTGATCGAGATAGCGGTCGGGGATACCAGCGTGATGGAGTCTGCGCCGCCGGCTGAAGCTGAGGCGGAGGCCCCGGAAACGCCCGCGGCGGAGTCCGAGGTGATCGGGCCGGAGTCCGAGCCCGCAGACATCGAGGTCGTCGAGGCTGCGTCCGAGCCGGCCGAGGCCGCACCCACGGAGGCGGAGTCCGAAGCCGGACCTGTGGAGGCGAAGGCCGAGGCCCCGGCCGAATCAACGCCGGAGCCAACGGCGGTCCCGGTCGAGGTCGCGGCCACCCCGTTCGAGGGACCCGGCGAGTGGTACGTGGTGCATACCTACGCGGGATACGAGAACAAGGTCAAGGCGAACCTGCACTCCCGGATCAACTCCATGCAGATGGAGGACAAGATCTTCGACGTGGTCATCCCCATGGAAGACGTCATGGAGATCAAGGGCGGAAAGAAGCAGGTGGTCCAGCGGAAGGTGTTCCCGGGATACCTACTGGTGAAGATGGTCTACGACAACGACTCGTGGTACGTGGTGCGCAACACCCCGGGCGTGACGGGATTCGTGGCCAGCGGCACCGGGACCAAGCCCACTCCCTTGTCCCGTCGTGAGGTCGAGAAGATCCTCGCGGTGAAGGAAGAGACGCAGAAGAAGCCGGAGTACCGCCTGGAGTGGGAAGAGGGCGACGTGGTCAGGATCATCGCCGGCCCGTTCGCGGACTTCCAGGGCACGATCGCGGAGATCAACGTCGAGCAGTCCAAGCTGAAGGTCCTCGTGAACATCTTCGACCGGGAGACCCCGGTCGAGCTGGCCTTCGACCAGGTGGCGAAGGCCTGACGCACCAACCGACCCGAGCGGGAGGCCCGAGAGGCCGCTGGAACCGCAGGAGGTGACGCAAGAATGTCGAACGGAACACCGGCCGGTCGCCGACGCAAGAAGGTGCTGGCCATGGTCAAGCTCCAGATCAAGGCCGGGCAGGCCACGCCGGCGCCACCCGTAGGCACGGCCCTGGGCCAGCACGGCGTGAACATCATGGAGTTCTGCAGGCAGTACAACGAAGCCACCCAGGCCCAGATGGGTCAGGTCATCCCCGTGGAGATGACCATCTACGAGGACCGGACCTTCTCCTTCGTCACCAAGCAGCCGCCGGCAGCCGAGCTGATCAAGCAGGCGGCGGGAGTGGAGAAGGGCTCGGGGGAGCCGAACCGGACCAAGGTGGCCAGGGTGACCAGGGACCAGGTCCGCCAGATCGCCGAGCAGAAGATGGCCGACCTCAACGCCAACGACGTCGAGGGAGCCATGAAGATCATCGAGGGGACGGCTCGGAGCATGGGCATCGAGGTGCGGACGTGAACAGGGGCAAGCGGTACAGCCAGGCCGCCGCGATGGTCGATCGGGAGCAGCAGTACGCGCCCACCGAAGCGGTTCGCCTGTTGAAGCAGTTCCCTGAGGCGAAGTTCGACGAGACCGTCGAGGTGTCATTCCGGCTCGGCGTGGATCCTCGCAAGGCGGATCAGATGGTTCGGGGGACCGTGACCCTTCCCAGGGGCACCGGCAGGACCGTCCGGGTGGCGGCCTTCGCTACGGGAGACAAGGCCCGTGAGGCCCAGGAGGCCGGGGCTGACATCGTGGGCGGCGAGGACCTGGTCAACGAAGTTCTGAAGGGGAACATCGACTTCGACGCAGCCGTGGCCACCCCCGACGTGATGTCGCTGGTCGGCCGGGCGGGGCGGGTTCTGGGCCCACGGGGTCTCATGCCGAATCCCAAGGCGGGGACGGTGACGCCTGACATCGGCAAGGCCGTTCGCGACATCAAGGGTGGGAAGGTCGAGTACCGGGTCGACCGCCAGGGGAACCTGCACCTGGTCATCGGGAAGCGTTCGTTCGAGGAGCAGGCCCTGCTGGAGAACTACCTCACGGTCGTGGACGAGATCATCCGGGCCAAGCCGTCAACGGCGAAGGGGAAGTTCCTGAAGTCCGTGACCATCTCCAGTACGATGGGCCCCGGCATCCACATCGACACGAACCGCATCCGCGACATCGGGTCGGAGGCCGTCGCAGCAGCCCAGACGACCTAAGCGGCGATCGGTTCAGGGCAGAGAGCACCCCGAGAACGGACCGGATTCGACCCGATTCACGTTGACGCTGTCGCGTTCCCGCCCCTAATCTGCTTCTTGCCGAAGACAGCAGGGGCGAAGGCGTAATCCTCGAACGGCGAGGTACCTGCCGAGGCGGGAGAGCAACGTGCGCGCCTCCGCCTGTCGACGGCGGGGGCGTTGTTTATTTGGGGAAGGTCGAGGACGAGCGAAGGGCGGGACAGATGCCGAGGGCTGAGAAGGAAGCCAAGGTCAAGGAGCTGACCGAACGGTTCAAGAGCTCGCAGGGCGCGATGTTCGCGGACTTTCGCGGGCTCACGGTGAAGGACGCGACCGACCTGCGGAGGTCACTGCGGGAGCACGAGGCGACCTTCGCCGTGGTCAAGAACACCCTGACCAAGTTGGCGGCAAAGGATGCCGGCCTCGAGGAGGTGCTCGGCCTGCTCGAAGGGCCGACCGCCATCGCCTTCATCGGAGGGGACGCGGTGGCCGGGGCCAAGGCGGTCCTCGAAGCGGCCAAACGGTTCCCCACCCTGGAGGTCAAGGGCGCCCTCATCGAGAGCAAGGTGTTGAACGCGGACGACGCCCGGGCCCTGGCCACGATCGATAACCGCGAGGTGTCCTTCGCCAAGATCGCCGGGATGTTGCAGGCACCACTGGCCCGGACGGCGTACCTGTTGCAGGCGCCGCTCCAGCGCGTGGCCTTCGCCCTCGCGGAGCGCGGGCGGCAGGCTGCATAGGAAACGAGTACAGAGGGAGGAAAGGAAGACATGGCGAAGCTATCCGTTGACGAGATCCTCGAGGCGATCAAGGAGCTGTCGGTGATCGAAGCGGCCGACCTCTCCAAGAAGATCGAGGAAGAGTTCGGCATCCAGGCCGCGGCCCCGATGGCCGTGGGCGTGGCCGCAGGTGGCCCGGCCGGAGCGGCCGGCGGCGAGGAAGAGGCCGAGGAGAAGACCGAGTTCGACGTGATCCTTCAGTCGGCCGGGGACAAGAAGATCCAGGTCATCAAAGAGGTTCGGGCCCTCACCAACCTCGGGCTGAAGGAGGCCAAGGACCTGGTGGACGGCGCGCCCAAGCCGGTCCTGGAGCGCGTGCCGAAGGAGCAGGCGGAGGCGGCGAAGGAGAAGCTTGAGGCCGCCGGGGGTGCCGTCGAGGTCAAGTGACCTACAGCAGCACCAGGTTTGGGGCCTTGAGCAGCTTGCGGGTCACCCCGCGGGCATCGAAGACGAGGGGCGCGGAGAGGACGACAGCCGCGTAGTCCACCGTCTCGTGGTCCGTGAGGATGGCCACGCAGTCCATCTGGTCCAGGATGTCCGGATCGAGCGGCTGCGATGCGAGCTCCTCGTCGAGAACCCGCGCCGTGGGGACGTAGGGGTCGTGGTAGGAGCAGATGGCTCCGGACCGGGCGAGGCGCTCCATGACCATCAGTGAAGGCGACTCGCGGATGTCGTTCACGTCGGACTTGTACGCGAGGCCGATCGCCATGATTCGCGAGTCGCGGATCGGCTTGCCCACATCGTTCAATGCTTGGCCGATCCGGCCCGCCACATAGGCGGGCATGCGGTTGTTGACCTCCTTCGCGTGTTCGACGAATCCGATGCCGAATCCGAGGCGCTGCCCGACACGCCAGGAGAGATAGCTGGGATCGATGGCGATGCAGTGGCCCCCCACTCCTGGTCCCGGCCAGAACGGCTGGAAGCCGAACGGCTTGGTCGCGGCTGCTTCGATGGCCGACCAGATGTCGACTCCCAGGTCGCCGGCGAGGGTCGCCAGCTCGTTCACCAGGGCGATGTTCACCTGGCGATACGTGTTCTCGATGAGCTTGGCCATCTCCGCCTCTCGAGGCGTCGGAGTGGTCACCACCATCGAGACCAGCTGCCGGTAGAACAGCTCGGCGAACTCGGTGTCGGCAGGGCCGATCCCGGACACGATCTTCGGGGTGGCCCGGAAGCTGTGGTACCTCCCGGGATCGATCCGCTCGGGGGAATACGCGAGAAAGAAATCCCGTCCCGCCACCAACCCCGAGGTCTCGAGGATCGGGCGGACGACCTCCTCGGTCGTGCCCGGGTACGTGGTGGACTCGAGGATCACCAGCTGGCCGGGCCGGAGGACTCGCGCCACGTCGGCCACCGCCCGCCTCACGCCCGACAGGTCGGGAACCCCATCAGAGAGCGGGGTGGGGACCGCGATGATCACGATGTCCGCCCGGCGTAGCTCGGCCGAATCCGTGGTGAACAGAGGCCGGTGGACGGCCCGGAGCTGCTCGGAAGAGACGTCGACGACATAGGAGCGACCTTCGGCCAGCGCCGCTACCCTGCGTTCGTCGATGTCGACGCCGATCACCTGGAAGCCTTCCGTCGAGGCTACGACCAGGAGTGGGAGACCTACGTACCCCAGACCGACCAGCCCGACAGCGGCCGTCCGCTCCTCGATCCGCTGTCGCAGGCTGGACGAGACCTTCGGCACCCGGGCTGCCAGCTCTGTGCTCACCGGGGTTCCCGCGCTTCCGGCCCGACGAGCTCGGGCGAGGGCCGGCCCAGACCCAGTGGCTCTCCGTGAAAACCGTTGCCTGGGGCGACCGTCGAAGGGGGCCCGCTCGGGTCTCGCAGCTGCTCACCGAGGCTGCCGGCGTGGTCGCGCCTCGGGCGGCGTCCGTCGCCTCGGTCCTGCTCGTAGTAGCTGTTGTAGTACGAATACGACGAGCCGTGCCTCGGGTCGAAGTTGTTGTACACGGCGCCCAGGATGCGGGCCCCGGCGTGCTCCAGTTGATCGCGAGCCTGGATCAGCGCGGACCGACCAGCCTGCTCCGCGTTCACCACGAACACGACCCCGTCGACGAGGGGGGCGAGGATCGAGGCATCGGCCACCGCGAGGACGGGCGGGGTGTCGATGATGACGAAGTCAGAAACGTCCCGGACAGATCGGATGAGCTCCTCGGCCCGCCGTCCCCCGAGCAGGCCCGCCGGGTCAGCAGGGGTCGGCCCGCTTCCGATGACCCGAAGATTGGGGATCCCCGGATCACGGGTAACCCTGGCCAGGCGGATCGAATCGGACAGCAGGTTCGAGGTCCCCAAGTCGTTGACGAGTCCG
The DNA here is from genome assembly GCA_046726275.1 of Actinomycetota bacterium. Lineage (GTDB taxonomy): Bacteria > Actinomycetota > UBA4738 > UBA4738 > UBA4738 > DASXTW01. Next base: position 48,928 of record JBKPAF010000016.1, read on the forward strand.
AAGAACTGGTTGAGCCTGGGCTTCCGGAGGTCGGCCGAGACGACGATGACGCGTTTCCCCGCCCGGGCCAGGGCGACGGCGAGGTTGGAGGAGGTCGTTGACTTCCCGTCCCCACCCAGCGAGCTGGTGACCATGAGGACCTTGAGGGGCTCCCGAGACGCCGCGTACAGGATGTTCGTGGCGAGGGTCCGATAGGCCTCGGCCACAGGGCTCCGAGGGTCCGACCGCATGACCAGCTGGGGTTGGCCGCTCCGCCTCCAGGATCCGATCCTCGGCACGACGGCGATCACCGGTGCGCCGAGCCGCCGCTCGATCTCCTGGCGGGTCTTGATGCGGTCATCCAGCCGTTCTCGGAGGAAGGCCAGTCCGATCCCGAGGCCGAGGCCGACCAGGATCGCAAGGACCCCGTCCCTGGTCTTGTTCGGGCTCACTGGGGATCGGGGTTCGGCGGCCCGCTGGACGATCTGGGCCCCTCCCTGAACCACGGAAGCGTTCGACTGGACCTCGAGGAGGCGCTCCTGCAAGACTCCCAGAGACGCCACCAGGGCGTCGCGCTGGGCCTGGAGCGTCGCCTTGGATGAGATGTCTTTGGTCTTCTGGATCTCCTGATTGAGGGAGGCCAGGTTCTCCTCGATTCCATCGATCCGCCGCTGCACCGACGACGCCGCGGCGTGGAACTGGTCGATCGTCTGCTCGCCCCTGAATTCCACGTAAGCGGTGGCGAAGGCGTTGGCCAGCCTGGCCGCCGCGACCGGGTCCGGATCGACAAACTTGACCTCCATGACCTCGGTGTCGGTCAGTACCTGGACCCGGGCATGTCCGAGCAGCGCACCCACCGACATCGACAGGTTCTCCTCCTCCTTCACCTTCCGGGCGACCGCTTCGGACAGGACGAGCTCCCGTTCGGTGTCGAGGTTCGGCTGTTGGGCGACGGCCAGGGAGGTGGCAGGGTTCTGGACGGGCTTGACCAGCACCTTCGTCACGCCCTGATACATGGGGGTCTGCCGGAACGCGAAGACCATCGTGGCGATGAAGACCACGGACGTCACCAGGACGATCTCGTATTTCCGAACCAGGAGGACCCGGACGTAGTCGCGGAGATCGGGGGACTGCTGGTCAGGGATCACGTCAAGCTCCTCCCAGGGAGGCCCCGGTCCCAATGAGGACGGCCCGTTCGAGCTCGTACTGCAGGACGTCTTGGATGATCTCCTCGAGCGACTTGCTCGGCACCCAACCGGTGACGCGGGTGATCTTGCTGATGTCCGGCAGACGCCTCTCCATGTCTTCAAACCCGGGTTCGTACGCCTCGCCGTAGGGCACCAGGCGGATGCCCGAAGACGACCCCGTCAGCTGGATTACGAGATCGGCCAGGGCGGAGATGCTGATCTCGTTGTGCGATCCGATGTTGAAGACGTCGCCGACGCTCCACGGCGAGTCGAGCAGCCGGACCAGAGCGTCCACCGTGTCGAACACATGGCAGAAGCACCGGCTCTGGGTCCCGTCGCCGAACACCGTCAGGTCCTCTCCGCTCAGGGCCTGACGGACGAACCGGGGGAGGACCATGCCGTAGGCCCCGGTCTGGCGCGGTCCCGAGCAGTTGAACAGGCGAACAACGATCGTGGGGAGTCCCTGCTCCCGCCAGTACTCGTACGCGAGGATCTCGTCGACCGCCTTCGAGGTTGAGTAGGCCCATCGGGCCTTGAAGGGAGACCCGAGGATGCGATCCGAATCCTCGTGCAGGGGCCCGGCCGCGTTCTTCCCGTAGATCTCCGAGGTCGAGGCCACCAGGACTTTGCGACCGTGGCGGGACGCGGCGTCCAGCAGGATCTCCGTGCCCCGGACGTTGTTGAGCAGGGCCTCGAGCGGCCGCCGCACGACGAGCTGGACCCCGACGGAGGCCGCCAGATGCACCACCACATCGACTTCCCGGACCAGACGCTCGACCAGGGGATAGTCCAGCACCGTGCCGGAGCGGAAGTCCACCGCTCCGGAGTGTTCTTCCTCGAGGAGATGCTGAATGTTGTCGAGTCTCCCCGTTGACAGGTTGTCGAACAGCAGCACGGAGTCTCCCCGCCCCACCAGGGCGTCGGCCAGGTGGGATCCGATGAATCCAGCCCCGCCGGTGACGAGGTATCTCATCGCGCCCTCCCCATGCGCGCTTCCGCCCCGACCAGTCTGTAGGACGCGCTACCAGTCGACAGGGGGAGGGAGGGGGTCACCACGCGCGTCTGGAGGGTCGAGATGTCCACCCTTTCGAAGAGCCACAGCCCGATCGCTGCGGAGATGACTACCGTGAACGACACGATGGCTGCGGCCTCGACTCCCGTCCGCGAAACCAACACTGCCAGGCCCGCACACACGGCCCCGGCTCCCCAGAAGACCAGCGCGGCGGCCTCCCGGGTGAGCCCCAGCGCCACCAGGCGATGAGCCAGTCCGTCCGTTCCCCCGATCGTGATCCGCCGTCCGCCTCGGGACCGCGACAGGACGACCAGAGCGGTGTTGAAGATCGGGACCGCCAGCAGGAGCGATGGCACGCTCAGGCGGGTGACCGCGGTGGCGCCGCCCAGGTCCAGGGACAGGGCCAGCGAGGCCAGCATGAACCCGAGGAACAGGGTTCCCGCGTCGCCGAGGAAGACGGTGGCCGGGCGGTAGTTGAAGGGCGTGAACGCCACGCTCGCCCCGGCCACGGCGGCGGCCATGAGGGCCACCCGGGGCTGGCCGGTGGCCGCGGCAACGACGAAAACGGCGGTGGCGGAGATGCCGGCGAGCCCGACCGCGACCCCGTCCATGTTGTCGATGACGTTCACGGCGTGGGTCACCACCACGATCCAGGCGATGGTGAGCACGAGGTCCACGACGGGATTGCCGGAAAGGCCCACCCGGACGCCGGCCGCCCACACCGCGGCCCCTCCAGCAAGGGTCGGAAGCAGCTTCGGTCCCACGCCCAGAGATCGCCAGTCGTCCCACGCTCCGACGCCGGCGCAAACCAGACCTCCCGCCAGGATCACGCCGGCCCGATCGAACGAGCTCTCTCCCCCGGCCCCCGCCAGTCCCACCACGAGTACGGCGAGGGCGATGACCAGTCCCCCCAGGTACGCGGTGGGGGTCCGATGCCACTTGTAGCTCTGACCGCCGGGACGGTCGACGAGTCCGAAACGGTGGGCCAACCTGCGGGCGACCGGGGTGAGGGCGACGGTGATCGCGGCCGATCCACCGAACCACATGAGGTATTCGAATGGGCGCGAAGTCACGCTGGTCCGATCTACTCGACTGTCCGAGGTTCCCCTCGTTTATCGGACCGTGGGGCCTAAAGCTGATGGGCTAGAGATCGGACTTTCGCGATGCGCCTCGCGGGAGGGGCGCAGCTGCTGAAAGGGAGGACGGGCCCGAAGCGACGTCTTCCAGCATGGCCCGGTACGAGGACGTGGCGGTCTCCCGTCGGTAGCTCGCTTCGAACGCGCGCCGCCCCCGGCGGCCCATCTGAGGGTCCGGATGCTCTCGCAAGGCGAGGATCGTTCGAGCCAGGCCTTCGTCGTCTCCGGGGTCGACCCTCGCTCCGCATCGGTGCTCCTCGATGAGGCGGTCGAGCTCGGAGCCCTGCTCCACCGCGGCCACGAAGGGCTTCGCGGCCGCCAGGATGCCGTAGAGCTTGCTGGGAACGACACAACCCCGCAGGCCCGGGACCAGGGACACCAGGTGCAGGTCCGCGGCGGCGATCAGCGCGTGCGCTTCATCCCTGGGAACGTGAGGCAGGAAGGAAACGTTCGACAACCCTCTGGCACGCGCATCGTCCTCCAGGCCCCCGCGGGCCGCCCCCTCTCCAAGGAGCACGATGTGCACATCGGGGCGATCCCGCAGGCGTTCGGCTGCGGCGATGACCAGGCCGAGGTTCTGGGCCAGACCCACGTTTCCCGCATGCATGACCACGAATCGGTCTTCCCAGCCTCTCGCCGTCCGGGCCCGGATGGCTTCGCTCGCGTCCGCGCCGCTTTCATCGGCCCAGTTCGGGAGGAGGGCGATCTTCGCGGGTTCCACGCCCTCGTCCTCGAGCTTCTCGACCATGTCCCTGCCGATGGCCACGACCCGCGCTGCCCTCGCGCGGATCGAGCGATTCAGGCGCCGCCACAGGCGTACGAGAAGAGGGTGGTCCACTCGGCCGAGCGCGATGCCAACGTCGGGGTAGATGTCCATGTACACCTGAACGAACGGAACCCTGTGACGACGCGCGGCCATCAACCCGACGGCGCCGATCACGGGGGGGTCGGTCAGGGCGACCACCACATCAGGGCGGGGAACCCGGAGAGCCGAGAGCGCAGCCGAGCCCAGATACGAGCCGTAGTTCACCAGGCGGCCGGCCATTCCGGCCCGGCTGAACGAGGTCGACCACGCGTGCCGCACGTGGACCCCGGTGGGCCGGTAGGTGCTGGCTTCCGGGTTGTAGCTGGGGCGTCCGGCGAGCACCCACACCTCATGGTCCCTGGCGAGATCCTCGCTGAGCTCACCCAGGAGATAGGCCGTGTTGGTCGCGTCCGGGGGGAAGTACTGATTGACGAACAGGATGCGCATCCGCCGCCACTATATCGGCGGTCTCAGCCGATCCGAACAAGCCGGGCCCATGATCCGCTCAAGCGCGCCGCCGAATGGTCGATTGCCGTGGCAAGGAGGAGAGAACAGTGAGGATTCTTGTGACGGGCTCCCGCGGTGCGGTGGGGACGCACCTCGTCGAGGAGTTGGAGGCTCGCGGGCACGAGACGTGGCGGATGGATCGGGGGCATTTCCACGAGGGCACGTTCCTCCGGGGCGACGTGGGGGAGTACCGTCAGTTCGAGAGCGTGATCGAGCGGAGCCGGCCCGAGGTCGTGTACCACCTGGCGGCGGAGTTCGGCCGGCGAAACGGCGAGGACTTCTACGAGACCATGTGGAAGGCCAACGCGGTCGGTACCAAGAACCTTCTGGCCCTGCAGCGTCGTCACGGCTTCCGTTCCGTCCTGTTCAGCTCCTCCGAGGTCTACGGCGACTACGACGGCGTGATGGCCGAGGACGTGCTGGACCGCGCCCCGATCCGACAACTGAACGACTACGCCATGTCCAAGTGGGTGAACGAGATGCAGGCCATGAACGCGGCCGAGGAGTGGGGAGCACAGATCGTCCGGGTCCGGCTGTTCAACACCTACGGGCCGGGTGAATACTTCAGCGAGTACCGGAGCGCCATCTGCAGGTTCATCTACATGGCAATGTTCGGCCAGCCGCTGACCATCTACCTGGACCACCGGCGGACCTCGACCTACGTGAGCGACACGTGCCGGACCCTGGCCAACATCGCCGACCGGTTCGTCCCCGGACGCGTCTACAACGTCGGCGGCGAGGAGCTCCACGACATGAAGTCGGTGAACGACATGATCCTCGACTACCTGGGCCTGGACGACTCGCACGTGACCTATCGGGAATCCGAGCCCATGACCACCAGGGACAAGGTGGTGGACTGCTCGAGCGCTCGAGCCGAGCTGGACCACGACCCGACCGTGCCCCTGGAAGTGGGCGTTCCGAAGACCGTGGAGTGGATGCGCTCGGTCTATCAGGGCTAGACGGCCGAGCTGGCAGCGCCGAGCGGCCCCACGCCTGGGACCGGTAGACCTAGGTCATTCGGTCGTTCGCCCCTAGGGCTTACACCCAATTGATCCGCTGTTCGGGCGACGCCTACGCTTCGTACGGTGATGGAGCGTCCGGATCGCTCACCGATCGACCGCCGCCGATTCCTCGGTGGGTCTGCCCTGGCCGCCGCCGGGCTGGCCCTCGGCCGGTCACGCACCGCGCTGGCGGACACCGGCAGTGACCCCTGGGTCGACGTTCGGTCCTTTGGGGCGAGCGGCGATGGCAGCGCGGACGATACGCGGGCCGTCCAATCGGCCATCGACTCGGTGGGATCCAGGGGTGGACTGGTCCTGTTCCCACGGGGTGTCTATCGCATCTCGGCGCCGCTGGTGGTCCCGTTCGACTACGTGACCCTCCGCGGGATCGGCCGAGGAAGCGAGGTGTTCGCCGGGGCGGGCTGGGCGGGGCCGTCCATGATCGTCTCGGCCGGGCGCAAGGGGGTCCGGATCGAAGACCTCTGGCTGGACGGCCAGGACGGACGGGCCCCCCTGGGCATCGACATGATGCCGCCCTCCGGAGTGGAAGCTCACAACTGGATCCAGGGCAATCACCTCGCAGGGTTCCGTTCCGGCATCAGGATCGGAGCCGGAGGGTTCGGTTGCCACATCCTCCGGAACACCATCACCACCAGCGGAACCTTCTCCGGAACGACCCGAGGGATCGACCTCCAGGGTCCCGACAACATGGTGGCCTTCAACCGCATCAACAACTTCCAGGAGGCCGGCATCCACCTCGGCAGCGGCGGCCAGCAGGTCTTGGGGAACCACGTATACGCCTATGTGCGGGCCCTGAGGTCTGCTCCGTACCCGACCGCCATACGCCTGGCCGGCGGTGGTCTCCAGGTGATCGAGGGGAACTACTTCGACAACGTGAGGCAGAACGCGAGCATCCTCATCCAACCCGTAGCGGCCAGGCCGATCCATCGCGTGCTCATCAACGGCAACACCGTCATGGCCGTCTCCAGCATGCGGGACCTCTCGGACTCCGCAGTGGCCAGCTACCCCATGATCCAGATCGATGACCGGGCGGCGGCTGTGTCGGGGGTGCACATCGACGGGAACGTCGGCGTCGCCACAGCGGAGACGCCGTTCTCGCTCATCCTCCGCCAGACACCCACGGTGATCCAGACCGTGGTGACGGACAACGAGGTGAACGAGTGCGTGGGCTGGTGGAGCCACGCCCCGAAGCGTTTCGGCGGAAACACGATCAGCCTAGGCGCCTCGTACCGAAGAGGGCTGGCCGATGCGCGGTCGGGATTGGTCCTGAAGACGAAAGCGGGCCGGATCTCTGACGCCGACTTCGACCAGCCGCCCGTCGACGGGACCATTGCGGTCGATACCCGGAACGGAACGTTGTCGGTCCGCGTCGGCAAGAGGTGGAGGACCGTCCGTCTCGCCTGACGCTTCCTATTCGAAGCGAGCCCGCAGCACGTCCACCGCCCGTTCGGCCGCCTTCCCGTCCCACAGGGCCGGGCGCCGCGGCCGGACGGCGTGCCCGTTGCCCAGGCGCCGCACCGCCTCCTCGACTCGGTCCCGATCGCGGCCGACCACCTGGTTGGTCCCCTCCGTCACTGTGATCGGGCGCTCGGTGCGCTCCCGCAGGGTCAGGCAGGGCACGCCCAGGACCGTCGTCTCCTCCTGGATGCCCCCGGAATCGGTCAGGACCCCGGCGGACCTGGATATGAGGCACAGGAAGTCGAGATAGCCCAGAGGCTCCACCAGCCGCACACCGTCGGAGGCGACACGAGCGGAGAGCCCCGCCTCGATCAGGCGTTTCTTGGTGCGGGGGTGGACCACGAACAGGACGGGAAGTGAGGCGGCCGCCGCCATCAGGAGGTCGACCACGACCGTCAGTGAGGCGTCGCCGTCCACGTTCGACGGTCGATGGAGCGTGGCCACGAGGTATTCGCGGGGACCGAATCCGAGCCGATCGAGGACGTCCGACTCCCCAGCCCGCGGAAGGAGCCACTCCAGGCTGTCGATCATCACGTTGCCGACGAGGTGGACCCTGGAGGCGGCGATGCCCTCGGCCGCGAGGTTGGCCACACCGTCGGGGGACGGGGCGAACAGGACCTCGGAGACCACGTCCGTCAGGACCCTGTTGACCTCTTCGGGCATCGTCCGGTCGAAGCTCCGCAGCCCGGCCTCCACGTGAGCCACCGGGATCCCGACCTTGACCGCGGCCAGCGCGGCTCCCAGGGTGGAGTTGACGTCACCGACCACGACCACGACGTCGGGCGCGTGCTGCACCAGAACCGGCTCCAAGCGGAGCATCACCCGGGCGGTCTGCTCGGCCTGGGATCCCGACCCCACCCCGAGTTCCACGTCGGGTGGAGGGAGGCCGAGGTCCCGCAGGAACACCTCAGACATCTCCCAGTCGTAGTGCTGGCCCGTATGGACGAAGACGGGGTCGAACCCCCCCGTCTCCAGCATCGCCCGGTGGATCGGGGCGATCTTCATGTAGTTCGGTCGGGCCCCGGCCACCTCGAGGACCCTGATCATACGGGCGCCGCCAGTCGCTCGAGGGATGCCAGGATCCGTTCGGTGGCCTCCGTGGCTCGGATCGCGCTCACCCTCGAGGTGCCCTCGTCCCCCAGCCGTTGCCGGAGCTGCCCGTCGTGCAGGAGGCGATCCATGTTCTCGGCCAGCTTCGGAAGAGGACGGTCGAGATCGAAGTAGAGGGCGGCGTCTCCGCAGCTCTCGCGGAACGTCAACAGGTCACTGGCGATCACCGGTGCTCCCTGGGCCATGGCTTCGACGGGCACCCGGCTCTTGTTCTCGAACCGTGAGGGCACGATGCAGGCGACACACGACCGATAGAGCCCGAGCACCGCCTGATGATCGAGGGAGCCGAGGAGTCGAACCCGGTCGCCAACGCCCAGTCGATCTGCCCGTTGCCGGAGTCCGGCCGCATATCGTCCGTCGAGAGCATTTCCGCAGATCAGGAGGGAGGGCCGCTCGCTCTCGAGCCGTGCCAGCGCGTCGATCGCCAGCTCGACGCCCTTATACCGAAGGAGGTCGGAGACGATGACGAAGAAGGGTTCAGCGGGGGTCCCCTCCGTGGATCCGGTTCCGGAACGCGGTGGGGCCATCGGGATGACCTCGGCTCTGCCGTCGAGCACCCGGCGGTCGATGAGATCGAACGCCTGGGCGGAAAGGAGGAACACCCGGTCGGCATGCTGGAGCGATCGATCCGTCATGCGTTTGAGCGCTTCCAGTCGCAAGCGCTCCTTCCCCCCGTACATCCTTCGGACCGCCGGGGCGTACGGGGCGAGGTTCGACACGATCACGGCGAGCTTCGGCCGTGGCTCCGGCCATCGAACCGGAAGGACGTTGAACGGCGAGAACACGACGTCCGGGGCCCACGACGCGACAGTCCGGGGAAGCCACGCGTGCTCCCAGAGGACGCGAGCAGGAGCTCTGTCGAAGAGAGCGGCGGGCGAGAGGACCTCCGCCGCCGGGAATCGGTCGGTGACCACACCCTGCATCTCCTTCCGGACCACGAACAGGAAGCGATGATGGGGGGCCACGGCGGCGAGGCCCGAGGCCAGCTCGCGGAGGCGGACCGTGCCGCCGCCAGAGCGGGCGGCCACTGTGTCCACGAGGATCCTCAGTCCCTTCGTCGTACGGCCTCCTTCGTCGCTCGTCTTCAGGCGGCGCCATGAGCAACAAGCGCCTCCTGCCCAAGCCAGCCTCTCGCCGACGCGAGGCCGGCACCCTCCTCGCCGCCGTCCTTTCGTTCGCTCTTGCCTGGTCGATCGCCCATCTGGACCGGCCGAGCGCACCGGGACAGGCAGAGCTTCCGTTCCTTCTGATCATCGGCACCGCCGCGGCGATCTTCTGGATGGAGAGGGTGAATCGGAGGCTTGGTTTCTTCACGCCGCTCGCCATCGGGGTGGCGGCGTACGTGCTGATGTTCGCGGTGGTCCCGCTCGCCGACATGGCCAACGGGCACCCCCTGAGCCACCACGATGCCTGGTGGGAAGCCGCCTGGTACGCGTGGTTCGGGCTGCTGGCGCTCTATGCGGGGTTCCGCCTGGCCCTGATCGTGACCAGCTCCCGGCAGCCCGTGCCCGGGGAAGGCTGGCTCACCGTCAGGGAACGGACGATGGCCGCGTTTCTGCTCGGGGCGGCAGCGGTCAGTTTCGTCCTCCTCCTGGAACATCTCGGTGGGCTGTCCGCCTATGTCTCGGTGTTCCGCCGTCGCACCCTCTTTTTGCAGCGGCAGATCCCGCTCCTCGTGGGGATCGGCCTGGCCACCCCGGCCCTTCTCGTTCGGATGGGGGGCTGGCTGAACCGGCCGACCCGGTCCCGGATGGTGCTCCTCCTGGTGGTCTGGCTCCCCCCGTCCCTGTTGCTGTCGGGATTCCTTGGAGCTCGGTTCCGGGTTGCGGGGATCGTCGTCTCGCTCCTGGCCGCGTACCACCTCGGGCGCCGGCGTATCCCCCTTCCGGTCCTGTGCCTGCTCGCCGGGGCGCTGGCCTGGTTGTTCGTGATCGCGGGGGTCGAGAGGAACTACGTGGGCTCCCGGCAGACGGCGCCGGGGATCACCCGATCGAACTTCTATGAGCAATACCTGGTGAGCCACGACCTCGGGGAGTTCCGGGAGTTCGTCATCACCATGGAAGGGGTTCCGCGTGCGGTGGACTTCCAGCACGGCCGGACGTTCCTGTCGGTGGTTCCCGGGGTCCCCGTCCCGACCGGCGGGCAGCTCTATTCGTCGGTGTTCTTCGGCGCCCAGTACTCCGCCGGCACCAGCATCTCGCCGTCGCTCCCCGGCGAGCTCTATCTGAACTTCGGGTTGCCCGGGATCGTCTGGGGCATGGCCTTGTTCGGTCTCCTGGTGGGACTGCTCGAGGCGTACTTCCGGCGAAACCGGAACAGGATCGGGGCCGTGCTCCTCTATTCCTTCTCGCTCCTTCCGGTCGCCCTCGAGCTGCGGGGCGACTTCACGTCCATGACTTCGTTCTACCTGGCCGGGGCGATTCCTCTTTTCCTGGCTGTTCGATGGATCCAGCGCGGGGGTGTCGGGCCGGGCGAGGGAACCGTCCGGTGGGCTCGCCGAGTCAGCGCGCCGGATGCGCTGGACGAACGAGGCCTCGGAGAGCTCGAACGGAGTTGGTGAGGTCGCCCCGAGACACCCGGAGCACCTCGCCCGCCAGACGTCCCGTGTCGGACGTGAACAGCGAGACGGCCACCAGAAGCATCACGCCGTAGGAGACCGATGAGGCGATGCTTGCGCCGGCCGCCCCCAGGGCCGGCGTGAGCGGGAAGTTCAGGGCGAGGCTGGTGATGATCGACGCCCCCGCGATGACGGCAGCCTTCCCGGGACGGCCCCGCTGGACGATGAAGTACTCGGCGATGATCGTGGCCGGTGCGTAGCAGATCATGCCGGGCAG
>JBKPAF010000017.1:0-24830 GCA_046726275.1 Actinomycetota bacterium
GCGTGTGGGTTCGAATCCCACCCCGGGCACAGGGGTGCCCTCCCACTGGTGGCTTAGGCGTGCGGGCCGACCGTAACGGTGCCCACCGTAAGGGTCGGCACGGCCTCCATGACCGCGCCCACCAGTTCGGCCTCGTCGTCGAGCTGCCGGCGATGCCTCGCGGACAGCTCGCGAATCGGTTCCACGGTGATGGCGAGCTTCCGACCGGAGCGCCGCTGGTGCCACACTCCACCGACAACGCCATCGACCAGGAGCACCGGGTAGTTGCCGGCCTGGCCCGACGGAGTGAGCGCGCGGGTCGCGGCTGCACCGGGGTACAGCCGGTCCCGAGGCTGACCCCCGACGACGAACGCGTCGAAGTGAGGCAGCAGGCGGACCCCAGTGTGGGGCTGCAGCGGCGTCCTGGTGTCCCCCGCAGTCACCCAGCTGGGCTCGCCCTCCAGCTCGACTTGCTCCAGATCGCCCGTCAGCCGCTGGAACAGCTCGACGCCCGGCCGCGGCGGGATGCCGAGCCATCGGGCGAAGTGCTGGGGCGTGGCTGGCCCGTAGGCGTACAGGTAGCGCGTAACAAGGTTGCGCAGAGCCGACTCGCCGTCGTCAGGCCGGAAACCGGGCAGCCACCGATGCGCGTTGGTGTAGGTCACGTTGCTGCCCCGGTTCGGTCCGAAGCAGAGCAGGCCGCGGTGGGCGGCCGTGCTCGTTAGCTGACGCCAGCGCGGCCACATCTCCTGGAACGCCTCCATCGTCCGCTCCCCGGCCCACGGGCCGGTCCGGTCCACGATCGCCTCGGTCAGTTCATCGACGGTCAGTTCCGTGTCCGCCAAAGCGTCGCCGATTGCGGCGACAACCTGGTCAGCCTGCTCGGTGGTGAAGCGGACCGGCTCGGGATGCTTCGGCACTGACGATGGCAGCGCCGACAGCGCCCCCGTCCACATTGGCAGGTCGGCGGTGGACAGCAGGTGCACGGTGCCGCGGGGACCGAACGTCTTGACCAGGGTGCGGTCCTCCCAGAGAGCGCGCTGCACGTCGACGCGGGTCGCCCCAGCGATACGCCGCCCGATCGAGAGCTCGGCGGCGCTGAGGATTTGAGCATGCACTCCGCACACGACCCCGGCGATGTCTGCAGGACCCAGGTTCGCGGCCGGTTCGGTCAGTGCGTGGCGGGCTATCCTTCGGGCCGTGACGCCACTCCACGTCAGGGAGGCCGGGGCCTTGGACTTCCGAGTCACGGACGCACATTCTCCCGGGTCGGTCTAAGGGACGCTCGAGCTGTTGGCCGAGCGCGACCGCGTCGTCGCTCGGTTCCGCTGCTCCGGGCACCACCGCTTGTCCAGCCGATCATGCGCAGCGTGCTACGGTCCGCGCATGGGTCAGCGAGTGCCATTCACGGGTGGGGAGAAGGAAAGCCTGCACGTCAGCCTCGACCGGCACCTCGATGTGGTGCTGTGGAAACTGGAGGGCCTCGACGACGAACAACTAAGGCGGCCGATGACCCCATCTGGGACGAACCTGTTGGGATTGGTAAAGCATCTGGGGGCCGTCGAGTACGGATGGTTCTGCGAGACCTTCGGGCGCGAGACGGAGCCGCTCCCGTTCGATGAGGATGACGAGAATGCCGACATGCGCGCGGAGCCGCACGAAACGACCGAGGACATCCTGGCGTTCTTCGGTCGAGCCCGGGCCGCGGCCGACCGGGTGATCGACGAGCTGGATCCCGACGACGTCGGCAAGGCGTGGTTCGGCGATTCGGTGTCCCTCCGCTGGGTGCTCATTCACATGATCGAGGAGACCGCCCGGCACGCAGGCCACATGGACATCGTTCGCGAGCTCATCGACGGGACGACTGGCGATCACCCGCGGGACGAGGCTCAATAGTTCGTAATCTGGCCGCCGGAATGGCCGATCATGGGACTCGACCACGTGAGGATCACGGGCAGCACGTCTGGACCGTGGACACATGGCGGGTGAGGCCAGGGAGGGAAGCTCACTTCCTGGATCGTTGCCGGGCGCTGAACCCTGAGCCCCTCACCCTGTACCGGGATGCGGAAGAGCCCGGTCTTTTCTGGTCGCCGGCGAAGTGGGAGAGTCGAGAAGCTCTCGATCGGTGGCGAGCAGGCCCCGAGTACCTGGCTGTGGTCCGATCACTGGAAGTCGATGTGCTCGATCACCAAACCCACGTGATGACGGACGTGCCCGGGTTTCCTCCACACGCTGCCTCGAGCGAGGACAGTCGCGGCCCGTGACCAAGGCGTTTCCACGCTCTCCTCTTCCAGCCTCACTCGGCCGGGGGCACGGAGTCCGTCAATTGGATCCCGGGCTTGCTCTGAACCGCGCACGTCTCTCGCTCGTAGACCCACCGAGGGGGGCCTCTGGAGGAGCTCTTTGGCTCCAGAAAGGGGGAGAGATGGAGCGGGCGCTCACCTCGCCCAAGAAAGGGCTCGGGCTGGCATCGGTGATACTGGCGGTGGGCCTCGCCTTGATCGTTGTGCCATCGCGAGAGGCAGCTGCTGCTCACGAGGACTGCACGATGTCGGTCTCCGGACCCTTCTTCTACGCGGGCATGGTGTTCCCGGTCATCGAGGTCAGCTGCGATTCGGTCAAGCAGACCATTCGTCTCGATGCCGCGTTGGACATGGACGGGTCGCAAGTGGCGAAGTCCAGCCGAACCTGTCGTAACGTCAGCCGCTGCGTGACGGGGCTGGCCAGGGACGGCATCTTCGCCATGGACATCCCGGGCAACCAGCACTGGTGCGGCCGGGGGTCGGCCTCGGTTCGCTCGAAGGGGTCGACACGCTTCTTCCCCGAAGTGACCTCGTGCGAGTCGGAGGACTTCTGAAGGCGGGTAGGTCAGTCCAACAAGGCCGTGTTCGTACGAGCTAGGTGAACTTCCATTCGAACAGGACGGCGGTGCGATCGGGACCTCCCCCGGCCGAGGTGTATGTGGCGAGGGCGCCCTCGTTGTCCTCCTCGGTGAGGACCCACATCCCGTAGCACCCGCGCTCCCTGGCGACCTCGACCAGGCGTTGGATGAGCGCTTTCGCCACGCCCCGGCGTCGCCATCTCGGACCCACGCCGAGCTCGTACAGGAACATCTCCCGCCCCTTGTCGGGATGGACCATGTCGACCCCTGTGACGAAGCCCACGGGGACTGTGCCCAGATATGCGATGAGCAGGTGATGGTTCGGCTCGTTAAGAAAGGATCGAGCCCAGTCCTCGCGGGGCGGATGGTCAAACAGGTCCCCGGCGGCAAGGATGAGAGCTTCGTCACCGCGGCCCAACCGACGGATGACCACCTCGACCAGCTCGGACGCCGACTCGTTCACCGGGGGGGCGAGCCTTCCTAGGCCGTAGCCCTCGGTGGGCCCGCCTCGACCCGTCGGCGGGTTGAGTCCGCTCGACCGCCCGACCAGTCGGACTCGATCCACCACGTGGCTCCCGCATCCGCCCATGGCCGGACGGCTTCGGCGGCGGCCGCGGAGTCGTCAGGGGTTGTCGTCCCCTCGACGACGATGTCGAAGCCTTCGAGGCTGCGACGTTCACCGATCCAGTCCCGCATCTCGGAAACCGCCTTGGGCCCGTATTCGACACCGCTGTCCGGGAGGACATAGGGAAGCAGTCCGTCGTAACGGAGCACCCGGCCCATGGAGCGCTCACTCGGCCATCCACCGACTACCCAGATCGGGATGCGCGGCTGCTGGACCGGCGTGGGCGCAAATGCCATCGCCTCGAACCGGTAGTGCCGGCCCTGATAGCCGAAGGGCTTCCCCGTCCACAGCCCCGTGAGGATGTCGAGCGTCTCGTCGAGCCGCTTGGCTCGCGTCCGCCGGTCGGTGGGCTCGCCCACGCGTCCCCACCCCGAGTCGTCGAGCGCGCCCAGGCCGACAGGGAGCACCAGCCGCCCATTGGAGAGGTGATCGAGCGTGACGGTCTCGCGGGCTACCTTCCACGGGCGACGTCGGGCCAAGGGCATGATCATGGCTCCCAGCCGCACGCGGCTCGTCGCCATCGCGAACCCAGCCATCAGCACCCAAGGATCGTGGGCCTGGAAGTCGTCGCCGAGGTGGATGCCGTCCCAGGTGAAGACGCCGTCCCACCCGGTCCGCTCGGCGGCCTGTGCCAGGGCCACTTGCTCGCTGACGGTCCCCCCCGTGATGAGCGCTCCGAACCTCACCCGACCGATGCTATTGGATGGGAAGTCGGTACCGCTCCAGCACCGAGTCGGAGAACCTCGGCCATTCCTTCACAGCCCATGGCCCGAACCCCCGGTCGGTCACTGCCACTATGGCCAGCCGAGGGTCGGGATCGACCCACAGGAAGGCGCCCGAGCCGCCGAAGTGCCCGAACGTCCGCGGCGAGTTGTGATGTCCCGTCCAGTGCGGCTGCTTGTCATCCCGGATCTCGAATGTCAGGCCCCACGGGTTCCGGTCGAACCGGCCGAAGTCCGGAAGCACGCCGGCAAGGTCCGGGAACTGTGGCGTGGTCGCCTCGGCAAGGGTGGCCGGTGAGATCAGGGTGGGACGAAGAAGCTCGCGGCCGAAGGCAAGCAGATCTGTCACCGTGCTCCACATACCGTGGGCTGGGGATCCGCGCAGCTCCGTGTGGGACATCCCGAGCGGTTCCAGTACGCCCTGCCGCAGATAGTCCTCGAAGGGCATCCCCGCGCGATTGGTCAGATGCTCCACGAATCGCTCGATCCCGACGTTCGAGTAGATGCGCCGCCGCCCTGGCGGAGCGAGGACCCGGTCCTGGTCGAACGCCAACCCCGAGGCGTGGGCGAGCAGGTGACGAACGGTGGAGCCTTCCGGACCGGCGGGCTCGTCCAGGTCGATCGCTCCTTCCTCGGCGGCCACCAGCGCGGCCAGCCCCACCAGTAGCTTGCCCACCGACGCGATGGGAGCCGTCCAATCCGGATCGCCGGCCAGCCCCAGCGTACGTCCTGGTGCGGTGACTCCGGCCGCCACCGACCTCACCGGCCACCCGGCCACCAGCGAAGTGAGATCGTCCACTTACCGATCGAGGACGGCGTAGGCGCGCACCGGGAACGATCCCAGCCCAACCACTGGCGGGGGCGCAGCGCTGAACCGAAAGCCTCCGGGGGGAAGTTCGTCGAGGCGGCAGAGATGTTCCACGATCGGGATCCCCGCCGCGAGCAAGGTGCTGTGGGCCGGCCGCTCGCCGGTGGACGTCCCGTCGATGTTCAGCGAGTCGATCCCGACCAGGACCGCTCCCTGCTCGACGAGCCAGCCAGAGCCATCGGCCGTGAGGAACGGGTGGCCGGTGAAGTACGCCTCCGAACCCCAATTCCTGGACCATCCCGTGTACAGCAAGACGGCCCGCCCGGCCACAGGATGACCCTGAAGAAGCTCCGGACTGATGGACTGCACCCCGACCGCATCGATCAGGACGCCGTCAAGCTCGGCCATCCGATCGAGCCACGTGGTCGCCAGGTCGGTCCCGCCCTCGTACCGATGCTCCGGTGTGTCGAGGTAGGTGCCGGTGTTGCCGACCATGCAGATCCGGCCGATGTGGAATTCCGTGCCCGGGGCGTAACGAGCACGCGATGCCTCTCGGGTCATATGGTCCCCGATCTCGGGCCCGGGAAGACCCGGATACGTGACCATTCCGTCTTCGATGACGTGGCTCAGGTCGACGATTCGGCCCACGCTGGCCTCCTTTGCTCAGCGCAAAGGATGCCGGGACGACGGACGGGTCTCAAGCGGAGCCGTTCGCCGGGCATAAACGGGACAGCGGAATCGTTATCAAAGGGCACGCGCAGCGCACCTCGTCGAAGGAGGCACGCCATGGAGCAGACCAAGGACGCCACGTTCACCAGAACCATCAATGGAGTCGAAGCGCCGGCTCCCGGAGACTGGGTTTTTGACAAGCCACACACCAATCTGATGTTCGTGGCGCGGTACGCCATGCTCACGAAGGTCCGTGGTCACTTCGGCGATTTCCAGGGAACCATCCACGTCGCCGAGAAGCCTGAGGACTCCTCGGTTGAGCTCTCCATGGATGCCTCGACCATAACGACCGACAACGACACGCGGGACAACCACCTCCGCTCGGGCGACTTCCTCGACCTCGAGAATCACCCCACGATCACGTTCAAGAGCACGAAGGTCGAGCTGCTCGGCGACGACCGAATCCGGGTGACCGGCGATCTGACGATCCGCGGAGTGACCCGGGAGGTCGTCCTGGACGCAGAGTATGTGGGAGTTGGGATGGACGCCTACGGGCGTACCCGGGTCGCGTTCTCCGCCAGGACCGAGATCGACCGGGACGACTTCGACGTCAGCTGGAACATGGCGCTGGAGACGGGTGGCCTCCTGGTGGGGAAGAGGGTCCAGGTCGAGCTCGAGGTCCAGGCGCTGCCCGCCGCCCTTCTTCAGGCGGGCTGACCCTCCGCGTCCTCCACCTGCGCCGCAACCATGAGCGCGCCCTCGCGTTCGGGTGCCTCTGCCGTGATCCGGTCGGCCGGTTCGTTCAACGATCGGAGCCGGGCGAAGATCGGGATGGCCAGAATCGTCGCCAGACCTCCGACGACGAAGCCCGCGGGAACCGACCGCTCCTGCGAGAGATATCCGAGGCCCATCTGTCCTCCCACGCTGCCGAGGCTCCCCACGAGGGAGTCGAACGAGACGAGGGTCGCTCGCTCGGAGGTCGGGATCGAACTGTGGAGGTACGTCTGCCGCACGGGTTGGAGGACGCCGCCCGCAACCGCACCCAGGAGGAAGATCGGAACCGTGATCCAGAACGACTGGACGACGCCGGTCCCCACCATGGTCGCCGAGGTGACCGCCGCCGCCCCGAGCAGGATCGTGGTCCGCCTTCGGCCGGGCTTGGCCAACCGTCCGACCAGCGCGTTCCCGGCGATGCCGGCCAAGGCAAACAGCGCGGCGATCAGGCCGGACAACCAGATCGCGTCCTCCCCGTACAGGTCCAGGAAGTATGGCTGCCATGCATACCAGGCCCATGAGAAGAACCCCCAGGTCAGGAAGGACTGCATGACCAGCAACCGCACGGCGGGGGATCGCCATCCGTAGGTCATGCCGGCGCGGGCTACCTTCCGCATCTCCCCCGCGATCCCCTTCAGGTGCAGGGCGCGGGGCGTGAACCCTATGTCGTGCATGGTCCGAAACCCGACGCCGAAGGCGATGAGCACGAGCGCCGCCCGTGCCAGGTACGGGAGGGAGAGGTCGAGCTGGCCAAGCAGACCGCCGCCGACCGTCCCCACGATCATGGCGACGCTGGCGACGATCGAGGCCCGGGCGAAGACCCCATCCAGCTCGCGCTGGTAGCCGGTGGCCTTCAGCGCGTCGACCGCCCAGGCCTCCACCGCGCCCGAGTAGAAGGTGTAGCCCAGGCCGAGGATGACCCCGGCCAGGCAGAAGAGCACGAGCCCACCGTGAATGGCGGCCACGCCGACATAGGCGAGGGTACCGACGGCGAGCGTGGCCTCGGAGAGCAGGAATGAGGCCCGGCGGCCGCGGGTGTCGGCGACGACTCCCGTGGGGACCTCGAAGAGCGCCATGGCCGCGGTGAAGGCGGCGTTGGCCACGAACACCTCGAAGATCGACAGCCCCGCGTCGAGGAGGAACAGCGTGTTGATCCCCCAGATGAGGGAAGCCGACAGCGTGAACAGCCCCGTGATCACCAGGTAGCTCCGAATCACGCGCTCGGGTGTCGTCATGTCCTGGGAGAACGCCCTGGTGTTCGGAATGATTCCATTGAGGCTGCGAAGATAAAGCGAACGACCGTGGACGAGGGGGAAGAGCCATGAAGGTGAGCTTCATCGCGGGATTCGGACCGATCGTTCCCGACGTCGGATCCAGCCGCGCATTCTGGGGAGAGGGGCTGGGGATCGAGCTCGAGGAAGACGCGCCCGACTACTGGACGAACGACGACCTGGACGGGGTGAAGGCCTTCGCGCTCTGGCCGCTTTCCCAGGCTGCCGAGGCGACCTTCGGCTCCGATACGTGGCCGGAGGAGATCCCCCGGCCTCAGGCGTGGATGGAGCTGGACGTGGAGTCTCCGGAGGCTGTCGCCGCCGCGGTCGAGGAGCTCCAGGCCGGTGGGCATCGTGTACTCCGAGGATCGCAGGAGGAGCCGTGGGGGCAGACCACCTCTCGCCTGCTCAGTCCGGAAGGACTCCTGGTCGGGGTCTCCTACACGCCCTGGATGCACAAGCAATAGGAGGCGACGACCTCCTCAAGCCGCAACGATGAGTCGGCTCCCGCCACGCACCGAGGATAGGTGCTACTCTGCTCGTCTTGCCACAGACGTGGCCCGACCGGACAGGAGGTGACCGATGACTGTTTCTGCGGGGGTTGTCGCGTCGCGTCCTGGCGCCGATCGGTTCGCTTCTTCCTGAACTCCCGGAACCCCTGGGCGCGACAGCGCCTGCTCGCCGTCCGTCCTATGGAGGTTCCGAGATGTCACGCGACCAACGTCATCGCGCGCCGCGCGGTGGCCAAAGCAATACGTTCCGATGCCGGCACTGTGGGCTGGACGTATCGATCCACGCCCTGGGGACAGCGCACCGGAACCACTGTCCCAACTGCCTGTGGAGCCGTCATCTCGACGACGACAGCCCAGGCGACCGGGCGGCTGATTGTGGCTCGATCATGGAGCCCATCGCGATCACCGTGCGGGGTGATGGGGAGTGGGTCCTGGTTCACCGGTGCACCGGCTGTGACGTCCTCCGCTTGAACCGCAGCGCCGGCGACGACAATCCGCTCGTGCTGCTGAGGCTCGCCGTCAAGCCGCTGGTGAAGGCTCCGTTCCCTCTCGAGCGGATTGCGCACCTCTGACGCCGCTTACACGTTGACTTCGTCCGGCGCGGACACGCGGACCGGCTCCCTGCCAAGGCGGAGGCGCCGCAGGAGTTGGGCGTTGAGAGCGACGACGATGGTGGAGACGCTCATCAACAGGGCACCGACGGCCGGCGCGAGCGTCAGCCCCGCCCAGGCAAACACACCGGCCGCAGCGGGGATGGCAAACAGGTTGTAACCGGCCGCCCAAGCCAGGTTCTGGATCATCTTGCGGTAGCTCGCTCGGGAGAGGCGGATGACGTCGACGACCCCCCGCGGGTCGTCGGAAGCGAGGACGACACCCGCCGACTCGATGGCCACGTCGGTCCCGGCGCCGATGGCGATCCCCACGTCGGCCCGGGCGAGCGCGGGGGCGTCGTTGACGCCGTCGCCGACCATGGCCGCCCGTTTCCCCCGGGCCTGCAGGTCCACGATCGCCTGATCCTTGTTCTCGGGGAGGACCTCCGCGTAGATCTGCTCGATCCCGAGCTCTGCTCCCACGGCCTCCGCCACCGGCCCGGCATCGCCGGTGATCATGGCCACCTCCACACCGAGCCGCTGGAGCTCACGGATGGCCTGCCGGGATTCCGGGCGGACCTCGTCAGTCAGGGCGAGAGCGCCGAGCACCGACGTCTCGTTCATGAGATAGAGCACGGTCGCGCCTCGTTCCTTCCAGCGGGCGGACTCGGCCTGGACGGACGAAGGAAGGGTCATCGAGCGCTCCCGGAGCAGCGCCGGGCCCCCGACCGTCAAGCGATGTCCGTCGACGCTGGCTTCGACCCCGCGGCCGGTCATCGCGCGAAAGTCTCGGGCCCGCGGCACCGAACCCGGATGGCCGGCGGCTGCCACGATGGCCCGTGCCAGGGGGTGCTCGCTGTCGGCCTCGACGGCCGCGGCCAAGTGCAGGATCTCGGTGTCGTTCCCATTCGCCGAGACCACGTCCGTGACCACAGGGCGGCCGGTGGTCAGGGTGCCGGTCTTGTCGAACAGGACGACGTCGACCTCTCGCATCCGCTCGAGAGCCAGACGGTCCTTGACCAGGATTCCGTTTCGAGCCGATAGGGACGTGGAGATGGCGATGACCAGGGGGATCGCCAGTCCCAGGGCATGTGGGCACGCGATCACGAGGACCGTCACGGTCCGCTCGATCGCGGCGCGCTGATCTCCGAGCCCGGTCCACACGATGTAGGTGAGGAGGGCGCTGGCCGTCGCCACGTAGAAGAGGAGGGCGGCAGAGCGATCCGCCAGGGCCTGTGATCGGGAACGCGACTGCTGAGCCTGCTCGACCAGCCGCCGGATGCCGGCGAGCGCCGTCTCTTCGCCAACCGCGGTTACCCGGACCCGCACGGCGGAGTCGACGACCACCGTCCCCGCGACCACTCCGTCGCCGGAGGACCGAGGAACGGCTCTCGATTCCCCCGTCACCATCGACTCGTCGAACTCAGCTGATCCCTCCACGATCTGGCCGTCGGCGGGAACGCGACCCCCTGGTCGCACGAGGACGATGTCCCCGACCCGAAGCGCGCCGGTGGGGACGATTTCGGTGCCGGATTCCGTCAGCCGCTCGGCCTCATCCGGAAGGAGCGCGGAGAGGGCTTCGAGCGCGCCGCTCGCCTGGCCGACCGCCCTCATCTCCTGCCAGTGGCCCAACAACATCACGGTGATCAGCGCGGCAAGCTCCCACCAGAAGTCCAAGTCCACGGCGCCGAGCTCGGTCGCCCAGCTCGCAGCGAAGGCGACGGTGATCGCCAGGCCGATCAGGAGCATCATCCCGGGCCGTCGGTCGCGCAGTTCCGAGACGGCGCCGGTCAGGAAGGGCCAACCCCCGTAGACGAAGATGACGGTGCCGAGAACGGGCGAGACCCAGTCACTTCCGGGGAAGCTTGGCGCCGTATATCCCAGAAGCTGCTGGAACATCTCGCTGTACAGGACGACCGGGATGGTCAGGACCAAGGTCCACCAGAAACGGTCGCGGAACGCGGCTGCGTGATCCGCGTGCCCGGCGTGTTCCGCGTGCCCGGCGTGGTCCGTGTGGCCACGGTGGTCGCCGTTTCTCGCCGGCTGGTGAGCAGCCACGTGGACCGACCTACCGGAGGTAGCTCTCCGGATCTTCCCTGAAGTCCTCCAGGCAACCCGTCGAGCAGAAGTAGTACGTCGTTCCCTGGTACTCGTACGACCCGGCGGCCCCCTTCGGGTCGACCTCCATGCCACAGACCGGATCGATCTCCATGAGAATCTCCTTCCTCTCCACGGTTCGGCACCTCCTCAACCCGGCTTGCTTCGACTGACCCTCGCTCGGCGTCAGCGCTGGAAGCGGCGAAGCCTGAGTGAGTTCGATACCACCGACACCGACGAGAACGCCATGGCGGCCCCGGCCAGGATTGGGTTGAGCAGCCCCGCCGCCGCCAACGGGATCAGCGCGACGTTGTAGCCGAAAGCCCAGAAAAGGTTCTGGACGATCGTCCGATAGGTGCGCCGCGACAGCCGGATCGCCGTGACCACGCCTTGCAGGTCCCCGGACATGAGGGTGAGATCCGAGGCTTCGATCGCCACGTCGGCTCCCGTTCCTATGGCGATCCCCAGGTCCGCCTGGGCCAGCGCAGGGCCGTCGTTGATCCCGTCACCGACCATCGCAACGACCTCCCCCTCCTCCTGGAGCCGCCGCACTTCCCCAACCTTCTGGTCGGGAAGGACCTCGGCGAGCACGCGGTCGATGCCGGCTTGCCGTCCGATCGCCTCGGCTGTGGACCGGTTGTCGCCCGTGATCAGGGCGACCTCCACTCCGATGCCCTCGAGGGCTCGCACTGTCTCACGGCCATTCGGCTTGAGCGTGTCCGCAACCGCCAGGGCGGCGCGGGCCTTGTCCCCCCAGCCCACGAGGAACACGGTCTTTCCCTCGGCTTCGAGCCGGCTCGTGTCCTGAGCCAGCCAGTCGGGCACTGCGCACCCCTCGCGTTCGAGGAAGCTCCGCCTCCCGACCACCACGTCTTCGCTCTCGACGCTGGCTCTGACCCCGAGCCCGGACACAGCTCGGAAACCGGACGCTTCGAGGTCGGGAGCGCCCCGCTCGACTGCGCCTTCGACCACGGCCCTGGCGATGGGGTGCTCGCTGGCGGCCTCGGCTGCGGCGGCGCGAGCGAGCGCGCTCTCGTCGCCCACCACATCGACGAGCCGCATCCGTCCCTCGGTGAGGGTTCCCGTCTTGTCGAAGAGCACGATGTCGATGCGGCGGGATCGTTCCAGGACCTCACCGCCGCGGATGAGCACGCCGAGCTGGGCGCCCCTTCCGGTGCCCACCATCACGGCTGCGGGCGTCGCCAGGCCCATCGCGCACGGGCAGGCGATGATCAGCACCGCGATTGCGGGGACGATGGCGTCTCCCACGTTTCCGGTGGCGACGAACCAGGCCAGGGCCGTCACGGCCGCGATGCCGATGACGATGGGAACGAACACTCCGGCGATCCGGTCGGCCAACCGCTGGATGGGAGCCTTGTTGCTCTGGGCCTCGGAGACGAGCTTCACGATCTGGGCGAGGGCGGTGTCGGCTCCGACGCGCGTGGTCCGAACCAGGAGGCTCCCGTCCAGGTTCAAGGTGGCTCCGGTCACCTGATCGCCGGCCACTTTCTCCACCGGTACGGACTCGCCGGTGAGCATGGACTCGTCGATCGTGGAGGCTCCCTCCTCGACCACGCCGTCGGTGGGGATCTTCTCGCCGGGCCGGACCCGGACAAGGTCGCCCACCTTGACTTGATCGACCAGCATGAGGAACTCCCGGCCGCTCCTCACGACGTGGGCCTCCTTGGCCCCGAGCTCGAGGAGCCGTTTCATCGCTTCCGATGCCCGGCCACGCGCTCGGGTCTCCAGGTACTTGCCGAGAACGAGGAAGGAGATGATCAGCGCTGCCGTGTCGAAATACAGGTCTTCGCCCGCAAACAACGCCCACACGGAATATCCGTACGCGGTGAGCGTGCCCAGGGCGATCAGGGTGTCCATGTTCGCGCTCAGGCTTCGTGCGCGGCGAGCGGCGCCAAGGAGGAAAGGCCATCCCGCCCAGAACTGGACCGGGGTGGCTAGGGCGAAAGCGGTCACCCTGGCCCAATCTGCATCCATGGCCAGCGTCGACAACACCATCACGACCGCGCTCAGGGGCCATGCCACCCACACCCGTCGAAGCCACGCACGTTCCTCCTGCCGATCCGGGTCATCGGGTCGATCCCGGTGGACGGCCAGGTCGTAGCCGCGGGCCCGGACGGCATCACGCATCGCCTCGAAGGGAGCCGCTCCCTCGGCCAGGCGAACAGTTGCCTCACCCGTCGCCAGGTTCACCCGGCATTCGAGGACCCCGGGCTGCTTCAGCAGGGTCTTCTCCACGCGTTGCACGCATGACCCGCAGGTCATGCCGGACACGTCGAGTTGGAGCTCCCTCACCTTCCCCCGGGCCGGCTGCGCCATCCCCGACTACCTCCCCACGAATCGGGCCACCGCGGAGACGAGCTCCTCAACCTTTCCGTCCCCCTCTCCGCGCTCGAGGCTCTCCCGGACGCAGTGCCGTACGTGGTCGTCCAGGAGACCCACCCCGACCGCCTTCAGCGCGGCCGTCACGGAGTTGAGCTGGGTCAGGATGTCGATGCAGTAGGTGTCCTCATCGACCATGCGCTGCAGGCCGCGAACCTGGCCTTCGATGCGGCGGAGACGAGCCTGCAGTTCGTTCTTCTTCATGGTGTATCCGTACAAGATGCGCCTCCTCAACTCGCCGGCGTGGCCGTCCTCTGTCCCAGATTTCCCGTCAAGAATACCATAGGGGGGTATCCCTATCCCCCCCCTCCGCGCGCCAGAGCCGGGTTCGCGGACCGGAACGTCTCAGCCCGCGACCACCTGGAAGGCGACCGATACCCGGACGGGCGGGTTGAAGGGAGCGTGGTCGGCGGCGACGAACTCCGCCGCCAGCACGTGGCGCCCAGGCTTCACCTCGACCGAGCGAGTCAGCGTGGGGCCCATGAACACCAGGGCGCCGTCCAGGAACAGGTGGATGTGTCCCTGGTCCGGTCTGACCCTGGTCGAGGTGAACGGAACGATCGTTGCGCCCCGGAGCTGCAGCCCGACGGGGACGGAAGCGGGATTCCCCGTGAAGGCCTCGGCGGCGACGGGGGAGAGGAAACGCAGTCGGGCGGTGCTGGCAGGGCGGCTGCCGGAGGCTCCAGGCCGGATGATCGGCGGGAGAAC
This sequence comes from Actinomycetota bacterium, assembly GCA_046726275.1. Classification (GTDB taxonomy): domain Bacteria; phylum Actinomycetota; class UBA4738; order UBA4738; family UBA4738; genus DASXTW01. The sequence continues at coordinate 14,037 of JBKPAF010000017.1, forward strand.
CACCGCCAGGACGAGTGCGGTGACCGCCAGACCCGCGGCGGCCCAAGCTGCCACCCGCGGGAGTTTGCGGAAGGACCTCTCCCGAAGGCGCTGGACGGCGACCAGGCCGAGGACGACCGCTCCCAGGAACAGGAACGTGGAGACTCCCTGGTCGATGGGGGCACTGCGGCCGTCGCCGAGAAGAGCGGGCGTCAGTCTCTCCAGGGGTCGGCCCGCCTCCGCGGTGGCGGGCGGCGCCTGCGTTGCCGGGCCCGACGCGATCCGCGAGTCCTTCTGCGGATCCCGAGCTCGGCGATCCCGATCGTGGCGATGATGGCGGCCAGGACGCCGAACAGGATGACCCTGTAGACGATGGTGCCGGACGACGTGCGGGCCGGGGTCCCCAATCGGGTCTGTCCCACGGCGAAGTAGCCGAGCTCGCTCACGTTTCCCTGAACGAGGTGCTGGCCGACCGAGTCGATGCTCTGAACGGCGGTCCAAGACGTCCCGTCGGTCGACTGCAGCACCGTGTGCCGGTGCTGCAGCGCGTCGGTCGCCCCCGGATAGGCCAGCACGAGCTGGCCGGCGGTCGAGAGAGCCCCGACGGTCGCCCGGCTCGGTCGGTAGGCGCCGGTGATCCGGTAGACGTTGCCGGAGAGCTGCATCCCTCTGGGGAGGCTCGCTCCGGCCGCCGGAGCGAGGGGAACGATCTGGAGGAGCACGGAACGATCGCCCGTCGACGCCGGGATCGCACCCGCGCCCAGGGCCAGGCTCGATTGGCCGTCGTCCGTGCTGAACACCCCGGCCTCCGAGCCGGTGAGGGGGTCCAACGTGATGGCGAACCGACCTGAGGAGGGCTGTTGGTTCGTGGCTGCGAGGCTGGGGGGTGGGCGTACCCACCGGTAGGGAGGGGGAGGGGCGAACCCGTCCAGGATCGGCCGCCGTGCCAGCGGGCTGAGCCGTCCGCTCACCGCCGCCCCGACGAGATACACGGCGGCCACAACCACCCCCGCGGCCAGGGCTCTTCGCGAACCCGTCACGAGGCCAGGGGCAGTGCCGTGATCGGCTCCGTGGCGAACTGGGGCGGCCACACCACAGCGCGACGATTCACGCCCGTCCATTCCCAGATGACGCTGGCAGCCAGGAGGTTGGCCCCGGCGTCGGCTCGATCAGGCGGCACGAGCTTGAGGCCGCTTCCGTTGGGAAGGCCGCCGGGTGCGATCCGCGTCCGCAACGCGGCAGCCGCGACCGCCTGTGGAGTCATCTGGGCCGCGTTCGGCATGACGTCGTGGAAAAGGGCCCACGCGGCCGAGAACCCCGCCAGGGCTGGCGCGCTCATCTTCTCGCCGTACCTCGATCGATAGGCGTCGCGGGCCCGGTCCAGCAGGCGGCGCGCAGACGGAGTCAGCCCGGAGGGATCGAAGGCGTCGCTGTCGGGCTTGTCCGAGGCGAACAGTCCGACGGCGTCCCGGCCCAGCGCGGCGCCGAAGGCGGGCATGCAGAAGCTCGACGACGTCCCGATGCCTGCGACCAGCGGCACGTGCTGGCGGACCAGCTCGCGGCGAAGGGCGATCCCATCTTCGAGATACGCGGACACGAACAAGACGTCGGGTCGGGCCCGGCCGATCCGGCCGACGACTTCCGAGAGGTCGGATCGCCTGGCGGGATAGGGGAACTGCCCGGCGAAGGTGAGACCGCGCACATGGATCTCCTGTACCGCGCCGGCGGCCACGGTGGATCCATACAGGTCGTCGACGTTTGCCACCGCGAAGCGGAGCGAGGTGGCAGCACGACCGAGCAGCGGCGACAGCCGGTCCGCGACGAAGGACACGGCCGCTCGACCCAGGACCTGGCCGCTGGGAGCGATCCGAAAGAAGGATCGGCCGCTGCCCGGACCGGGCATCGATCCAACCGCGCCGGTCTCCCAGAACATCATGCCGCGCCGAGTGGCCTCGGTGGATGCCGGAGCCGAGATGGTGCTCCCGTAACTTCCCAGCACAAATCGGACGCCGCGCCTCGACAGCGCCGCCACCGCTCCAGGCGCGGCGTCTGGCCCCGGGACGTCCACCGGATCGAGCTCGATAGGCCTGCCATCAACGCCGCCGTCGGCGTTGACCAGATCGACGGCGAGGGCGGCACCTCGATACTCGTCGACCCCGCCCGGACCCTGACCCCCGCTTAAGGGGTACAGGGCACCGGCGCGGATAGGTTGCGGGGAGCTCGAGCACGCGCTCGCCACGAGCGCAACCGAGACCGACAGGACGGCGACCACCCGGCTCATCGGATCACCGCCATGAGATTCGCCAACGCGTGCGTGGCCGCGGGCACGGTCCAATGGCCCGACGCCCATCGCTGCCACGAGAGCAAGAGGCCCGCGCCGAGATCCACCCAGAGCACTGGCATCCCGTAGGCAGGCACATGGACCAGGGCGAAGAGGACCGCCGATCCGACCACAGCGACGGCGGCTCCGTGGCGAACCAGCCGGCCGAACAGGAATCTGCGAAAGAAAGCCTCCTCCGCCACCGCCGCAAGCGTGTTCAGGAAGAGGGCACTCCGAGCGATCGGGAAGGGGATGCTTGGACCGGACACGAGCCCGCTCAACAGGAACGCGCCAGCCCCGACGGCCACAACCAGGGAGGGGCTGGCCACCGCAGGCCCTGGCCGCGGTTCGGGATGTGCGAGCGACATGGCCGCCAGTAGCACGTACGTTCCTCCCATGATCAGTACGGCGCCGGGGAGATCAGAGGCCAGGGGCCTGAAGAGCAGCAGACACACGCCCGACAGGAGGATCCCGGCGGAGTGGAACTCGACGGCCGGTCCAGCCGGTCTCGCGGAAGCGGTGAGCGCCCGGCTCACGTCTGCACCTCGAACGTGACCGCGGTGAACACCCTCGGATCGAACGGCCTATGGTCGGCCGCCACGAACTCGACGCGCAGGATGTGCATCCCGGGCTTCACGTTCTCCAGGTCCTGGGTGGTCGAGAAATTCATCGCCACGATCTGATTGTCGAGGTACACGTGGAGATGCCCCTCGTCGGGCTCGATGTGGGTGGTCGTGGCCTGGATGATCTTCGCCCCACTGAGTTCCACCTCGATCGGCACGTCGGACCCGTGGACGATCTCACCGTTGGTGGGGGAGAGGATCTGGAGATCGGCCGGGCTGCTTGGCCGAGACTGCGCGCCGTTCGGGGTCTCGCCCTTTCCGCAGGCGGCGGCCAGGAGGGAAGTTATCCCCAGGGCCCACACGACGAGGATCCGGGCGAGGCGTCGTCGATGCATTCGTATCCCTTCCCTTCTCACGGAGTGATGTGCTGCTCGAAGTAGGCGTCGTATACGGTTCCCTCCCTGGTCGCGGCCTGGATCCGGAACCTCCAGTGGCCCTCGTCCAGCTTTACGTTCGCCACGAAGTGTCCGGCGTCGAATCTCGTCAGCGGCAGCTCTTCCGCAGCTCCCGAAGGCGTGACCGCCGTGCCCGATGCCGAGGCGATGGGCTGCTCGTCCCCGGATGCCTGGAAGAACGTGAAGTGGACGGTGTTGTTGCCCGCCTTCCCCGGATCGACGTATGCCTCAAGCGAGGCCCCGCCGGCCAGGGCGACGGTGTAGAGCGTCGGTTGACCCGGGATCTGGGAAACCTGGATGCGTTGCGGCGGGAGTTCGGGAGTGAACACCAATGGCACCTCGACCGAGCCGCTCGCATCCTGGACGAGCATCGACACGTTCCATCTTCCATCCATCGAGATGACCGTCCCTTGCCCCGCCCAGATCCCCCCCATTGCCTTCGTCAGCTCGACGACGGGCGTGCCGAGCTCTGGGTGGCCCGTCAGGCCGAAGCTCAGGCTGACTCGGCTCGCATCGACGGGCCGGCCGCTGTCGTAGTCGGTGACCAGGGCGGCGAATCGATTGGGCCCGATCGTGCCCGGCGTGATCCCCAATCGCACGCGAACGGAGGTGGCGAAGTCGCTCCCCCTGACCACCACCTGAGCCGGCGCTGGTGTCCGTACGGCTGAGGCGGTCGAGCTCGCCGGGGGGAGCTGGGTGAGAACGCCGGTCACCCCAAGGATCGCTCCGGCGATCAGAACCTCTCCCCAGACGGTGTGGCGCAGGGAGGCGATGGGGCGGGTGCCGCCCACGATTCCCGGCACGTTCAGATACCGGTTGCGAGCCCCCAGGGCGATCAGTCCCGCGGCCAGCCCGATCTTGACCAGCAACGCCACGCCGAAGCTCGTGTCGAACAAGCGTCTCCAGTCCGCTGGGCCTCCGACCTCGCTGATCGCCCGCATCGCGCCGGTCAGAACGACCGAAGCCAGAGCGATGCCGGCGAGCCAGGAGAACCGCCGAATCGCTTCGACCCGGCCGCCGGTGCCTCGGCCCTGGACGCCCAGAAGGAGCCAGACGAGGCCACCGATCCACATGCCCACGGCGAGCAGGTGCACCCACTGCACGCCGATGTCGAACCAGCGCAGGGAGCTCACAGCACCCGCGTGACCCGCTTCGGCGTGAAGCCACATGGTTCCCGCGGATGCCAGCCCCAGGAACACCAACGTGATCCGACCCGGCTTGACCAGAAGGGATCCGACGGCCACGCCGGCCACGGCGAGGCCGATGGCCTGCCGGACGAGACCGCCGCCGGCCCCGGAGGACAGCAGTCGGCCGAGGGATACCCCGACCGAGGAGCGCTCGGCCAGGACCATGGCAACGAGGCCCGCCGCCGAGAGGAGCCACGCGAGGATGAGAAGGAACCGCTCGGTCTGCGGCACGTTCCTGAACACCAGCAGTCCCGTTGCCGCCCCTCCGATGAGCACGGCGAGCCCCCAATACAGCGCCCACCGTCCCGCGGTCGCCAACGGGGAGGGTGACGGGGTCACCGGAGCCGCCCGAGCCCCCAGAGGCGCGCCGACGCCGACCGGTGCGACCCCCACCCCAAAGGAGAAGGATCCTCCCGTGACATGGCCGTCCACCCCCGACAGGACACGCCAGGTCACCGTGTACACGCCGTCACCGATGGGTTGGATGGGCATCCGAACCGTCCGCGGATCACCGCGGACTCGTTCGAGCTCCCCCGCGTCCACAGCCCGTCCGGTCGAATCGAGCACGTGGACGACGGACAGGTCGACATCGGGGGACTCGGTGAAGGTGATCTCGACGCGTGAAGGCGGTTCCTCCAGCACGGCGCCGTCGGCCGGGTTGGAACGAAGGACGAGTGCGTGGGCCTCGGCCGACGAGGCGGTCAGGAGAACCCAGAGCCCAGCGATCAGGCCGAGCGCGACGGCTCTCTGCATGGGGTCCCTATCTTTGATCCGTGGCGCTCGTCGATGGGGCCGTCACCGACACGCCGCGACGCTCCCGGCGCCGGCTCGAAGCGAGGGCCACCCCCCCCAGGATTACACCTAGCGCTCCGACCCCGATGCCGACGTACGCGATCGTCTTCGCAGAGTCCGCCTGCTCCTTGGCCGAGGTCTGCTGCGCGGCGATCGCTTTGGTCAATCGGGGGACCTCCCGGCTGATCCGCTGGGCCACCTGCGCCACGGTCGGGTCCTTGACGGGAAACTCCACCTGCGCGGGATCGCTCACCTCACTGAGCGTGGTGGGGGAGGACGAGAAGCTCTCGTCGATCTCTTGGCTCCCGATGGTCCCGAAGAAGTGGAACGTGTACGCACCGGGTCTGGTTGGGAAGAACCACGCTCGATAGTCTCCCGGGGTTCCGAACTCTCCCACCTCGAAGTTCGGCTCCAGAGCGAGCTCCATCTTCTGGTCGCCGAAGATGACCTCGACCTTCAGGCTGTCGCCCAGGTCGGTCACGGGCTTCTCCTCCGCGTCGGAGAGGATCAGAGCGACGCTGTTCTTCTGACCCGCGTAGGCCGGCTCGTCGCCGAAGCCCACCAGGAAGTGATAGGGGCCGACGTGGCGCTCCTCGTGGGCCAGGGCCCGGCTCGAGGTCCCGATCACCATCATGGCCGCGACGCTCACGATCACGCCCGCCAAAGCGGCCGCACGTCTCTGCATTGGTCCTCCTCTCAGCGGTGGCACACGCCTCGCCCTCGCTTGGGCGGAGCTCGGGGCGCTCCCCGTGGTCCGGGGAGGGGGCAGGCTGACTCAGAGAGAAGGAGGGCCGCGAAGGCCGGCGCCACCGCGGAGAACCTGCGGCGGGGACGCGTCAGCGAATGCCGGGAATGGATGGCGGACCAGTGGGCGCTCGAATCGAGGCCGCACGACCCACCGGGAAATGGTCGCGGCGACGCGGCCGAACCAGAGAAGGACGAGCGCACCCCCGCAGGCGACCGCGATCTGGATGGCCACCCCAAGCAGCAGGAGGTGGTGCTGGAACATCTGTGTGACGGGCTCGCCGGCGAACGCCCGCTCGACGGCTTCCACGGCGACGAACGCCGATACTTGGATCACGGCCAATCGGAGGGCCAGAGCCGCCGGCCCATCTTCGCCCGTCCGATGCCCCCGCCGGGCTTCGCTCAGGTGGCGGACGAGAACGGTCCCGAGGGACGCGAACCCGAGGATGGCGGCGGCCTTTACCACGAGCATCCAGTACCCGTGGCCACTCTGGGAAAGGACCTCGGCGCGCAGGTGCGCATCCGGGAACGCGAGCGCGTAGCCGAGCCAATGGCCCACCACCGCACCCACCACGGCCATTCCGGCCAGGGGCAGGCCACGGACCGTGCGATCGTTCCGCATCTCCTTGCTAAGGATATCGCTCTGGGTGTAACGGGAGGCCCAGGTCACGGGTCAAGATCCTTTGGAAAAACCGCCTCGGCCCTTCTGGGAAAAGGTTCCGGGCGGTATCATCTGCGGTGAAGGGGGTCCGATGACCAGGCGTACGATCATCAGCGCGATCCTCGCTCTGGCCGTCGTCGGGGCGGTCGTATCCGTGACCAGCTTCGCCAGGAAGCCGGTGCTGGGAGCTCCCCTTCCTCAGGCTCCCCGGCGCCCGGTGGTCCAGGTCCAGGCCCCCAACCAAGTCCCCCAGCACACCCGCCCGGAGTGCCAATCTTCGGCGTTCATCGACTACACCAGCGAGGCCACGGGAAAGTCCACGGTCCGCGCAGCGGTTCGCGCGTATCGCCCGGGTGCCCGCAACCTGCGGATCACCTCGTTCAGCCGGCACAGCGCGGAGGTTGACGAGCTCAGAGGCACCGTCAGGGTGGCCAGCTACCATCTTTTCCGCGCCGGACACGGCTGGCTGGTGGACCGTGCGGACACATTCGGTCCGTGCACCGCTCCTGAGTAGCTGACCCGGGCATCGCCCGCGACGCCCGCTGCTCCAGGCCCCGCCCCGCAGGGATTCCTCCTGCTTGACGCTCCCTGGAACGCGCGGCTAGAGTTTCGCCTCGAGAATGAGAATAGGAACGATTCTCATTGCTACGGGCATCGCGGCCTCGCTCGCTCCGGCCTGTGCCCCGTCCTCGGGCGCCACAGCAGGGGGGAAGGTTGCGGTGGTCGCGAGCTTCTACCCCCTCTACGAAGCCGTCCAAGAGGTTGGAGGGTCTCGGGTCCATGCCACGAACCTCACCCCTGCGGGTGCCGAGCCGCATGACCTGGAGCTCTCGCCGAAGCAGGTGGACGAGATCCTCGACGCCACGGTGGTTCTGTACCTGAGCCAGGGCTTCCAGCCGGCCGTCCAGGACATCGCCGCCGACCGGCACGACGGGGTCACCGTTGACGTTCTGGGAGCCCTTTCCTCACAGCTCCGGAAGCTCGAAGGGGAAGGAGGCGTCGAGGGTGGCACCGATCCGCACGTCTGGCTCGACCCCGTGCTCATGGAGGGGGTCGTCGACGCGGTTGGCAGGGGCCTGGTCCGAGCCGACCCCGCTGGAGCCGCGACGTACAGGCGAAATGCGGATCGGTATCGATCCGAGATCGAAGCGTTGGATCGGCAATTTCGGGATGGACTCCGCGACTGTGACCGGCGGGTCATCGTGACGTCGCACTCGGCCTTCGGATACCTTGCCGATCGGTACGGCCTCGTCCAGGAAGCTATCGCGGGAATCTCTCCGGAAGCCGAACCCGACCCGCGGCGCCTGGCCGAGCTGGCTGACCTGGTGCGGAGGGAAGGGGCGACCACTATCTTCACGGAGGAGCTGGTGTCCCCACGGGTGGCGCAGACGCTGGCCCGTGAGGCCGGCGCCCGAACCGCCGTCCTGAATCCCCTGGAGGGCCTCACTCCCCAGGAACTGACCCGAGGCGAGAACTACGTGAGCGTCATGAGAGAGAACCTCGCCACCCTCCGCGAGGCACTGGGATGCAGGTGAGCTCGTCGACAGCGGACGGCAGCCCAGTCCTCGAAGCCAAGGGCATCTCTTTCGCCTACGGCGACGAGCAGGTGCTGGAGGACGTGAGCCTGGCGATCCGGCCAGGAGAGTTCGTCGCCCTGGTGGGGCCGAACGGGTCGGGGAAGTCCACGCTGCTCAGGGTCCTGCTCGGCCTGCTCCGGCCCACCGAGGGAACCGTGCTCCTGTTCGGGGAGGACCCCCGGCATCTCCGCGAGCGCTGGCGCATTGGGTACGTCCCCCAGCGGCCGTCCGTCCAGGACGACCTCCCGGCGACCGTCGAGGAGGTCGTCTCCACGGGCCGGCTGGCTCGGACCGGATGGTGGCGGTGGCCGGGGCGAGCTGACCGGGAAGAGGTCGATCACGCGATCGAGTCCGTCGGTATGCACTCTCTCCGGAACCGCCGGTTGAGCGAGCTCTCCGGCGGACAGCAGCAACGGGCGTTCATCGCGCGAGCCTTCGCCAGCGTCCCCGACCTGCTCGTGCTGGACGAGCCGGTCGCCGGCGTGGACGCGGAGTCCCAGCGCCTATTCAGGGAGTCGCTCATCCACCTGATGCAGGAACATGGAGGCTCGGTCCTGCTCGTGTCGCACGAGCTCGGGGCGGTGGCTCAGGACCTCGACCGAGTGGTGGTGCTCAAAGGCCGCGTGCTCTTCGATGGATCGCCGGAGGACCTGGCGCGGCGAGGAGTGAGCCTGGGCGTGCACGCGGAGGACCTCCCCCTCTGGCTCGAAGCGCTGAGGTAAGAGCGAGATGCCCTGGCCCTTCGATCGCGAGTACATGCAGCTGGCCCTCTCGGCTGGCCTGGTGGTGGGGGCCTGCGCGCCGCTGATCGGATCGTTCCTCGTGCCCAAGCGTCTGTCCCTGATGGGTGACGGGATCGGCCATCTCGCCTTCGCCGGCATCGCGGGAGGCCTCCTCCTCCAGGTCTCACCTGTGTGGGTCGCCCTCCTCGTGGCCGTCGTGGGAGCTGCCGCGGTGGAGCGCTTGCGGGCCGGGGGTCGGGCGTCCGGGGACCTCGCGCTTGCCCTGTTCTTCTATGGAGGGATCGCGGCAGGAGTCGTGCTCACGGGGCTGGCCGGATCCCTCAACGCCAACATCTTCACCTACCTGTTCGGCTCCATCCTCACGGTGACGCCTCAGGACGTGTGGTTGGTGGTCGGACTCGGCCTCGGGATCATCGGTGCCGTGGCCGTGGCGGGCCGGGCGCTGTTCGCCGTGGTGGTCGACGAGGAGGCCGCTCGCGTCGCCGGTGTACCCGTCGATCGACTGAACACACTGCTTGCAGTCCTGACGGCCGTGGTGGTCGTCGCGGCCATGCAAGTGGTCGGCGTGCTGCTCGTGGCGGCGCTCATGGTGCTGCCCGTTGGGGCGAGCCAGCAGATCGCCCGATCGTTCCGGGGAACCCTCACCCTCGCAGTCGGGATGGGCGTGGCGTGTGTGGTGGTGGGTTTGGCGGCGGCCCGCATCTGGGGCCTGGCGGCCGGAGGAGCCATCGTGCTGGTCGCGGCCGCCGCGTTCGCCGTCGCTTCGGCCACCGGGGCGGTGCGGCGGCGGGGACGAGGACCACGCCGGCTGGAGTTCCCGCGGTTGGGGTGATGGAGAGCCAGATGGAAAAAGGACCGTCGCTACCCTCTAACGCGATGGAATCGAGCGTGGAGGACCTGATCGCCACCCGCCTCCGGTCCCGCGGGCAACGCTACACGCCCCTGCGGCGGCGACTCGTGCAGATCGTGCACTCGGCGGAGCAGCCTCTCGCCATCCACGACATCCTGTCGACCGGTACCCGCCTGGCCCAGAGCTCCGTCTACCGGAACCTCGGGGTCCTGGAGCAGGCCGGCGTGGTTCGGCGGCTGGTCGCCGCGGGCGGGTTCGCCCGGTACGAGCTGGCGGAGGACCTCACCGAACACCATCACCATCTGATCTGCACGTCCTGCGGCTCGGTCGAGGACCTACCGGCTCCGATGGGGCTCGAGCGGACGGTGCAGCGGGCCACGGCGACCCTCGCCTCCCGGCGCGGGTTTAGGGTGCGGGCCCATCGGGTGGACATGCTCGGCCTGTGCGCCCGGTGCGACTGAGCCGGCTCTCGGGCAACCTGAGCACGTCAGCGGTCTGAGCGGGGCTCGCGGCTTCCAGCCTTGACCTGTGGAATACGATCGCCTGGTGAGCGGTATCCAGCGTGATCGCAAGAAACAGCTGATACGCATCGCCCAGGTGGTTGGCTCGTTCGTCATCATCGTGGCGATCTTCGGCTTCGCCATTCCAAAGTTCGCCAACTACGGAGACGTATGGACGGCTGTCCAGGAGATGACGTGGCTAGAGATCGCGACGCTGGTCTTCGTGAGCGCCCTGAACATCGTCACCTACTGGCCGCTGATGGTGGCTTCGATGCCAGGACTCACCATGGGCCAGGCCGCCGTGAACAACCAATCGACGACTGCGATCGCCAACACCTTGCCGGGTGGGGGGTGGATCGCCACGGCGCTCGCGTACACCATGTACCTGTCTCTTATACACATCTCCGAGCCCACGAGACCCAA
>JBKPAF010000018.1:0-13747 GCA_046726275.1 Actinomycetota bacterium
GAACGCTCGAGCGGGCGCGTGGAACTCGTCTCCGCCAGTGCCCAGCGAGACCACCTCGATGCCGTGGCGTCTCAGGTCGTCGAACACGTGCGCACACAAGGCGGAGGCGACATGGTGACGTCGATGGGCTGACTCGACGGCTAGCATCTCGATCTCACCGCTGCGCTTCTGCGGGCGCATCGTCCAGGCGATGAAGCCCACGATCTCGTCGTGGTCCTCAGCGACAAGCACATACTTGCCGTTGTCGGGATCGTGGAGGCCTTGCCACTGGTTGTGATAGTCCTCCCGCCAGTTGCCGTGCTGGTTCGCCATCACGGTGTCGCCGACGATTCCGCGGAACGACTGCTCGTAGAAGGGACCGAAGGTGGCGATGGTCAACTCCAGAAGCCGGCCCAGATCAGCCGGCCGAAACGGACGCACATCCATGATGCGTGCCTTTCGTCTGAGGGACGTGGAACATCCCACTCGATCTAGGAGTCGAGTGGAGTCGCTCGGCTCAGACCGAGCCGTCCCTCAGGAGCGGGTGCGCCCAGCGGCATAGCACGGCATGGCCGCCACTTTACGTGACGGTAGCGTCCGCGCAGGCATGGGCGTGTACCCTGCGCGTGGGACAGACCGGGAGTCGCAGGCTCGCGCGCGAAATCGGGCGAGCGGATCCGACGCCCGCAGGGGTGGGTCTCGCCGCCGGCGTCGATGCGCCTCGACGCTACGCACACTGTGATACCGCTGGACCAGGCTGTGAACAACCGCACGAATTGCACTCCCCGCCGCACCTAGTACACGGTGGCGATTGCGGCATACACCGCGAGTCCAAGGAAGACCCACATCAGCACTCTGCCCTGCCCCACGTCGGGCTGGAGACGCCGAATGGCGTCGGCCATCAACAGGACGTCAGAGTTCATTCCCGTTGTCGGTCTACGCACCAGGAGCTCTTTCCGCCGCTCTGGAGGTTCAGACGGGAAGGTCGCCCTCTGGCACCATCAGAAGTCACGTCTTGGTGATGCCGCTGTCCGGGCAGGAGTTGATGAGGAGTTCCCACTCACTCCCCGTCCCGGGCGCCATGAGTCGTGCTACCGGCACTCCGGCCCGAAACACCATCACCGTCGGCCAATACTGCGGCGACTCCGGGTACTTCGGCGTCTTGAACTCATCTGCCGGCCTGACGCCGGGAACCCGCCGGAACACCTCCGTCGGGTCCTCGTCCTTGCCGGCGTCGATCTTCATCCTGAACTGGTCCCCGAAGCCGCAGGCGAGATCCCACGGCACGTACAGCCCCTCCGGATCGACGATCGTGAGCGTGGCGGTCGGAACGCCGGTGTCGTAGTAGGACGAATGGCTCGTCGGGAGGCAGGCCACGGTGACGTTTCCCGGGGCCATCGCCGAGGTGTTCGGCGTCACGTCATCCCTCAGCTCGAACCCCTCCCCAGTGCCGTGTGCCCACGTTTCGTGGTGGAGCTCGACGCCCCAGGCGCCGCCCGGATTCTCGATCAGGTAGCGCACCCCATCCCGGTGGGTGCGCACAACCGGATCCCTCAGGTGCACGCCTTCCTTCTGGCACACCACTTGCGCGAAGTCCGCCGCCGATTCGTCCGTCGCGTTGTTTCTCGCGTCAGCAGCGCGCTCGGCTGCACTCGTTGACCTGGCCTGTTCGGCCGGCGCTTCGGCGCATCCGGCCAGCGCGATCAGGGCGGCAGACAACGCTACGATTCGGCTCAGCATCATCGCTCTCCAACGGCCCTACACCCGAAAGCCTCAAGTGGTTCCCTGAGGTTCTGTCGTCCGAGGTTTCCTCGAAGCGGTCGATAGCCGTGTGTACGCACAAGGAACTCTGTCCGCTGATCGCGATGGTCAAGGGTCGCAAGCACCGTCTTAGTCGCGAGAGCTGGGCATGATCGCCTAATCGCCCGGGCCGCTGCCAAGAGCGGCCGCCTCAGCTTGATCGTTGGTCGAGCCGACAGTCGGACGTTGCACTCGTCCTCCTGCGACGGATACAAGACGTGAGCATGGAACGCACGACCACTGCGCGCACTGACGAGGAGCTTCTCGCGGCCGTGTCCGGCGATCCGGACGCCCTGGAGGAGCTCTACCTGCGCCACTTCGACGCAACCATCGCGTTCGCCCTTCGATGCTGCAGTCGTCCGGAGGAAGTACACGATCTGGTTGCTGCGGTTTGGCTCGACGTGATCCGCGCGGCGCCGCGGTTCGACGCACGCCGCGGACGAGCCTTCCCTTGGATCCTCGGCGTCGCGGCCAACCTGGTCGCGGACCAGCGGCGCCGGACCGCCCGTGAGCGCGAAGCCCTTCATCGGCTCGCGGGGCGCCGCGTGCTCGATGATGACGATGTCGCGAGACTCGAGGAAGCGATCGACGCCTCCCGGGCTGCCCACGAGGTGCTGGCCGAGCTTGCCGCCCTGCCGCGGGGAGAGCGTGCGGCGGTCGAGTTGATCGCGCTCGAGGGCCTGACGCCTGCCCGGGCGGCCGAGGCGCTCGGGACTCAACCGGCGGCAGTTCGGATGCGATTGGCGCGTGCCCGGCGAAAGTTGTGGGCGGTATTGGTGACCGTAGACGAGGCGGTGAGGTCATGAAGACCAGTGATCAGGCGACGTTCCGGGACCGGTTGCTGCCGATGCTGCGTCAAGCAGTGGAAGAGGGAGGTGGCGGTCGTCGTCGAGGCTTGTTCCGCGGCCGGTCTAGGACGGTGCTACTTGCCGCCGTGGTTGGTGGGACTCGTCGTCGCAGGCGGGATCGCTCTTGCCCGTCGCGACGTCGTGACGATCAGCGGCATCGAGGCGCTGCGGGATCCGGTCGCAGTCGAGAGAACGCTCCGTGACGCTGGGATCGACGCGGACATCGTCGAGGTCCCGCTCACAGCGACGGCCGAGCACATGTGGAGAGGCGTGTGGTGGTGGGTGAGCGTCGATCGGCCCTCGGGATTGACTGAGGACGACTTCGCCCGGCTCCGTGACCAGATTGGACTGTTGATGAGTCCGGACGCGGAGGGCGAGAACACCACCGAGCTCGAGCTCCCGAAGGGCCTGCCTGGGCACGTGACCCTGTTCGTCGGTCGGGAGGCTGCCCCCGGGGCTTTCACGGTCGATGCCTACGACCGCATAAATGAGCTCGCTCCGACCGGGTCCTTCTACTGCCTTGGCCTCGACCCTCGCGATCCCCTGGCGCTCGGCGAAGCGCTGACCCAGCTCGGCTACAGCGTGACGTGGACCCTGGAAGACCTTGTGAATAACGAGAGCCGGGTCGTGGAGGCACCGCCAGCAGGGACGGTCGTGACATGGGCTTGGCTTCCTACGTCGACGCTCGTCGACGCGAGGATCTCGCCGGATGGACCAGACGCGGACGCCTACCGAAGGGCCGAGGGGACGTTCCTGCCTGACGAGACGCCCCCTTGGATGCCGCCGTGCCCGTAGACGCGATTGGCCTGCGAGAGCCACTCCGAAGCCCGTCCCAGGCGTTCTTCGTGATCGGGGGGCCGGCAGGTCTACGCACAAGGAACTCTGTCCGCGGACCGCGACGGTTTGTCGGATAGAACCTGGAACGACGGGGAGCAGCAAGAAGCCAGCCTGCAGCCGACTCGAGTGAGCGAGATCGGGGCGAGGGCGCGGGCCACGGTTAGGATCGATCTCACCATCCGAATGCGACAGGACGGTCCGCCTTCGGCGAAGAGTGAGGCGCCAGTGTCACACACGCCAGAGCACGCTATTCGCGAGTGGCTGTCCAGAATGTCTGGGCACCCCTCGCGGATCCGGCCGTTTTGGCCGTTCCGACCAAAGCAGTTCTGGTCGGGACCTGGACGGTTGCCCTACCGCGTGCTACAGGACACGGTCCGCTTCGTGAAGCAGCGAGGGGCACCGCCCCGCCAGCTTTGGTGGGTCATGTATGACGCAGACGGCGGCTGGAGAGGGGTTGGGCACTGGCGCTGGACGGTCCTGACCACCCAGGAGGAGCCGGGACGGTGGACTGCCCACGGTGTGGCGGGAGGAGGAGGCGGGAAGGATGAGGTGCCGGCGAAGGGTCATCCGTGGGCGAATCTCGGAGGGAACTGGGGAAGCGATGGATTTCGGGCCGGAGGGACCGTCGAAGACGCTGGGAAAGGGGTCACCCGGGTACGGCTCACCGACACCGAAGGGCGCACGTTCGAAGACACGGTGGACGACGGGGTCGTCCTCTTCCTCTCCGAGGAGCCGGTTGCGATGCCCATGCGCGTCCACCTCTACGATGCAGGCGGCCGTGTCCTGGGCACGGACGAATGGGGCTTCGTAGACGAGTAGGCTTTGAGGCGGGGTCCGTGGAGCTCTCTCGATCGCCCGGCTTTGCGACCATGTCCAGTGGACAGGCATGCCGCAGTTGAGACGCCGATTCCAAGGTAGCTGGCGGCCGGTAGGTGACGCGGCGCTGTCCCCTGGGGGTCATCTCGATACCTCTGTACTCGGTCGCGCGCTGAAACCAGGGAAAGGAGGATCGATGCATGCGTTGCGCATCCACGAGCAGGGAGGCCCCGAGGGCCTCGCGTACGAGGACGCCCCCGAACCTGAGCCGGGGACCGGCGACGTCCTGGTCCGTGTCCTCGCGGCTAGCTTCACCCCGACCGAGCTCACGTGGCCCTCGACCTGGGTAGATCGGCTGGGGCACGACCGGCGCCCGGTCATCCCCGGCCACGAGGTCTCCGGGACCGTTGAGGCCCTGGGGTGGGGGACCAGCGGGTTCGCCGTCGGCGACGCCGTGTACGGGCTGACCGACTGGTATCGCGATGGCGCCCTCGCCGAGTACATGGCGGTGGAGGCGAGGAATCTGGCCCCCAAGCCGGCCTCACTGGATCACGTCCGGGCCGTCGCCCTCCCCATGCCCGGGCTCACCGCCTGGCAGGCCCTGTTCGTCCACGGCGGACTTTCCGAAGGCCAGAGGGTTCTGATCCACGGCGCGAGCGGGGGAGTAGGGGCCGTAGCTGTCCAGCTGGCTCGGGCGGCGGGCGCCCGCGTCACCGCCACCGGCCGGGCATGGGCCCGGGAGCTCGTCACCGAGCTTGGGGCCAAGCGGTTCGTGGACCTCGACCTGGAGCGGTTCGAGGAGGTGGCCGAAGGGATGGACCTTGTGGTCGATCTCGTCGGCGGGGAGACCCTCCAGCGGTCTGCGGTCACAGTCAAGGACGGAGGCATCGTTGTCTCCGCCGTGGAGGATCCGCGAGCCTTGCTGGATCAGGCGCGCCAGGTCCGCGGGGCGTACTTCGTGGTGGAGCCGGCCCGCATGCAGCTCGAGGAGCTGGCCCGTCGAGCGGATGCGGGCGACCTACGTTCCGTGGTTGGGGAGGTGTTCGACCTCGCCGACGGGAGCAAGGCATTCGAGGCCAAGGCGGGCCGAGGCGTCCCAGGGAAGGTCGTGCTTCGGATCTCGGACGAGTGAGTTGGCACTGTCCATTCGACGAAAGGCCGTGAAGCCCAGAAGTAGCGGGAGGCAAGGAAGTGGACATGGACTCAGTCGACGGCGGGCCCTTGGTTCTGCGGCTGTTCCTCGGGCTCCTCATGGTGGCCCATGGAAGCCAGAAGCTGTTCGGTTGGTTCAAGAGTTCAGGCACCTCCGCCGCACCTTCGACCAGCCCGGAACGTACGCATACGCGTGCACGATCCACCCGGGGATGGAAGGCGAGGTGATCGTGAAGTAGCGCGATGACTTTCGAGACGAAGGACCTCTCATAGACAGCGCGTCGCGATCGTTCGACGCGAACGCACGAGGAGAAGGGGGACGTGCAACCGCGTGCAGCCGCGTGACCATGACGGCGTGGTCGTGCGGATTAAGAGTTCGTGCTCGGCTCCGGCTCACGGCGAAGGGGTCCCGTCGGGGTCCCGTGAACGAACGCGCAACGACCCGAAACTACGGCATTGCACGCGAAGGAAAGCACACAGCTCACGGGCCAGGTAGGGGCAACGCCGCAGGTCAGCGAAGCGAGTCCAGCTACCTTGCCAAGGTGGGGGTCGCGGGGTTCGAATCCCGTCGTCCGCTCCAGAGAAGTTGCAGGTCAGGGCCGGTGCGAGCCGGCCCTTCGTCATGCCCGGGGTCATCCGGCGCCCGAGGGTCCCGTTTGGGTCCCGTCTCGTACGCGGCTTCGTCACGGGGATGGGGCGAGGAGAACCAGGGGAGGGCTGCCCAGTGCCGAGTATCGAGGTGTGCTTCAGCCATCGTAGTGAGCGCCCAAGGCTCCCTGATGCCGTCTACGACGAAATCGCCGACGCGCTCGTCGCTGAGGCGGAGCGAATGGCATCGTCGGGATCGTCGCCGAGCAGGGGTGCGTCGTTGAAGGCGCCGACGCAGACGCGGCGGAGGTCGAAAGAGAAGATCCGTGGACGCGCCCAAGGGACGGCGTAGGCACGCGTGGGAATCGAGGAGGCAGAATCCACGCCTCCTCGTCCGTTCCCTCGCGAGGCATCGAACAAGGGTGCCGCAGCGCGACCCCTCGTTTGTGAGGTGCCTTGGGAAGGGGAGCGGACGGAGCTGCAGAAGGATCCCCGTTCATCCATGTTGTGGTCAACGGTCCCAACGATGTCCTCGTGGAGCGAAAGCGGCGGACCGACGGTTTGGCGGAGAGAGCTCGGAACTAACTCAGGGCCAGCGAGAAACGAGGCCGTAGGTCGGAGCCGCATGCGCGCATAAGGTGCGCCGCGCAGGGATCATCACATCGCTGGACCGAGGCGCATCAGCTCCTCGGTCAACGGCTCATCGAAGCGCACCGCGAGTACCTCGTCGCTCTTGGCCTCTCGGCCGCGCACGAAGAGAGCCAGCCGCAACAAGATTCCGCGTTCTAGGTCGACCACGAGCTCATACCGGTCCGCGCTTGGCCAGAGGACGATGTAGTCATGGCTCGTCGGTCGAGGCTGTCCGCTAACTCGGACTGCCTCGCGACCGGCAACGCGCACCGACTCGTGCGGCTCAAGCCACATCTCCGGGATGAGCATGTTCGGTTCCCACATCACCTGTCGGTACGTCTCCGGTCCGCCGAGGTAGGCGCCGCGCCCGGACCCCTCACCGAGATCCTCGAATCGGAAGTTGCGGAACGTCTGCTCGCCGTCGTGGATGCTGACGAGGCCGGCACCGGGACCGCTCTCGGCATCGACGCGCCACCTGACCGGCGACTGGAACCAGACGTGGTCGACGGCCTCGACCTGCGCTTGGGCGAGCGTTGCCGGCCCCACGTCGTTCGATCGATGCGCCTCGACCAAGGCGGGCTCGAAGCGGTGTCTGATCCTGGCCTCGATGGTGGTGTACTGGCGGCGTGCGAGGTGCATGAGCTCGAGGACGTCCTCCAGCTTCATGACGCGCCCTCGTGAAGGAAAAAGCGGTCGGGGATCACGGGATCGACCTTCAGCTCTACCACCTGCTCCCGGAGGAGCTCCTGAGCGTGCCAGAACGACCTGAGACGAAGGACGATTCCGAGCTCAAGGTCCACCACGAGCTCGTGCTGATCGCCTCCCGGCCACTCGAGCAGGATGAAGTCCAGGCCGCTTGGCCGTGGGGTCGGTCGGGGAGAGGCCCGGACGACGAGCCCTTTTCGACCCAGCACATGCATCTCCTCTCCCGGGTCGAGCCATAGCTCCGCGATCAGAAGGGCCGGGTCCCACAGCTCCTCGAACGGCTGCGTGTCGGACTCCGGCACCTCGACGCCCGTCCGTCCGGCGATCCCAGTCGTGAAGCCGTTCCTGTTCGTCGTCCACCATCGGTCGCCGTCGCGCCCCTGTTCGTCATCGGGAAGCCTCACCCGCCACCGCCGCGGCGACGCCACCCAGACATGGACGTCCTGCTCGCGCACGCCTAACGGCTCGAGACTCGGGCGGTCGCCTCGTGAGGTGATCAGGAGGTCGTCATCGACACGGACGCGCAGGGCGAGCTCAAGGGTCGACCAGCGTTCGCGTGCCGAGTGCATCAGCCCGATGACGCGCCCAAGTCTTCCCACGACGGCATCGTGACACGGCTGGAACGACACGCTCGCGTTTAGACCGCAAGCTCGCGGGGCGGCCACTCTGGGGCCAGCGATCGGCGGGGAAGGGCGAGCGCCCTGTTCCGAACGCGTTCACCCGGCTCAGGGCGCTGCAGTGCGCCGGTCCTGCTTCCCGGCGTGACAGGCCAAGATCGGTGAACGCAGAAGGAACCTTCCGGGGGTCGAGACGGTGCGGACTCGCCGTCAGGAAGGGCCTGGGCCGAACGGATCACCGGGAAGGCGCTTTAGCGGGTCTGGCTCGTTACGCTCGCCAACCTTACGCATCAGCCGCTCCGGACACACCTCGGTACCAGCTTCGTCCCACCTGACGACCCATTCGTCGTGTAGGTCGTACGTCAGGATCCAGCCCGCTCCCCGACGGCGGTGTCGTGTGGGTGATCGCCAGGCGGACCGACATACTCGACACGATCCCCTTCGCGAAACTCGCCCGACATCGTTCAGCACGGTATGAGCCAGGAGGCGGTAAGAGACGCGTTGGTCTACGCGGAACTCTGTCCGCGGATCACGATGGTGGCGGGTGATTCCGGCTGGACGATCAGGGACGCCAACTCGTAGGCGAGTCCTGCATCGCCCCGTCATCGAAGACAAGGCGGACGTGGCCGCCATCGGCGTCCATGACGTAGATGGCGAGGCCCTGGACCCCGCCAAGACCCTCCGTCCTGAGTTCCTCGGGTGTGGCACCTCGATCGCTGCCGAAAAGAATCTCGTCCCCGTCGGGCGACCAGGTCGGGCCAGCGTCCCATCCCCTCCAGCTGGTGAGCTGCTCGAGATTGGAACCGTCCGCGTCCATGACGTACACGTCCAAGTTCAAGTGCCGGTCCTCTGTCAGCGATCGCGAGCAAACGATCTTCGTGCCGTCGGGCGACCACTCGGGACCGTAGTAGTGGGCACCATCATTCGTGAGGCGCGTGAGCCCCGATCCGTCGATCCCGATCGTGTAGATGTTGGAGATACCGCCCTCGGAGAGGTCGATGACATCGCCGTCCCGCCGAGTGACGGCGAGCCGGGTGCCGTCAGGCGACCAGGACGGCGCTTCCCAGTGCTGACCCTCGAGGACGAGGCGCGGGTCGCCACCGGAAGCGGACACGACCCAGATCCCGATTGGACCGTCGGACTCTCCTGTCGGGTCGGGATGCCGCTGTCCCATGAACGCGATCTGCTTCCCGTCCGGCGACCAGGAGGGCAGGTCTACCCCGAACTCGTCGGTGAGCGCCATGAGCGCGCTGCCGTCGGCCTTCATCACCCAGAGGGTCGGATACTCATCGGCGGGGTCGCTCCCCACGAATGCGATGCGGTCGCCGCCGGGAGACCACACGGCCTTTGTGTTGTTGCCGCTCGGCTGCGGAAGCGGGCCTGCGTGGGTGCCGTCCTCCCGGACCGACCAGATCCTGGTCCTGAAGTACGCGGGGTCCTCAGGGTGCGCCTCGACGCGCTCGAACAGGATCGGCTGGGCGTGACCACCCGAACCGACCGATCCCGAGGAGCCGAGGAACGCACGTCCGGCGAACGCGATGCCGACAACGGCCACCGCCAACGCGACCACCGTGGCTGCCAGGCGGTGTTGTGGGGTGGGCGGCCGGTCACCTCTGCGGAGTTCCGAGAGCCGTTCCTCGACATCGATGGGCAAATCATCGATCGCCGCCGACAGGTGACGGCGGATGGTGAGGTCTCGTTCGGTCATGCTTCCTCCCCAAGAATTTCGCGGAGCTTCGCGCGGGCCCGTGCTAGTTGCACCCGGACGGTGGATGGGCGAATTCCGAGAAGCTCACTGGTGGTCGCTCCGTCGTATCCGAGGTAGTCAACGAGGACGACGCACTCCCGCTGACGGGCGCTCAGCGCCCCAAGCGCCTGGAAGACGGCGATGCGGCCAGTGATGCCCTCAGCGAGATCTGATGAGCCTCCGCTCGTCTGTCGCTCCAGGCCGAGCAAGCGGAGTGGCCGGCGACGGCGCAAGTACGAGCATGCTTCATTCAGCGACACTCGGAAGACGAAGTTCCGCGCATGATTCTGGGACGCCATAGCGTCCCATCGCTTCCACAATCGTATGAAGCCCTCCTGAGCGAACTCCTGCCCGAGATCCACGTCCCGCACCACCAGCGTGGTCGAGCGGACAACGACCGGGAACCACTCGCGATAGAAGGCATCGAAGGCGCCGGGCCGCACCGAAGGCTCGATGATCTCGGTTTCCATCTCCCCTATCTACGCTCCAGAGCCCGCTCGTGCTTACATCGAACCCCCAACACTCATCAGCGGCCAGTCCCAAGCGGTCAGTTCAGTTCGTCCTCGTCCTCGGTCCACGTGAGAACGACGAACAGCGCGACGATCGACGACGTTACGCTTTCCGTTGATCCCGGGCAGGTCGTTGCCGTCACCGGGCCATCTGGCTCCGGGAAGTCGACGCTGCTCCACGTGATCGGCGCGATGGATCTGGCAGACGCTGGCACGATCCGGGTGGGGGATCGCGAGGTTACCGCGCTTTTTCGGCGCGAACGCGCGGCGTTACGGCGAACGATCGGCTTCGTCTTCCAGCGGTTCCACCCGCTGCCCGCACTGACGGTGGGGGACAACGTCGCCGCGCCGCTCATCCCCGTTCGAAGCTCGTTCGACCCGAATGAGCGCGCGCGCGGGCTGCTTGCAGCGGTCGGCCTGGCGGACCGGGCGGCGGCCCTGCCCTCGACACTATCCGGAGGCGAGCAGCAGCGGGTAGCAATCGCCCGAGCGCTGATCAACGACCCCGGGCTGGTGCTTGCCGACGAACCCACCGGGAACCTGGACTCGGTGACGGGAGGGGGAGATCATCGACCTGCTCCTCGATCTCCGGCGCGAGCGCGGCATGACCGTCCTGGTGGCGACACACGACCCGCTCGTCGCCTCGCGGTGTGACCGCATCGTTCGACTGCGTGACGGCCGGGTGATCGAAGAGCTGGACGTGGCGCCGAACTTGAGCGCCTCGGAGGTACTGGCCCGGATCGGCCGCCTCGACGCGGGCGGATAGCCAGGCGCGGGAGGAGGCTCGTGGGCAGTTTCCTCCGAGTCACCTCCGACATCGCCGGAGCATGTGGCGACGCTCATCGTTGGGATCCAGCTCGCGGCCGCACGGCCAGCCGAACGGACCGGGCGCCTCGTTTGTTCATGGCAAGTGGTGGTGTTCCAGACTCGGATGGTGACGGCCGCCGGCGCCAGCTTCAGCGACTTCTTCGCCGAGCGCTACGGGCGGCTGGCTCGAGCGTGCCTGCTTCTCACGGGGAGCGCCGCCGAGGGCGAAGACCTTGCCCAGGAGGCCATGGCCAGAATCCTCGAGCGCTGGGACCGGGTCTCGGTCATGGACGATCCGGACGGATATCTCTACCGGACGGCGCTCAACCTCCACCGGAACGCGCTGAAGCGCCTCGCGATGGCAGCACGACGTCAGGCATCCCGCGATCTTCCGGATCCGATCGCGGATACGGACGACGCCGAGCGCCGACTCGATCTCCTTCGGGCCATCCGGTCGTTGCCACGGACTCAGCGCGAGGCGCTCGTCCTCGTGGGATGGCTGGGGCACACTGCCGAGGAGGCGGGCCGACTGCTCGGGATTCGGCCGGCATCGGTTCGGGGACGGCTCCATCGGGCCAGGGCGAGCCTGCGAGAGCGGTACGGAGGTTCGGATGGATGACGTGAAGGAGCTGTTGCAGGATGCCGTGGGGTCGTTCGAGCCCAGGGGAGACGAGCGCGCGATCGAGGCTCGCGTCGAGCGGCGCCGGAGGATCCGTCGGATGATCGCGGGCGTCGTAGGCGTCGCCGTCTTCGCGCTCGCCGGCTGGTTCGCGTGGGCGGCCTTCAGGTCGGTCGAGCCGCGCATCGGTTCGACGGAGTTCGGAACCTACGACCTGTCCGACTTCGACGTATCCGAGTACGTTGATCCACGGATCGATGAGGTCGATCCAACGCAGGCCGAAGTCTCGTTCACGACAGATTGGTCTTCGGACCGCTATCCGGGCGTCCATCGATGCGAGTTGCAGGTGTTCGACGCGTCCGGTACACGGATCGGATCACTGACGTTCGAGATGACGTCGTTGTCGCAGGGTCGGCATCATCCGATGACGGTGCCCGTAACGGCTCCGCTCGATGAAGCGACGGCGACAGGAGACTGTGAGGTCGAGCGTCTCGACGTGCCGGTCGCGTACGTGATCTCGGAGGAACATGCGGTCTTCGGGCGAACGGTCGAGATCGCGTATCACGTTGAATGGCCCGACGGCCTTCCCCCGGATGGCTATCCGAGCACGAATGCCTGCACGGCCGCCTTGTGGACCGACGACGGACTCATCGCTACTGCGAAGTTCACGCTGTTGGTCGGCGTAGGCGACCTCGCGACCGATGCCGGCATCGACCCGGGCGACGTGCCCGCGCGTGCCGGTCCCACCGTGGCGTGCGAGCCGTTCGAACGCGAGGGCGTATTCCCGGCGCCGGAGCCGTGGGCGGGGGAGGGACGCTTTCCGGAGATTGACGTCCTGCTCGGTGCTGACCTCGCCGCAGCGCTTCGCGTGGAGCCCCACGCGTGGTCCGTCGGTTCGACAATCGAGGTGACGGAGATGGGGGTTCTCCTCGACGGGACGCTCACCCCCGATTGCGCCACGACCCCGGACCTGGCGGTGCTCGTGCAGCAGGTCGGCGACGGAACGTTCTACTGCGCGGTCGCCGAGACGCAGATCAAGGCATGGATCCTCGCGCAGCGCCTGGCCGGACACCTGCCCACGGAGGCACAGATCGAGGCCCAACGGACGGCTGAAGATCGACCCAGGATCGGAGGGATGCCCGAAGACGTCGACGGTGACGGCATGATCTCGGACTCCGGCGCCGAGCGCATCCCCGAGCTCGTGTTGGCGTCCGGCGACGACGGAACATCCGGGTACGTGCGCTATGAAGACCTCGAAGGCGTGGAGCCGTCCACCCCCGAAGAGGCCGCCGAAATCTCCAGCAGGCCGAGGATCGTTCCGCTCTACGCTGAAGACGGCGTGACGATCATCGGTCGATACACGATCAGCCGATAGGTCAGGGGAGGTGGCAAGGCGCCGTGCTCTACGAGGAGTATGGCGAAGAGCTGTCCCCAGGGTCGGTAGCAAACATCGTCTGTGGGGCAGGGAAGACCATCATAACAAGACGCGCGCCGGCGCAGCTGGTCGTTGATACCGTAGGAAGTCCGATCGGATCTTGGTATTCGAGCCCCGGCTGTTGGTCGCCTTCGACTGGGGAGGCAAACAAGTAGCGAGGTCTCGGAGTAAGTTCTGAGGTGGGAATGCACCCCTTGTTCAGCGAGTTGGAAATCGAATACAACCATACCGGAGATCTTCTGAGGGTGGCTGACTTCGAGCTCCTAGATGCGAAGGGGACTCGTCTGGCCCTCGTTCGCGAGGAACCGAAGTCCTGGCGGTGGGCTCTCCCGGCAGGGGCTTTTGAGGCGTTCATATCGCGCACTCTGGCCTTCGTCGATCCCTCTGGGGAGATCCTGATGCGCTGCGTCAGACCGCGCTTCTTTTCCCAGGCGCACCTGAGTTTTTACCGGCCGGGGGCCGAGGAGATCGTTGGGCTCCGCGAGGTGCACGCCGTACGAAGGATGAGGTTTGCGGCCTCTGCTCCCCCGAATGTCCGCGTCGGCGTGGTTGCGGCCGAGAGTCTTAGGGAACGCCGCTTCATGATACGAGACCCAGCAGGTGACAAAGTCGGGGAGGTCTGGATGACTTCCACCCAACCCCGTGGCGTCCTTACCTA
>JBKPAF010000019.1:0-11420 GCA_046726275.1 Actinomycetota bacterium
TGAGGTGACCACGACATGAGGTTGACGACGACGACCAACGTCTCGGTGGACGGCGTGATGCAGGGGTTGGGCGGACCTGACGAGGATCGCAGCGGCGGCTTCGACCGCGGCGGATGGGCCATTCCACTTCTCGATACCGAAACCGGGGACCATCTCAACGAAGTCTACGGCGGCGCGGCCGCGTTTCTGTTCGGCCGGCGGACGTACGAGATCTTCGCCAGCTCCTGGGGAGCGATAACCGAAATGATAACGAGCCCGATCGGCGCCGCGCTGAACAGCCGGCCCAAGTACGTGGTATCGACCAGCCTCACCGACCCGCAGTGGGCGGGCACGACTGTCCTGACCGGCGACGTCGCCGCGGCCGTCGCTGATCTGAAGGCACAGCAAGACGGCGAACTCCTGGTGCCCGGCAGCGGTGCCCTCGTCCGATGGCTGCTCGCCAACGACCTGGTCGACCAGCTCGACCTGCTCACCTATCCCGTCGTCGTCGGCCAGGGAACACGGCTGTTCCCCGATACCGGTCCAGACATCGCGCTCGAACTGGTCACCTCGCGGACCACTTCCCGGGGCATAACCATCCAGACCTATCGGCCTGCTGGGCGCCCGGAGTATGCAACGTCGACGGCCGACCCGAACAAATGACAACTAGCGAGCCAAGGCAGCCGGGGACATTCCTCAACACTCGCCCATGAGAGCGGCTACTCATTGGACGGTAGGGAATGCACCGGGGGGTCGAAGTCGGCCCGCGCCCAGGTCCAATGACCGCACGTAGGACAACGAATGAGGTGATAGCCAGCGAACCTGCCGGTGCGGATCTCCGCGAGCAGATCACTTTGGTCACGAAACTCGAGGTTCTCCGGCCCCATCCACCTCTATCCGGGGACACCGGTGATCGGACAATCGACCAGGCGAGCGCTCGGAGATGCCGACACCTGGCTCGTCGCCCATCGGACGGAAGGCGGCGCGGTTACCGGAGCACATGAAGGGCGCCCCCGAAGCGGCAGCGGACAAGGGAAGAAGAATACGCTTCGTTGCCATTTTCAGTGTATGGCTCACCGGGCGCTTGCGGCAAGACCCGGGTCGTGCTGCAGAATCTCCGGCCTAACCAGAACCTACGGGGATGGGGTGGCGGATGGGCGAACATGCGGTGGTGGTAGCCGGAGGAGGTCCGACGGGGCTGATGTTGGGGGGCGAGTTGGCGTTGGCGGGCGTCGACGTTGCCATCGTCGAGCGGCGCCCTAACCAGGACTTGCCCGGCTCGCGCGCGGGTGGTCTGCACTCACGCACCATCGAGGTCCTCGATCAGCGTGGAATCGCCGATCGGTTCCTCTCGGAGGGACAGGTGGCCCAAGTCGCGGGGTTCGCCGGCACCACGCTGGACATCAGCGACTTTCCCACCCGGCACAACTACGGGCTCGGGCTGTGGCAGAACCACATCGAGCGCATCCTGGCCGGTTGGGTCGGCGAGCTGGCGGTGCCGATCAATTACGGCAGTGAGGTGACTGGCTTCGAGCAGGACGACACCGGCATCGACGTCCAGCTGTCCGACGGCCAGCCACTGCGGGCCGAATATCTCGTCGGGTGCGACGGAGGACGCAGTCTGATCCGTAAGGCAGCCGGCATCGAGTTCCCCGGGTGGGATCCGACAACGAGCAGCCTGATCGCCGAAGTCGAGATGACCGAGGAACCCGAGACGGGCATTCGTCGCACTCCCTCGGGCATGCATGCCATCGGCAAGGTGGAGTACGAGATCAAGGGCGGCGAGGTGATCTACAAGAAAGGCGGGACGGTGGGGATCATGTTGACCGAGTCGCAGGTCGGAGACACGAGCGACCCGACCCTGCGCGATCTCAGCGAGGGGCTCATCGCCGTCTACGGGACCGACTACGGAATTCACAGTCCCACCTGGATCACCCGATTCACCGACATGACTCGGCAGGCCGCGGCATACCGCGACAGACGGGTCCTGCTGGCCGGCGACGCGGCGCACGTGCATTCCCCGGTCGGTGGACAGGGCCTCAACGCGGGTGTGCAGGATGCGGTGAATCTGGGATGGAAGCTGGCCCAGGTGGTCCACCGGACGGTGCCGGAAAGCCTGCTGGATACCTACCATGCCGAGCGCCACCCGGTCGCTGCCCGCGTGCTGCGCAACACGATGGCGCAAGTCGCGCTCATGCGCGTCGACGACCGCATCGAGGCGTTGCGCGACACCGTGTCCGAGCTGCTGAGCATGGACGAGCCGCGGAAACGATTCGCCGCGATGATGTCCGGTCTGGACATCCATTACGACCTGGGCGAGGGACACCCGCTGCTCGGACGCCGCATGCCCGATCTCGACCTGGTCACCGCCAACGGCCCGCTGCCTGTCTTCACCCTGCTGCACGATGCCCGTCCGGTGCTACTCAACCTCGGTGAGCCCGGCGCCTTCGACATCACTCCATGGGCAGATCGCGTTCAGCTGATCGACGCCAAATATGCCGGCGATTGGGAGCTTCCGGCCCTGGGCCAAGTGGCAGCCCCCGACGCCGTTCTGATCAGACCCGACGGATGCGTTGCCTGGGTGGGGGACGGCGCAGATACCGGATTGCGCGACGCACTGACTGCCTGGTTCGGATCACCATGACGCGACGCGTGTCTCGACGCCCACCCTTCAAACCCACAAAAGAAGGCCCTACGGAAGAGACGGCTATAACAAGCACATCCACAGCTCCCTGCAAGACCGATTCGCTATCAGGCTGCAGGCGGGATGTTGCGGTTTAGTCGGAACAGGTTGTCCGGGTCGTATTCGGCCTTGACGCGCCGGAGCCGCTCGAAGTTGCCTAGGTACGCGTCCGCGGTTCGAGCGTCGTCGTCCTCCGCCACCTGGAAGTTGACGTAGTTCCCGCCGGTGGAGAAGGGCCGGATCGCCTGCCAGGCCTCGCGCACCCACGTCATGTGAGGATCGCCCGGAGCGTCTGGTGGCCAGGTTCCGTTGAATCCGCTGACGAATCGAGCATCGCGGTTGCCGACCGCCCCGTCGTCTTCCTCGTGCTCGTTCAGCGCGCCTGCGAAGTGGAAGATGATCGACTGGGAGAGCGGCGACCGTACCCGGAGCGCATGCTCGACGAAGGCGACGACGAACCCATCAGAGAGTCCGGGAAGGAACTCGGACTTCCAATAGCGGTGAAACCCCTTGGGCTCCAAGGCGTTGAGCATCGACTGTTGGGCCGTATAGGGCTTCTCCGCGATGATGTCGAGGATCGGCTCTCCGAGGGCGCGCAGCGCCGCCAGGTCCACGTCCGCGTCCCCGCCGCTGTGGCAGACCTGGATCGCCGCGATCGGCTTCCCGTGCCACTCCTCGGGAACGAATGGGGCGGGCGGAGCGAGACGGAGGACCGCCATGGCCGTGAGCTCGCGCGGCGCCGACTCGGTGAGGTCCTGGTAGGCGGCGAGCACCTCGTCGGCTCGATCGGCGCTCCAGGCGATCAGCCCGCCGGTCACCGTCGGGCCGACCTCATGGAGGCGGAACGTGAATCGGGTGACGACCCCGAAGTTGCCGCCCCCACCCCGGAGCGCCCAGAAGAGGTCGGCGTTCTCCTCACGGTTGGCGAGACGGATCCGGCCATCGGCGGTGACGATCTCGACCTCCTCGAGGTTGTCCACCGCCCATCCGAAGCGACGCGTCAGGTAGCCGAACCCGCCGCCCAGCGTGAGCCCGGCGATGCCCGTCTCGGACACGAATCCGAGCACGGTCGCCAGCCCGTGCTCCTGGGCCGCCTCGTCGACATGCTTCAGCAAACACCCCGCCCCGACGTCCGCGATCCTGGCATCGGGGTCGACCGTCACGTCGCGCATGCGGGACATGTCGAGCGTCAGTCCGTCTTCGGCGATGGAGGTACCGGCGATGTTGTGCCCGCCGCCCTTGATACTGATAAGTAGCCCATGGTCCGTTGCGAACTGAACCGTCGCGGCGACGTCGCGGCCAGAGGCCGGCTGGACCACGAGCGCGGGGGCCTTGGCCACCATCGCGTTCCAGAGCAGCACCGCCTCGTCCCAGCCCTCGTCTCCGGCCTGCAGCAGGCCACCCTCGATCCGGGAGGCCAGATCCTCGAGCTGTTCCGAGG
This sequence comes from Actinomycetota bacterium, assembly GCA_046726275.1. GTDB lineage: Bacteria > Actinomycetota > UBA4738 > UBA4738 > UBA4738 > DASXTW01. The sequence continues at coordinate 4,104 of JBKPAF010000019.1, forward strand.
TTAGGCTCACCCACCCGCCCCCGAGTCCGGCAACGTCGAAGCCCGTCCTGCCCATGGCCTGCCTCCTCTCCGATCTGGTCGGTTGTCCCCGCCGGTTCCATCGCCTATACTCCAAACGAGAGTAAATTTATACTTGCTTTTGGAGTATGTCAAGGGCCAGAGAACGCTCCCGCCGCACCCTGACGACGACCTCGTATGCCGTCCTGGCCCAGCTCGCCCTGCGTCCGTGGTCCACCTACGAGCTGGCGCGGCAGCGGATCCGCTACTTCCGCTATGTGTGGCCCCGGGCAGAGAGCGCTATCTACCGGGAGGTGAAGCGGCTCGCGACCATGGGGTTGATCGCGGCGGAGCGCCAGTACGTCGGGAAACGCCCTCGGACCGTGTACTCCATCACCGAAGAGGGCCGGCAAGTGCTTCGGGAGTGGCTCGCCACCCCGGTGCCCCCGTTCGCCATGGACTTCGAGGCGATGATCCGGCTCTTCATCGCGCCACTGGGGACCAAGGAGCAGATCGTCGCCACGCTCCAGCAGGTCCGTAGCGACGCCCAGGAGATGCTGCGCTTCAGCGGCCAGGTGAAGCGCGAGTTTCTGGACGGCCGGGCGGCCCTGCAGGACCAGGTCTATATCCGGGCTCTCGCCGTCGACTTCTTCGTGAGCCTTTTCAGGACGGTCGACAGCTGGGCCGAGCGTACGCTCGCCGAGATCGAGGCGTGGGAGGATCTCTCTCCGGACGGTAAGAACGAACGAGGGCTCGAAATCGTCGCAAACCTGCCGGCGCCAACTCCGGATGAGCCCTTCGATCGAACGCCCGTGCCGCCTCGCACGCAGAGGCGACCGCGGTCGTCCTGAACCTGGGGTATCTTTTCGCGTACTGTCCAGTTGGGTGCACGGGTTCGGTATTGTGACGCTCCGCGGTATCCCTCGCCCACTGTTCCCCGCCACATCTATGGCAGGAGTGCATCCAGCTCGGCGAGTGGCTGCCCGGCGCCCAACCAGGCGAACATCGTACGCGCCGCCCCGAGCCGATCACGCGCCTCCTCGGTGCGTCCCAGCCTGATCAAGCACCGGCCGCTTCCGAGGAGGGCATAGGCCTTCTCGACGGAGTGGCCCCATCTCGCCCATGCACCGGCGGCCTCGTCGTAGCCGTCGAGCGCCGCTTGGAGTTCTCCCCGGGCCTCGTCCACGACCGCCCGAGCGCTCATGAGCGCCAGCCGGTAGCGCTCAAGACGGTGATCCTCCATTCCCTCCAGCAGTTCAACGGCGAGATCACGGGCCCCTGAGTCCACCGCCAGGCGTGACAGCGTGGGCAACTCGTCCGCCCGGACCTCCGCGTCCTCACTGGTCATGTCGAGGACCTCTCGGACCAGCGCGCTGGTGCCCGGCCGGTCCCCCGTCGCCAGTCGGGCAACAGCGGCGGCCAGAGCGGCCTGAACCACGAGCGGCGCGTTCTCCAGCGGACGGGCCCGCTCCAGGACGGACTCGCAGAACTGCCGCGCCGACTCGCCCTCCCGGTATGCCAACACCCTGGCTCGGTCGGCTTCCGCCCAGACCTCGTCGTAGCCCAAGCCCGAGCGGCGGGCCGCCTCGACCACCTCGGCGGCGAGCTGGAGCACCTCGTCCCATTCCCCCAGCTCGAACAGGACGCTCACCATGGAGCTCCGGAGGGCCATGGCCATTTCGCCGAGCCCGCGCTCCTCAGCGAACGTCGTCCCCTCACGAAACACGTCGAGCGCGGCCTGGCTGCCTTCAACGTGGGTCAAGCAGCTGCCCAGGTTGTTGTAGACGATTGCCGTGGCCCGGGCGTGGCCGAGAGCCCGCAGGCTCTCCAGCGCCTGTCGCTGCTCCCTCACGCCGTCGGGATCGCCCTGGATCGCTCGCGCGTAGCCACGGAACCCGTGCGCTCGGGCGGCGGCGGCATCCTCTCCGACCGCCATCGCCAGCTCGATGGCCCGGTCGGCCTCGGGGATGACTTCCTGGTATCGGCCAGCCACCATGAAGGTCCCGGCGCTGGTGGCGAGCGCCCTGGCAAGCTCCGGGCCAGGACGCAGCGGCGAGAGCAGGCCGATCGCCTCGGCGAGGAGAGCACGTCCCGGTCCGACCTCTCCTCGGTACTCGAGAACCACGGAGCGGCGAATCATCGCGTCCGCAGCCTGCGGGATTTCGTCGAATGCTCTGAGTCCCTCGATGGCCTCCCGGTACCTCTGATCAGCCTCTTCCAGCCGGCCGGCGTGGAAAGCGGCCTCGGCCAGGTTCGCCTGAATCCGGGGGCGGTCCGGATGGCCGGCTGAGACGAACTCCATCGCCCGCAGCAGATGCGCCTCAGCCTTCGACACGTCGAGGCCCATGGCCCGAGCGGCGGCCAACTGGAGGTAGCGGGCGGCCTCACCCTGCATCTCGTCCAGGCCCTCGGTCTGCCCGGCAGCCTTGGTCAGGTCCAACGCGCTGGTGGCGTGGTGGGCGAGGATCTCGGCCAGGTCCCCAAGGCGGTCGCCCGCCATCGACGCGAGCCATTTCGCCGCCCCACGGTGTCGTGTCGCCCGCTCGGCTCGGGGGATTTGCGCGTACGCAACCTCCCGGACAAGCGCGTGCCAGAACGCGTACTCAGCCTGGCCCCGGATCGATGAGGCTGGCGACGGCTTGACCAGTTCCTTCTTCGTCAGCTCGTCGAAGTGTCCTCGGACGGCGTTCTCGTCGGAGCCGGAGAGGAAAGCCACCGCTCCAGCCCAGAACACCTTGCCGATGACGGAGGCGTCCTGGAGGAGAGACTTGCGCTCGCCCGGCAGCGTATCCAGCCGGGCAGCGATGAGCGCTTGGACGGTATCGGGGAGTCCTAGTTCGGGCAGATCCTTCAGGAGTTGCCCGCTCTGATCGACGGCTCCCCGTTCGTGCAGGGTGCGGGCGAGCTCCTCCGCAAAGAGAGGATTTCCCCCCGACAGCTCCAAGAGCAGGTCCCGGCCCTCTGGGGGGAGGAGCCCGGTGCGCAGCACGCTCGAGACCAGCGTCGCGGTCTCCTCAGCGGTCAGCGGCGGGATCGAGATCGTGGCCGCGTTCCTCACGCCTGCCCCCCACGAGGGATGGCTGTCGTACAGCTCGGGACGTGCGGTGGCGATCATCAACATCGGCGAGGCGGTGGCATGCTCGGCGACGTGCTCGATGAAGGCCAGCAGCGCCGGATCCGCCCAGTGCAGATCCTCGAACACAACGACCATGGCCTTGGCCCGGGCGGAGATCTCGAGGAACCGAAGCCACGCCGCGAAAGCCTCTTCCCTGTCGACCGGCGCCCCGCTTTCCCCACCCACCAGGGGCGCGAGCCGGACCCGAAGCCAAGCGCGCTGGGCTGGGTCGGACTCCAGCTGATCGAGGATCGCCGAGAGCTTGCCGTCACGTTCCTGTGTGGGATCGGACTCCAGGATGCCGACCTGCCCCTTCACGATCTCTCCGAGAGCCCAGAAGGTGATGCCCTCCCCGTACGGGAGGCAGCGACCCCGCCTCCACTGGGCGGCTTCACCAGGAGCCAAGCGCGGGAGGGAGACATGCAGTTCGGCAGCCAGCCGGCTCTTCCCGGCACCCGGCTCTCCAACGATGGTGACCAGCTGAACCACGCGGTTCCTGACCGCCCGGAGGTACGCCTGCTCGAGCAGCGCACGTTCGGGCTCCCGGCCAACGAACGGCGTCGTGGCCGCGCGGTCGGAGATGGCCGGGATGGACCGGATGGCCAGGGCCCGCCAGACGCGCAGAGGCTCGGCCTTTCCCTTCGCGCTGACAGGCGGGACTTCCTCGTATTCGACGGCCCCGCGCGTGGCGGCGTGGGTGGCCTCACCCACCAGCACGCTTCCCACAGGGGCGGCTTCCTCCAGACGCGAGGCCGTGTTCACAACGTCGCCGGTCACGGTTTCGCCCTCGGTGACGCCCTGGGAGAGGGCGACAACGGCCTGGCCGGTGTTGACGCCGACCCGAACGGCGATGGGCTCGCCGGACGTCCGTTCGTTCAGCTCGCGCACGCCCTCAAGGATCCGCAGGGCAGCGCGAACTGCCCGCTCCGGATCGTCCTCGTGGACCACCGGAGAGCCGAACACACCCATGGCCGCGTCTCCGATGAACTTGTCCAGCGTGCCACCGGCCCGCTCGATCTCCGCGCGGGCCAGGGCATGGAACGGCTGAAGGATCGCCCTGACATCCTCGGGATCGGCCCGGTCGGACCGGGCGGTGAACCCCGCCAGGTCGCAGAAGAGGACGGTGACGATCCTGCGTTCGGTCCGGGGCGGAGCAGCGACCCCGACGGCGGCGCCGCACTGGGGACAGAACCGGAAGCCCTCTGGGCTCTCGCGCCCACAGATCTGACAGGTCACCACTCCCGGACTATCTGCCCTTCCTCATGGGGCCATCCTAAATGGGCACCACGTAGACCTATCCGCACTGGTGACCTCGGGCGAGGCCGCGGCCCGCATACCGGGCACGCTCGGAGAGGACGCAAGCTGACCCGCCCGGTCCGGGCACGCACGTTCGAGACTGGTTACGTTGCCCCTCAATGCGCACTGCGGCGGGCACTACACGTCACACAGAGGGTTGCGAACGGTATGGCCTCTAACCTCTCGGAGGCGACGGGCTGCCCGCACTTGTCGCACCGGCCGTAGTTCCCTTCGTCCAACTTCTCCAGGGCCGGTCGACCTCGGCGAGCGTGGCGGCGATGGAGCGAGCGGCGGCTGTGGAGCTGATTCGCTCGACGGCCTCGGTGGTCCCCTCACCAATGCGCTTCCCGAACGACAGGTTGGACCCTGCCTCCGGGGGCTTCGTCAATTCGGCAAGTTCGTCGGCGAGGTGGCGCCGCCGTGCCTCCAGAAGAGTCTGAACCTGCTCCAGTTCCATCGTCAGATGCTACGGGCCCTCCGGCCCTGGGCGTACACGTTTTCCCAGGTGGCGGCGGCATGGGCAGGACGAGCGACAAGACACCGCCACGGCGCACCGGAAATAGATGTTGCGGTCGGGCGCGGTGGGCCACCGGCGACCCTCGCGCGGTCAAGTTGCCGCACTGGCCTGCTGGTGGGGTGCTGGCCGGTAGCAGAGGAGATGATGCCTGAGTCGAACGTGGTCGTGGCGATCAGCTGCATCCAGACCTGGCGGCCGTGGAAGGCCCGGTCGCCGCTGCCCCAGACCGCAGGGTTGACCCAGAAGTGGATCTCGTCGGCGAGTCCCTGGGTGGCAAGCTCGTAGGCGAGTTCGCCGCAGCCGAAAGAGATCAGGTTCCCGCGGTGCTGGCGCTTAAGGCTGGCCACGCTCTCGGCGAGGTCCCCTTTGATCAACGACGCGTTCCACTCGAGGGGTTCTTCCAGAGTCCGAGAGGCGACATACTTGGGGATGCTGTTCACTCGCTCGGCGAAGCCGGTGTCGTCGGTGATGCTGGGCCAGACGCTGGCGAGACCCTCGTAGACCTGCGCCCGAGCAGGAACGCGTCCGCGGCCAGCAGCTGATCGAACTTGTACCGTTCGCCCTCGCCCTCGAGGATCGCCCAGCCCTCGGGTGACGGCCCGATAACGCCATCGACGGTGATGTGGGTCGAGATGATCAACTTTCCCATGAGAACCTCCAGTGCTGCCTATAGGGTGGTCAGAAACGACTTCACCATCCTCGGTGTCAAGCCTGGCGACTGAAAGATAGTCCATGGGTTGTCGGGCGAGGACTTCACGGGTCCGCGAGCGACCGCCCTGTCAGCCCCGGCCAGGCGGCTGGGTCGCCTTATTCGGCCGTGGCGGAGACCCACTACGGTCCAACCTTCGCGGGCGTCTGCAACACGCTGTTGGTTCTGCGAAACTGCGGTTATCTGGCAGTTGCGCGTTGACAAGAGGCAGAGACGGAGGGCAGCAATGCCGGAAGAGTTCGAAGGTGACCTGACCGAAGCGGTGTTCTGGGGCGCGGACATGAGCGGCGCACGCTTCCGCGACGTCAACTTCACCGGTACACGGATCAGTCACTCGTGGGTGGTCGACGTCGACATCGACGCGTTCGTCGACAGGCTCGTCGTGAACGGCGTCGACGTGACCGACTACGTGAACGAGCACGACGAGTGGTATCCGGTGCGAGCCATGATCCGCGCGTCAGATCCAGACGGCTTGCGCGCCGCCTGGGCGGAGCTCCAAGAGGTCTGGGCCCCGACGATTGCGCGTGCGCAAGCGCTCGGCGAAGAGAAGGCGCAGGAATCGGTCAACGAAGAGTTCTCATTCGTGCAGACGGTGCGGCACCTCGTCTTCGCCATGGAGAAGTGGTTCAACGTGCCGATCCTCGGCGAGAGCTTCCATGCGATGGGACTCCCGAACACAGGCTCGCTCGACTTTCCTTGGCCCGGACTCGACTACGGCGTCAAGCCAAAGCTCGCTGAAGCGCTCGCCGTGCGCGCCGACCGTGCCGCGAAGTTTCGCGCTTACCTGGCCGACGTCGACGCTGCGGACTTGCCGCGAGAAGTCGAGGTGCTCGAGAACGGCAAGGCCACGGTGCTCGATTGCCTCCAGACCGTCATGGAAGAAGAGTTCTGGCACAACCGCTACGCGCTGCGCGACCTCGCGGTGCTCGAACAAACGACGTAGTCAGACCGTTGCGTCCCGCTCGCGTGCTGCCGCGAGGACACGTAGACCCCACAGCCCAACTCTCAGGCGCCTCGGCGCGCCAATTGTCGCTGTTACCCGGTGCAGCTACTATGCGCCGGTCCCGGCGACCCATCCCACTTACTGGAGGACGCATGAAGCTCGTTCGCGCCACGGTGGTCCTATCCGTCCTACTCGGCTTCCTGCTCATCCCCATCCCTTCCGGGTCGGCGGACGTGCCCTATCAGGACATCGTGGGGAACGGCCCGCTGGACCACCTGTACCTCGGCAACGAGCTGAGCTGCCAGGTAGCCACCACCATCGACGGGGACGTGTTCGAGTTCTACCCGCCCGACACCGTCCCGGGTGACTGCGGAACGTTCCTGGCCGTGGGGGGAACGCTCTACACCCCCGACTTCAACAACCACCTGGACACCGCGACCTTCTTCACCAACCCGGTCCCATTCACCCCGGTCAGCCAGTCGCCGGTCACCGGGACGGGGACCGGCGATGATCCCTACACGGTCGTCACCGTGGCTAACGCCGGGGCCGATCTCCAGATCCAGGAGACCGACACCTACGTGCTCGGCGACGACGAGTTCCGGACAGACCTGCGGATCATCAACCAGTCCGGCGCCGACGTCTCCGCCGTGTTGTACCGCGCCGGCGACTGCTACCTGAGTTCCTCCGACGTCGGGTTCGGGTTCACCGACCCGTCGACCGGCACCGTGGGCTGCCAGGAA
>JBKPAF010000020.1:0-12990 GCA_046726275.1 Actinomycetota bacterium
GCAGGTTGCCCACGTGTTACTCACCCGTTCGCCGCTCCGTACCAAGGAGGGTTACCCCTCCAAGGCCGATCGCTCGACTTGCATGTGTTAAGCACGCCGCCAGCGTTCGTCCTGAGCCAGGATCAAACTCTCCGTAGAGAAGTTCGAACCCGGCCGGATTTGAATCCGTCCGGATCCATTTCATTCGTACGATTCCGCGTCACTCGAATCCGTCAGCGGACCGATCAGTCCCCTTCCGGGCATCTCATGACGGGAGTGCACTGGCTTTTGGCACACTGTTCAGTTCTCAAGGTGCGAGCGCTGCCGGAACTTCTCCCCCCTGACTGCCCTTCCGCAAGAAGAAACCGTCGGCCTCCTTTAGTCCGAGGCCGACGGCACCCCCGCGTAACCGACTTGCACGACTCGGCTACCGCAGGCGCGCCTCCTTGCCGTGTTCCGTTGTCAGGAAGGAAACTCCCATGCAGAACCCTTTCCTGGGGGTCTCCCAGGAACCTGCACAATGGTACGTCGCCCGCACTGCACCGTCAAACCCCCCAGCGCACAACGAAATCGCTGGTCAAAGGGCCCGCCGCCCGAGCTCATCCAGTGATCCGGACGAACTTCCGGGTCCCCACCTGCAGGACCTTCCCCATCAGGTCCACGACCGCCACCTCCTGGCCAGGATCCCCGACCCGGGTCCCGTCGATGCGAACTCCGCCCTGTTCGATCAGTCGCCGGCCCTCCGAGGTCGATCCTGCCAGTCCGAGCTCCTTCAGGAGCCGGGGCACCCATACTCTGTCCTGGCTCGCCAGCGACCGCGGGATCGGGATCTCCGGGACCTCATCGGGCAGCTCATGCGCCTTGTGCACCCGGTCGAATCGAGCCTCCGACCCCGAACCCGACCCCGAGCCCTGGTACAGATCGACGACCTCCCGGGCCAGCCGCCGCTTGGCCAGGTCCGGGCGCACGCTCCCGTCGGCAATACCCCTGTCGATCTCTTCGATCGCAGAGTCGGGAAGCGTCGTCGTCAGGCGCAGATACTGAACGATCAACCCGTCAGGGATGCTCATCAGCTTGCCGAACATCTCGTCGGGCGGCTCCGCGATCCCCACGTAGTTCCCCAGCGACTGTCCCATCACCCGCGAGCCGTCCAGCCCCACCAGCAGCGGCATGGTGAACACGACCTGAGGTTCCTGTCCCCAGTCGCGTTGGATGTCCCGCCCGACCAAGAGGTTGAACTTCTGGTCGTTCCCCCCAAGCTCGACATCGGACTCGACGGCGACCGAATCTCGAGCCTGGAGCAGTGGGTAGAGGAACTCCATCATCGAGATGGGGCGCTGCTCCTCGAATCGCTTGGCGAAGTCGTCCCGTTCGAGCATGCGGGCCACGGTGTACGAGGCCGTGAGCCGGAGGACCTCCTCCATGTCCATGGGCTCCAGCCACTCGGAGTTGTAGCGCACCTCCAGTCGATCCTGAGAGAGGATCCGGTCGAACTGGCCGAGGACGCGACGCGCATTGGCCTCGACCTCGTCCTTCCCCAGCCGCGGCCGCGTCTCGGACTTGCCGGAAGGGTCGCCCACCCGGGCGGTGAAGTCCCCGACGATGAGCACGGCAGTGTGACCGAGATCCTGGAATTCCCGGAGCTTGCGTAACACAACTGCCCACCCGAGGGTCACTTCTCCAGCGGTGGGATCCAGACCCAGCTTGACTCGCAGCGGCCGCCCGTCGGCGGTCGATCGCTCGAGCTTGGCGAGCAGCTCATCCCTCGGGATCACCTCGGCGGCGTTCCGGGACAGGAACTCGAGTTGCTCCTTCGGACTCAGCCGGGGGGCCATCGGCGCGGATGCTAACAGGTCCACTCCTCGGCCCTTCGTGTCGATGACTCCAGAGAGGATGAGCGCCTTCCCGCAGCTTCGCGACGCCCGGAGCGGCCGGCGATTCCCCAGTCGCCGGCTCACCGTTCTGTGCGCACTCCTGGCCCTCCTCGTGCTGGCCACGGGCTGCTCGATCCCCCGACCGCACCTCCTCCCCGCCAGCCTGACGCTGCCGCCGCTCCCCCAGACCTCGATCATCTACGACGCGAATGGGCGCTTCATCACCACGTTGCACGCAGGCGAGGACCGAACGCTCATCCCCCTGGGCGAGATCGCCACGATCGCCCGTGATGCTGTGATCGCCGCTGAAGACGAGCGGTTCTACCGACACCACGGGATCGACGTGAAGGCGATCGCCCGGGCTGCCATCCGGAACGTGGCAACCGGCCGGGTCGTCGAGGGGGCCTCGACGATCACGGAGCAGTTGGTAAAGAACACGATCGGCAGCCCCGAACGGACGTTCAGGCGGAAGATCCGGGAAGCCGAGATGGCCTACGAGCTGGAGGACCGCTTCACCAAGGACCAAATCCTGGAGCTATACCTGAACACGGTCTATTTCGGACAGGGAGCCCACGGAATCCAGGCGGCCGCGAAGACGTACTTCTCGATCCCTGCAAGCGAGCTGACCCTCGAGCAGAGCGCGTTGCTCGCCGCGCTGATCCGCTCGCCGTCGTCCTCCGATCCCGTGTATCACCCTGAGACGGCTCTGTCCCGCCGCAACGTCGTCCTCGGCCGGATGCGGGATATCGGGATGATCAGCGAGGCAACGTATGCCGAGGCCTCGGCGACGGACCTCGGCCTGGACCTGTACGAGGAGAAGGTCCGCTATCCGGCCCCGTACTTCGTCGACTACTTGAAGCGATGGTTCCTGTCCAACGAGGAATTCGGCGCGACCGACAAAGAGCGCTACGCGTTGCTGTTCAAGGGCGGCCTTCGCATTTACAGCACGGTCGACCTCAGGCTCCAGCGTATGGCGGAGAAGGCCGTGCACACCATCCTGTTCCACAAGAACGACCCCCACGGCGCCATGACAGTGATCGATCCGCGAACAGGGGCGATCAAGGCGATGGTCGGCGGCCGTGACTTCTTCTCGCGCAAGGACAAGATCGCCCAGGTGAACCTGGCCACCGGCGGGGCCACCGGCCGAGCCGCTGGATCAGCGTTCAAGACCTTCGCGCTGGTGACCGCCCTCGACAAGGGCATCTCGCCCCAGCAGGTCTACAGGGCTCCCTCGCACATCGATATCCGGCTGCCTCGCGGATACACGCCATCTGTGTGGCCGGTGGACAACTATGACGGCGAGGGTGGGGGCAACATGACCCTGGAACAGGCGACGATCAACTCCGTCAACACCGTCTACGCCCAGTTGATCATGCAGGTGGGTCCCCAGGCCGTCGTTGAGACGGCCCATCGGATGGGCATCACCCGGAAGATCAGAGCCGTGCCGTCGGCCGTACTCGGGACCAACGAGGTCGATACGCTGCAGATGGCTTCCGCTTACGGCTCCCTGGCGACGATTGGGAAGTGGACCCCTCCTGTCGCCGTGTCCAAGATCACGGACAGCCAGGGCAGGATCGTCTACCAGGCCGAGCCCGACCTCGAACAGGTCGTCAATCCTGGCGTGGCCTGGACGACCGACCAGATCCTACAGAAGGTGGTTCACACCGGTACCGGAAGCCAGGCGAACATCGGGCGGCCTGCGGCCGGAAAGACCGGTACCGGACAGCGGTGGACGGATGCGTGGTTCGTCGGGTTCATCCCCCAGCTCGTCGCCGCGGTGTGGGTCGGATTCCCGAAGGGACGAATTCCCATGGTCTATCCGAAGGTTCGGATCGCCCACGTCCTCGGAGGTACGTGGCCGGCGGAGATCTGGCACGCCTTCATGACCAATGCCACCAGGGGCATGCCGGTGGAGAAGTTCAGGAAGCCGTCCTACGGCTACGTCTCCGTGGCCGTGGACGTCACCCGGGGGTGCCTCCCCAACCACTGGACCCTGCCCGGGGACATCCGAAGGATCACCTATATCGCCGGGACTGAGCCAACTCGCTTCTGCACGTTGCCCAGCGGCCCCCAGTTGGTTCGGATCCCGTCGGTCCTGGGGATGAGCGAGTCGAAGGCGGTGGCTCTGCTCGAGAGCTACGCGTTCATCGTCGTCGTCCAGAGGGTGGATTCGATGAATCCGCAGGGCACGGTCCTCGCGGTGGACCCCGGGGCGGGAACCCGGGTCCTTCAGGGCGCGACCATCACGCTGACCGTGGCCTCGGGGATCCCCCCTCCCCAGCCGAGTCCCTCCCCCTCCCCCTCTCCTTCACCTTCTCCGACGCCTTCGCCGTCGCCTTCCCCTTCGCCTTCGCCGTCCCCGTCGCCCTAGCGCGATCGGGTCGGCTCGCGGCCCGCCGTCCCTGCGGCGACGGTAATCTACTGGAGACGAATGGGCTTCCGATCACATGGAAGCGCCACGGTTTCTCGGTGGCCACGGTGATCCCGATCCTCCGGCCGACGCCGATCTCGTCACCCCTGGCGGCGGTCCCCTCGGTGACGAACAGTTCGCTCCCCGATACGAGGTCCAGCCCGTTGTCGGCTCGGCTGACCCCGAAGGCCTGCGTCAATCGGCCGGGGCCTGCGCACAGAATGCGAGGGTCCGTCACGCCCCGCCGTTCCCGCATCAGATCGATCCCTTCGAGAGGCTCCACGGCACGCAGGAGGACCGCGCTTCCCTCGCCGTCAGTTCCCGTCACGACGTTCATGCAGAAGTGCATGCCATAGCTGAAATACACATACAGGCGCCCCGGTGGCCCGAACATCACCGCAGTTCGGTCGGTGAGCCCGCGGAACGAGTGACTGGCGGGATCACCCTCCTCGTAGGCCTCGCACTCCACGATCCGACCCGCGACGGCACCTTCCGGCAGACGTCGGACCAGATGGCGCCCGAGGAGATCCCGGGCGACATCGACAGCGGACCTCGAGTAGAAGGAACGCGGGAGCGCCTTGCCCATATGGGGAAATCGAGAACCGTTGTTACAGGCCCGGAGCCGGTTGCCAGAGCTCGAACCGGTTCCCCTCGCCATCGACAGCCCATCCGAACCGGCCGAGCTCGGAGTCCTCGACTCGAGGATCGACCTCGACTCCTGCCGACCGGAGCTGCTCCAGCATCCGATCCAGGTCGTTCACGCGATAGTTGATCATCCCCCCAGCCTCAGGAGAACCGAAGTACGTCGTGTCCGAAGGGAAGAGGGCCCAGACGGTCGAGCCCACGTTCCCTCCAGCCTCCTCGCTCCCCCACCGGAATACCGCGCCGGTGAAGTCCTGCGCGGACTCGATCCCCAGGTTGGATCGGTACCACTCCAGGAGAGCCTTCGGGTCCCGCGCCTTGTAGAACACCCCGCCGATGCCCGTCACCCTTTCCATCCGAACCCCCTCCCCTCAGGGCCTTCCCTTCTTCAGGAACTTCCGGAGCTTCGCCAGGGGCCACGTGTTGATGACGTCGTCCTTCGTTAGCCACCCTCGCTGGGCAGTCCCTACGCCGTAGCGCATGAACGGCAGGTGCACCGTCGAATGCGAGTCGGTGTCGACGGCGAACTTGACCCCCTGGCGTTTGGCCCACATCACGTGCTCATCCCGGAGATCGAGGCGATCGGGATAGGAGTTGATCTCCAGGGCCGTGCCGGTCCTGGACGCGGCGGCGAAGACCTCATCCAGGTCGAACTCGATGGGCGGCCGCTGGCCGATCTTGCGTCCGGTGGGATGCCCGATGATGTTCACGAACGGGTTCTCGCAGGCGCGGACGATGCGCCGGGTCATCTCCTCCTTGGGCTGGTTGAACTCGGTGTGCACGGAGGCGACCAGGACGTCGAACCCCCCGAGGAACTCCGGCCCCCAGTCGACGTTGCCCTCGGCGTCGATGTTGAGCTCCGATCCGTGTAGAAGGACCAGCTTGCCCTTCTTCTCCAGCTCCCGAATCCGGGCGCGCTGGAGCAGCATCTTGTCGTCGGTCATCCGCTGCATCCACAGGTTCGGCGCGTGATCGGTCACCGCGTAGTACGCGTACTTCCGCTCCCGCGCGGTGGCGATCATCTGCTCGAGCGGGGCCAGGCCATCGGTCAGGTTCGTGTGCGTGTGGAGGTCACCCCGGACGTCCCCGAGCTCGACGAGCGTGGGCAGCTCACCGTGCAGGGCGGCCTCGATCTCGCCCCGATCCTCACGGAGGGTCGGGGCGATCCACGGCAGCCCCAGCCGCTCGTAGACCTCCTCCTCCGTCTCGGCGACGATGAGGTCGCCGCTCTTTGCGTCGAACAGCCCGTATTCGGAGAGCTTCAGGCCTTTGCGGACGGCGATCTCCCGCGTGCGGATGTTGTGGGCCTTCGACCCCGTGAAGTACTGGAGGGCCGCGCCCCAGCATCCAGGTGGGATCACCCGGAGGTCGACCTGCAAGCCCTTGGTCGTCCGGATCGACGTCTTGGTGTCGCCTCGCGCGACCACCCGGTCGACATAGGAGAGATTGGCGAAGGCCTCCATCACTGGATCGGGTTGGTCCGACGCCACAAGGATGTCGATGTCGCCGATGGTGTCGGCCATCCGCCGAAGGCTTCCCGCATACGTGCACTTGGCACAGCCCTCGACCAGGGAGAGCTCGGCGATGATCTCTTCGGCCAGGTCCATGGCCAGCCCGAGGTGCACCCGATCTCCCGACTGCTGCATGAGCTCGATGCCGCGGAGGATGTTCGACTCGGTCTTCTCCCCGAAGCCCTTCATCCCTTTCAGCCGGCCCTCGTGGATGGCGTCGGCGAGCTCCTCGATCGACGCGATGTGGAAGTCCTTGTAGAGAACCATCGCCTTCTTCGGTCCGAGCCCGGGGATCGAGATCATCTGGCGGACGCCCGCCGGAACCTGGGCTCGAAGCTCCTCCAGGGCATTGATCAACCCGGTCTGGAAGTACTCATGGATCTTCTCGGCGATCGACTTGCCCACGTTGGGGATGGCCAGGACGCCCTTGTCGTCGAGCGATGCGATGTCAGCGTGATAGCCACCGATGGACCGGGCTGCCTTCTCATACGTCCGAACCCTGAACGCATCCCCACCCGAGATCGACAGGAGATCCGCGTACTCCTGGAGCAGCGCTTCGACCGTCTCGTTCGCTCTGGCCATCTGGAGGCGATTCTAGACATCGCCTCATGCCGTCCGATACGACCCTTACGGGCCTCTTGGATGCTTGATCCACGCTCCCAGGAAGAGGAGAACCACTCCCGGTGCCCACCACTGGAGCAACGCCAGGCGTGCTTTGGCCTCGTCGAACGACAGGGCCGTCAGCAAGCCGATGAAAAGCAGTACAAGGCCCGCAGCCATCACGCTATAGCCAACGACCTGCAACCAGAATTCCTCCCTGGGAGAGTGAGCGACCCCGGCCATCACCGCGAAGAGAAGCCCGTGGCGGCTCCGCGCCTGAAACCGGTTCTGGACCAGGCTCCGGACGGCTGGGAGGAGTCGTCGAATAGGCTTGCCATGCGCAAAGTTGGCCTCCTGGAACCCGACTTGGAGCTGGAGACTACAAGCGCGGCACAGCGGCCCTCGAACTCGTACATTCCAACCTCAGCGTCGAGCGGCGCCACCGCCCGGAACGTGAACCGGGCCGTGGGGAGACGGCGACAGATCGCACACGCTCGGGGTTCGTCTCGCTCGACCCCTCCATGGAGCCGAAGATGCTGCCAATCGATCGCCGCCTTCGGCATCGGGTGCATACAGTACGGACACCGCGCACGGTCGCTGGCGTCGTACGAGAGTCGTAGCGTCGGCGAAGAGACGATCTGGTACCCCACGTTGACGCGAGAGACCCATTCGTCCCGGCCACGCCCCACGCCCATGTGAAGCTCGAGCATGAGTCGATGTCGTGCCTGTTCGAGCTCGTAGGGAGTGAACCACGGCTCGATCTCGAACAATTCATACAGATCGCCGGGGGTTTGTGTGGGTAGTTCGTACATGCTGGCCGCTGACAAGGGAGCTAGTCGTCGGCGATCTG
Source organism: Actinomycetota bacterium (assembly GCA_046726275.1). Taxonomy (GTDB): domain Bacteria; phylum Actinomycetota; class UBA4738; order UBA4738; family UBA4738; genus DASXTW01. Next base: position 7,867 of record JBKPAF010000020.1, read on the forward strand.
GTAGACGTTGCCATCCGGAGCCCGGAAGTGGGTCCATGACGAGCTCTTGTACGTCTGAACCTCGGCATCGAGGAACTCGACGCCCGCCCCCTCCATCTCCTTCCTGACGGCGGCGACGTCCTCGACCTTGAACCCCACGACGGGTCCCATGGTCATGAAGGGATGCTCCTTCTCGCCGGGGCCGAATACCTCGACGTGGGTCCCATCCTCGAGGGCGAGGATGGCGAAGTCCTCGCCCTTGTGCTGGAGCTCGAGTCCCAGGACCTCCTGGAGGAATCGGACGGTCTCCTCGAACCGCTCGGTCCTCGTCCCCAGCCAGTTCAGTCCCTTCGCCTTCGGCACGTCCTCCCCCCTCAGGCGCGTTCCAGCAGCCAGAGCAGGAGCGCCTTCTGCGTGTGCAGGCGGTTCTCGGCCTGATCCCACACCACCGATTGGGGGCCGTCGATGACCTCGTCAGTGATCTCCTGTCCTCGGTGGGCGGGCAGGCAGTGCAGCACGATGGCGTCACTCGCGGCCATCTGCAACGCGGCCCCGTCGATCCGGTAGCTCTGGAAGATGAGAGTCCGCTCCGCCGCTTCCTCCTCCTGCCCCATCGATGCCCACACGTCCGTATACAGGACGTCCGCTCCCGCGCAGGCTTCAGCATGATCGTTCGTGACTTCGGCTCCGCCGCCGGTCTCCTCCCCGATCTCCTGGGCCCGCTGGACCACCTGTGGGATCGGCTCGAATCCCGGTGGCGTAGCCACCCGGACATGCATCCCGGACTTGGCTCCCCCGATCAAAAGCGAGTGGGCGACGTTGTTGCCGTCTCCAACGTAGGCAAGCGTGAGGCCGGCCAGTCTCCCCTTCTGCTCGTACACGGTCAGGAGATCGGCCAGGCATTGGCAGGGATGCTCGAAGTCCGAAAGAGCGTTCACGATGGGAACGGTCGCCGTTCGGGCCAGGCTCTCCAGGCGTTCCTGTCCGAAGGTCCGCAGGACGATGGCGTCGACGTACCGGGACATGACGCGCCCGGTGTCCTCGATGGTCTCTCCTCGCCCGAGCTGGAGCTCGCCCGACGACAGGGCCACAGGATGGGCGCCGAGCTGGGCGATCCCCACCTCGAAGGAGACGCGGGTGCGGGTGGAAGGCTTCTCGAAGATCATGGCGACGGACATCCCGGAGAGCCGCCCCGCGTAGTCCGAGGGGGCCGCCTTCACCTTCGCCGAGAGGTCGAGCAGCTCGCCCAACTCCCCGAAGGAGAGATCATCGATCGACAGAAAGTTCCGTGCCATGTGCGGCAGATGGTAGTCGCCGACGCGTGGACGCGATAGTGCAGGTAATCCCGGCTCAGCCGGACCGGAACTCAGCCCCGAAGTCGCGTTCGAGGCGAGCCACGATCTCGGCCACCGCTCGCTCCGCCTCATCGTCGGTGAGTGTGCGGTCGGATGCGCGGAAGTCCACCGAGAAGGCCAGGTTCTTCTTCCCTTCGGGAATCGGGTCGCCGGCGAACACGTCGAAGAGCTGGACGGAATCGACGAGCTCTCCTCCTGCCTCCCGTAGCGTCTCGGCAACCCGCCCCGCGGAAACGTCGCGCTCCACCACGAACGCGAGGTCGCGGTGGACTGGAGGGAACCGGGGGATCTCGCGCACGGCGAAGGTGAGCGGGGAGGCATCCGAAACTCCCGCAAGGTCCAGTTCGGCGACCGACGTCCTCGCCGGCAGGTCCAGGTCCTCGACGACGCGAGGATGGAGCTCTCCCATGACGCCGGCCGGCTCACCTCCGATCAGCACGACCGCTGCCCGACCCGGGTGGAGCGGTTCGGGCGGAGCCTCCCCGAGCGACCAGTCCGTAATGGCGAAGGCGGAGAGCAACGCCTCCACGGCTCCCTTCGCATCGAAGACGTCCATCCGGTGCGACTCGCCCGGGTGCCCTCTGGACGTGATACCGGCCAGGATCAAGCCGACCCGCTCCCGTTCCCCGAGCGGCTCTCCCGGACCGAACACCCGCCCCACCTCGAACAGGGCTGCCCCGGACACCCGTCGCGACGCATTGTGCAGAACGGATCGCATCAGTCCGGGGAGGAGACTCGTCCTCAGGAACTCCTGGTCGGACGTCAGTGGGTTGGCCACCCTGATTGCCTGAGCCGCGTCATAGCCCATCATTTCGAGATCAGCCGCCGAGGCGAACGAGTAGTTCCACGCCTCACGGAGCCCGGCCCGCACCATCGCTTCGCGGACCTTCCGGCGAAGCGCGTAGCTCTCAGGCAGGCCACCCGCCTGGCGCACGGCGGGCATGGTCTCGGGGACCCGCCCGTACCCCTGGATCCTGGCCACCTCTTCGATCAGGTCCTCTTCGAAGTGCAGGTCCCACCGATAGCTCGGCACCTCGACCTCGACCGAATCGTCCCTGGCAGCCACCTCCATGCCGAGTCGCGCGAAAGCGTCCACGGCCTCCTCGTTGGAGACGTCGTACCCGAGAACCCGCGAGGCCCTAGAGGGACGCATGGCTACTCGGCGGCGTTCCGGGGCCCCTCCGACGTCGATCGAACCGGCCAGCGCCCTCCCCCCCGACCATTCCACGATCAGCCTGGCCGCGCGATCTGCGGCACGATCGACGGCCTCGGGGTCCGTCCCCCGCTCGAACCGGACGGATGCCTCCGTCCGGAGACCCAGCCTGCGAGCCGTCCGCAGCACGCCCTGCGGCTGGAAGTGGGCACTTTCGAGCAACACGTCCGAGGTGCTGGTCGAGACCTCGGCCGCTGCCGAGCCGAAGATCCCGGCGACGGCGATCCCCTTGGACCTGTCGGCGATCAGGAGATCTTCTTGGGTGAGCACGCGCTCGACGTCGTCCAGTGTGACCAGCCGCTCGCCGTCGGCCCCGAGCCGGATGACGACCGCCGCGCCGTCGAGCAGCGCGAGGTCGAACGGGTGCATGGGCTGACCCATCTCGAGCATCACGTAGTTGGTGGCGTCGACGACGTTCGACAGCGGCCGCATCCCCATGGCGGTCAGTCGGGCCTGCACCCCGATGGGTGAAGCGCCAACTGTCACGTCGCGGACGACCTTGGCCAGATAGCGCGGGCACCGCTCGAGATCGAGCACGTCGACCGTGGCCGCATCGGCCGCCTTCTCGTCGGCCTCGACCAACGTTGTGTCGGGCGGCACGAAAGGAACGCCCGTGACGACGGACGCTTCGCGGGCCACTCCGGCCACGGAGAGCAGGTCGGGCCTGTTCGACTTGACCTCCACGTCGAGGACGGCGTCGTCGAGCCCGAAAGCCTCTTTGAAGTCGGCGCCCACCGGCGTGTCCGGAGGGAGAACGAGGATCCCTGAGTGGTCCGCGGAGATGCCAAGCTCCCGGGGCGAGCAGATCATCCCTTCGGACAGCACACCCCTGATCTTTCGGGCCGACAGCTGCTCGGGCAGGGCGGGGACCGTTGCTCCGGGCCCCGCCAGCGGGACCAGATTCCCGGCCTTCATGTTCCGAACCCCGACGACGAGCTCGCGCTCGCCTGCACCGAAGCTCACCCGGGCCAGGCAGAGCTTGTCCGAGTCGGGGTGGTCTCGAACCTCCAGGACCCGAGCCACGACCACGCCGGCCATTCGCTCCCATGGGCGGCTGACGGATTCGACCTTGACCCCCTGCTCCGTCAGTCGATCCGCGAGCTCCTCGGCCGAGTGATCGGTCGGGCAGAGCTCTCGGAGCCAGTTGAGAAGGACCTTCATCGGCTCACCCGACGGCTTCGAACTGAGACAGGAAACGGACGTCGTTGTCGAAGAACAGGCGGATGTCGTCTACGCCGAACGTGACCATTGCCACCCGCTCGATCCCCATGCCGAAGGCGAATCCCGTGTAGCGCTCGGGGTCATACCCCACGTTGCGCAAGACGTTGGGATGCACCATGCCGGCCCCGAGCAGTTCGATCCAGCCTTCGAACTTGCACGTCCGGCAGCCCACGCCGCGGCATAGGAAGCAGGAGACGGCGAGCTCCACGCCCGGTTCCACGAACGGGAAGAAGTCGGGGATGAATCGGATCCGCGTGTCCTCACCGAACATCGCACGGGCGAAGGAAGCGAGCGTGCCCCGAAGGTCGGCCATGGTGATGCCTTCGTCGACGGCCAGCCCCTCAACTTGGTGGAACACCGGGGTGTGGGTCGGGTCGGGCGTGTCCTGCCGGAACACCCGGCCGGGCGCGATCACGTAGACCGGAGGTTCCTGCCGTTCCATGGTTCGGATCTGCATTGCCGACGTCTCGGTGCGAAGGAGCAAGTCGGGATGTCCCGGGACGTCCAGGTACAAGGTGTCCTTTTCCGTGCGGGCCGGATGGTCGGGAGGGATGTTGAGAGCCTGGAAGTTGTACCAGTCGGTCTCGACTTCCGGACCTTCCACGACGCGGTACCCCATATGCGTGAACACGTCGACGATCCGAGCCTCGACAAGGGCGAGCGGATGCATCGACCCCGGACGGGGTCGTCGCCCCGGCAGCGAGAGGTCGACCCGGTCCGCCATCAGGAGCTCGGCTTCGCGCTCTCGATCGAGCTCGGCCCGTCGGACCGCGATGGCATTCCTGAGGGCTTCGCGGACTTCATTCGTTCGTTGACCAACCCGGCGGCGATCGTCCTCGGACAGACCGCCGAGGGTTCGCTGGACGGCCGAGAATGATGATTTCCGGCCGAGCACCGCGGTTTCGGCTTCCTCCAGTTCCTTCAGGCTGATTGCCGCAGCGAACAGCCCCAACCCCCGCTCCAGCTCACGCTCGAGCGTCCGGAGGGCTTCTTCCGCGTTCGGCTCGGCCATGGTGGCTGGCTAGTCTAGTGGGCCCCTCACGAGGTTCTGAGGCGACGGGTGCGCTCGCGCCTCGACTCCGGTCACGATGACCGATCGGCGCGAGGCAACGTGAGGGTGAACGAGATTCCATCTGTCGTGTCGGTCTCCACCCTCCCCCCGTGAGCCTCGGCCAGTCCCCGGGCCACGTAGAGCCCGACCTTGCTCCCCGATCCGGACCCCGGCATCCTCGGCCGGAAGAGCTCCGCCCTCGCCGTCGGCTCCAGCGGCGATCCGGCCCGCCGCACCACAACGGTCGGCCCCGCCCGGTCGCTCGTCTCGACGCGAACGGCCCCGGTCTCGCCCCACCACTGAGC
>JBKPAF010000021.1:0-58560 GCA_046726275.1 Actinomycetota bacterium
CCGGGCCCGCTCCTCGGCCTCCGCCGAGCCGTCCGGCTAGGTCGTACCGTCCAGTTCTATGAACGCCAATCCAGTCGCTGTAGTGAGCCTCGGGGCCTGGGGTGACCTCAAGGAGGGCTCAGGCGGCGGGACGTCGTGCAAAGTGCGTGAGTTCGCGCTGCTGTCCGACGGGCGTGAAGTGATGCTCCTGAACGACCGGGGGTGGACGACGTCGGCGCCGCTGGGCGGGGTCTCGCTCGCCCACGTCGTGCGCAACGTCTACAACGTGGTCTTGCCCGACAATGCCGAGGAGACAGGCGAAGAGCATGAGTGGCAACACTTCGAGCAACGTTTGCGCGAAGCAGGGGTTGAGGTTACTCGGGACGAGCTCCGGCGTTGCCGTACCGGGTCATCTTGAGCGTCGCTGCGGAAGTGTCCGATTGACGCGTATCTGACTTCGTGGAGAAGTCCGCCGTCGAAATACCCGGCCATCGGACCCTCATCCTGGCCGGGACGTTGCGCTTCCGCCGCACCTCCCACATAGTCACCGAGAGCTAAGTTTTCGCTTTGGGAACTCTATCCGCGGACCGAAAGGGTCGAGGGCGGGCAGGTCTGCTGTCCCCGCACGATTGACGGAAAGGGAGGCACGTTTGAGGATGAGTTCCGCAGGGAGGGAGTTGGGAATGGAGGGCAACCACTTTCACGTCTTCGTACGCGACCTCGCCGGTGCATTGGCCTGGTTCGCCCGGGTGTGGGGTGCTGAGCCTGCATATCGGGAGGAACGCATGGCCGTTCTCCGGTTTGGCCCGGTCCTCTTGGTCCTCGACCAAGATGAGGAAGAAACCCTCACAACGATCGGATACGCAACCGCCGATTGCGACGCCGACTTCCGAACAGTGGTTGGTCGCGGAGCCGAAGTGATCGAGGAACCGGCGGATCGGACCTGGGGGGTGCGGGTGGCGTATCTCAAGGGACCAAGCCGCATCACCCTGGAACTTGAACAGGAGCTGTCGAAAGCAGACACGGGGGGGCAGGCTCTTAGCGTCGAACCACCTTAGGCGAGTCTTCGCTTTAGGGTGCGTTGTCCGCGGATCGACAGAGTGAGGGCGTATCTACTGCTGCGGTTTGCCACTCGGGCGGCCAGTCGCCCCCGACGTGTTGTACGTGCTCACGACTACTGCCCATATCGACACGGAAGGCTCTGGGCGCGGAGAGTTCTACCGGCGGGGAACGCGTCTCCTCGGCGACCATCCCGCTGTTCAGGGAGTGGGAACCTGTTTGTTCGGGCCGATGACCCGGATACGGCCTGGCCCAATCCACTCGACAAGCTACCGCCGCCCAACAACGACAAGGTACCGGGCCAGAGTTCCGCCCTGGGCTGGAAGCCCTGAACGGGAGGTGAACAGAGGATTGGCGCGCCTACCCGGCGGACGATCCTGCGGCGAACAGTTCGTGCTCCCGATCCAGGCCCTTGAGGCGGTGTCGGCCCCGAGACTCGAACGTCAATCCCGTGGCGCCCTCAGTAAGGTCGCGAGTGATACCCGACACGAGGACCTCGCCGGCTCCCGCCTGGGCCACGATGCGGGCCGCAGCGTGCACGGCCAAGCCCCGGACGTGGTCGCCGCTCATCGCCACTTCGCCACTATGGATGCCGACCCGGATCTGGAGCTGTATCGCGGCAAGGGCGCCGATTAGTGCAAGTCCGCAGCGGATCGCGCCTTCGGCACTGTCGAACACAACTAGGAACGAGTCCCCGGCGGTCTCGACCTCCCGGCCGCCGAAACCTGCGAGGACGCTGCGGACGACGTCGTCGTGCATGGCCACGGTCCGTTTCCACGACACGTCGCCGGCGTCACGCGCGAGAGCAGTCGAGTCGACGATGTCGGTGAACAGGATGGTGGCCATCGCGCGCGCTTCCCCACCAGGCCGCGGGTCGAATCCGGCGCCGCCGGCCCAGTCGACCATCACCAGCACGTCGTCGCCCTCCACCCAGGTCACGTGCCCGGGCGGTAGGTCGAACACATGGTTGGGGCCGATGATGAGCTCCTCGCCCTCATCGGTCCGAATGCCCATCTGTCCGCTGAGGACCACGCCGCGGTGGTAGAGCTCGCATGAGGGAGTCCCGACCGCGGGCCTGGCATGCTCCTCCCAACTCCAGCCAGGCTGGAGAACGTGGCGGCTGATCACCGTTTGGGCAAGGCGAACCTGGTACGAAGCACCCAGCGGATGGCTCACGACTGCCTCGGGCTCGCCGAGGTCGCGGACCTCAACGCGGCTCATGGGCGGCTCGAGCCGAGCTCTGTTCCGACAGCGATCTCGAAACAATAGCGCTCGAGCCCTCAGCGCGTCGCCTTGCGACCGAGCATCCGGATCGTGGTGGACGATCGAGACTCTGTACACCTCGAGACGCTCCGCCAGCTCCTCCGGGCGGCTGAAATGTATTTCGCTCTCCGGGCCCTGGAGGACGCGTAACGCGGGAGGTGACCACCCAGACAAGAAGGGGGGAAGGACTGAAGGGTCAGGCCATTTTCTTGGACGCGTCTAACGAAGCTTCTCGGTCGGCATCTTCCGGCTATACCTCTGGGACGCCGCGTGCGAGGAAGAGTAATTGCACGAATCCGGCCCTCGGCCCCGCTTCGGGGACGATCGGGCTCCTCCGGCGACTTGTACGCTCGCTCAGGTCGTGATTCGTGGGTCTCGTCTTCGCCTTAGGCTCGAACCACGAAGACGCCCTTACCGCTCCTGACACGCCGCTGACCGGATGCGCATGGGCACCAGCACGACCCACCGCCATCGAAGCATGACGGGTCGAACTCACAGGGAGCGCAACGCCCACCCGGCTCACCGCACCATTGGTCGCAGTCTGTGTTGCTCTGGCAGATTGGCTGCTGACCTAGACAGATGCCGGTATCCGCACAGAAGCAGTCGGGGTTGGGTACTCCGACACAGGCGCCGCATCCGCCACACGGGGCGCCGAATTGACAGTCCGTGCAGGGCGCGTCGCACAGTCCGTATTGTTGGGCAAAGGCCGGAGCCCGGAAAGTTGAGAGGACCGGCGCCGACCACGCCACCGCCGCACCAGCCCCAAGGCGCTTCATCATCGATCGACGAGAGATGCCCTTCGTAGACGGCTGCTCTTCCACGACGTCCCCCTTAGTCCGAGCTACCCAGGATTCTGCTACGGGTGGGGGGAGGCACCTCACTCATTTGCCGTGATTCTTCTACGTGGGGCTCTTGCTCAGAGGCCCTTTCGTGGCCTCTTCATACTCGGCCAGATGACACGTACCTTGCACCCGGGCACACCGGCGCAGGCTGCCGAGCGGTTCGCGGCGTACGCCGAGGCCGGCCCGGTGGATGCGTCGAAGGGACATTCTGGGCAGAACGGGAACGAACCAATCAGGTCGGTTCTCGCGCCCTTCGCGGCTCGGAGAGCCGATCAGCCGGAAGAGCGCCGTGCGGTGAACCGGTCGCAGGTGTCCCCGGCGTGGATGAGCCCCCGGACCAGACGGCATCCGCCGACCGCGAGCGCCGGGAACATGTACTTGCAGACCTGACACCTGACCTCGGGGCGCGGCGCGGGACGGTAGCTCGCGGCCTTCTTCGACAGACTCCAGATCTCGGTGGTCACGACTTCATCTCCTCGGTCCGGAGAGGGCTAGGTCGAGAGCAGGATCTTAACCTCTCGGTCAGGCGGGCGGATGGCCTTCCTCGTTCTCGAGGGTCCAGGCCACCCTGATTACGTCAACAGTCCACACCGGCGTTCTGGCCGATTCCCCCCGGCCATGGCCCGCCCCTCTCCCGCTCTATCCACCGTCTGGCCGGATCGGCTATCGGGCCACGAGAACCGGACACTTGGCCGAGTGGACCACGCGTCCCGCAGTGATGGGTAGGTTGGGTAGACAAAACCCCTGGTCGTACTCACGGATTGGGTAATCGCCGCAGGGAGTAAACTCAGCACGAATCGGGCTTTTACCCCCCCGGTGTCGAAGGTTAAATCCCTTCACGGCCCACTGCCACCGGCCCACTACACTGATCGCGGCCCGGCCGGGGAGGAAGCAGCGTGGCGAACACACCGCAGGATTCGCGGCCTTCGTTACGGCTGGCCACCATCTGCATCGACTGCCCGGACGCGGACGCGATGGCGGAGTTCTACGGTCGACTGCTCGGATGGGAGGTGAAGTACCGCGAGGCTGACTTCGTCCTGATGCCCGACCCTGCCGGGGGTACCGGTCTGTCCTTCCAGGCCGAGGCGTGGTACCGCCCACCGACGTGGCCGGAGCAGCCCGGTGGTCAGGACAAGATGCTGCATCTGGACTTCTGGGTCGATGACCTCGACGCCGCCGAAGCTCACGCTCTCGCATCCGGAGCCCGGCTCGCCGAGGCCCAGCCGCAACCTGACGTGCGCGTACTGCTCGACCCGGCCGGCCATCCGTTCTGCCTGTTCCTCGACTAGCGGGGCGAGCTCAAGTCACCCCGACGCCTCGCGGCTCGGAGCCAGCTCGGGCTCAGCGCTCGGCGGCGCGAAGTCTATGGTCGCCGCATCCCGAACTCGTAGCTCCCGCTCCCGCTGAACGAATACACCTCCCAGAGGTAGTAGCCCACAGTGCCGTTGTAGTTGATGTCCTCCGATGAATCGGAGCTCTCGCTGGCTGCGACCAGGGCCCACCTGAAGCCGTTCCACCTGTACAGGTACAGGTCGAAGTCGGCGGACTGCGGCCCGCGGAGGCATCCGGTGTGGGTCCCCGATCGGGGTGAGTAGAAGTAGTTCCCGTTCGGGTGGTAGTCGAAGTCGCCCGCTCCGGACAGCGTGCCGCTATACGACTCGGGCAACCCGCACTGCCCTGGGGGCGGTGGCGGAGGCGGCGGAGGCTCCGTCAGCAGCGAGAACAGCAGCAGGTTGGGAGAACCGCTCCCGACGCTGGACAGGACGCCCTGGGTCGCCGAGGACACGATCGCATTGCGGACCGTCGCCGGCGACGCCGATGGATTGCTCTGGAGATAGAGGGCGGCCACACCCCCGGCATGAGGCGCGGCCATCGACGTGCCGCTGATCGTGTTGGTGGCATTGTCGCTGGTGTGCCACGTGGAGGTGATGCTCGATCCCGGGGCGAAGATGTCCAGGCACGTCCCGTAGTTCGAGAACGAGGAGCGAGCGTCGGACGAGGTGGTTGCTCCCACCGTGATCGCCGCCGCCACACGGGCCGGCGAGTAGTTGCAGGCGTTCGCATTGGAGTTGCCGGCCGCGATCGAGTAGGTCACTCCGTCGTTGATGGAATTGTTGACCGCGTTGTCGAGCGAGCTGTTGGCCGGTCCGCCCAGACTCATGTTCGCCACGGCCGGCTGGCCTGCCCCGTGGTTCCCAGTGACCCAGTCGACCCCGGCGATCACGCCGGCGGTCGATCCGGACCCGTTGCAGTTCAGCACGCGAACGGCGACGAGCGTGACGCTCTTGGCAACGCCGTAAGTGGCGCTGCCGACCGTTCCCGCCACGTGGGTGCCGTGGCCGTTGCAATCATCCGCCGAGCCCCCGTCGATCGCGTCATACCCACTGATCGCGCGGCCGCCGAACTGCGTGTGGGTGAAGCGGATGCCCGTGTCGATGATGTAGGCCTTCACGCCGGATCCGGTGAAGTTGTAGGTGTAGCTGTTCGACAGAGGCAGGTTCCGCTGGTCGATCCGGTCGAGCCCCCACGTCACGGGCGATTGGACGGCGCTCGCGACCGCCGTGCGGTCCGCGTCGATGTAGCTGACGTTCGAGTTGTTGCGAAGCGCGTCCAGCGCGCCTCTGGAGAGCGTCGCGGCGAACCCTCGCAGGGCGTGGCGGTACTGATAATGGATCGTCGCCCCGAGCCGTCGTGCGCTGTCGCGCGCGGACCGCTCTGCCGCCACGGAAGCGGCCTTGTGGAAGACGATGATGTATCGGCCCCTTATCGCGGCCGGGTCGCCGACGCCCAACACCGGCGCCGGTCCCTCCCTCCGCGGCAACCGACCCGCCGGACTGCTGCTGCTGGCCCCGGCCGGACCGGCGAAGACGAGCCCAACGACAACGGCGACCGATACCGCGGCGAGTGCTCGCCACCGAATCGTGCGCGTGAACATGGCCTCCCCTCCTCCCCGAAGCTCTTCCTGACTCCTTGCCCTGCTGGCACCCCTACCGCATGGACTGGACGTGCTCAGGGCCCGATGGGATTCGACCCTAGGCGCCCCGGCCGCCGGACTCAAACCGGCCTGTCGCCGCCTCGTGGTCAGGGTTTCCAGGGTCTAGCCGCAGGGCTGTCCGATCACCTCGTACGGGCAGTCCGCGTGGTCCAGGAGGTACATGATCACCGGCTCCAACCGCTCGGTCTGCGCTGCAATGGCCTCGTCGTCCGGATAGAAGTCGCAGCACTCCGGATACATCTCGATCGTGAAGGCGAAGATCCGGTGGGCCCCGTACATCCAGTCGAGGTTCGTCCCGTCGGTGATGTAGAGGTCGCTGGCCTGTTCCGGCGTGTAGCAGCCGTCCTGCTGGCTGCACGTCAGGTTGGCCATCGCCGTTCCCATCGTCACGAAGACCTGGTGGTCCGTGGGATTCATGTCGGGTGGCACGTCCTGGAACGTGTAGCCGTACGGCCACAGCACGAGCTGGCCATACGTGTGGAAGCTGATGGACGCCTTGATCTGCTGCTTGCCTCCGATCACCCGGCTGTTCACGAAGGCAGCGTACGCTGCCACTTCGGGCGCGGAGTGTGGGAACGGACCATGATAGGTCTCGTCCCCTTCGAAGTCGCTCGACCCGCCGCAGCAGTCCCACTTGTAGTTGTAGTTCCGGTTCAGGTCGGTGCCGACGTTCGGAGGCCGAGGGGTCGGCTGACGGTTCTTCCGCCAGAAGTGGTACTGGCCATTCAGGATGTCGTACTCCCCGCCATCCGGGTTGATACCGAACAGGATGTAGATCTCCAGTTCGTCGACGATGTTCAGAATTCTGTACTTGTGGTCGTAATTGTCGACCAGCATGTGCATGATCGAGAGCGTCTCCTCCACCGTCAGGTGCTCGCGGGCATGGTGTAGACCGTCGAAGACCACCTCAGGCTCGTTCTCGTCCTGGTAGACGTTGTCGCTCATCTTCACGGCCCAGATGTCCCGGCCCTCGAATGACCTCCCGATCGAGAACACGCTCACGATGTCCTTGTTGGCGGCGGCGGTGGCCTGGATGTCGGCGATCATCTCGGCGTAGTTGTGGTACCCCGCGTCCGCAGGCGGGAAGTCAGCGGGGCTCGGGGTCGACACGGGGCGATAGCCCAACGCCCTGATGGACGCCAGATTCCGGGAGTTCGCCCTGATGATCACGTACGACTCTCGGACGAAGACGATGTCGGCCCCGGTCCGAGCGATGTCGGTGCGCTGGAACCTGTCCCTTACTCCGTCGACGCGATAGGTGCCGACGCCCCCGATCTCCAAACGGTTCCCCGTCACTGAGCCGACGGCGGCCCCAGAGGGCACCACGAGAAGTCCGACGAGTCCCAGCGCGAGGATCGAGACCACCAAGCAAGCTTTTGAGACCGCACGACACGCTCCTTCCCGAGGTTGCCCTCCTGAATGTCAGAAGTCGAAGCGTCCGTCGGACGCACGACGGGGAAGCCTAATCCGCCTGCGACCGGAAGGCATCGGGCAGCGCAGCGTAGATTCCTTCCCCTATGTGACGGGTATCCCCAACGGCTGTTCGCTGCCCCGGAGCCCGCGTCTGCTGGTTGCGCGACCTTCACATCGTTGCTTGGATGAGGCGAGCGAGCTCCGGAGTGGACGATGGGAGAGGTCAAGGACTATCCGAACGGAACCTTCTGCTGGATCGACCTTGGAACCACCGACGTGGCAGGGGCCAAAGCGTTCTACGGCGGCCTGTTCGGCTGGGAGATGGAGGACCTGCCGGCAGGCGGCGCGGAGACCTACACGATGTGCCGGCTCGGCGGAAAGGACGTCGCCGGCATCCATCGACACTCCCCCGAGGAAGGGATCGGTTGGAGCTCCTCCATCGCGGTGGACGACGTCGATGAGGCGACCTCTCGGGCCGCAGCGCTCGGGGCGGAGGTGCTCGCGAAGCCCTTCGACATCCAAGGCGTGGCCCGGATGTCGCCGATCCGTGACCCGGCGGGTGCTGAGGTGACCCTGTGGCGGGCGAAGGGCCACATCGGCGCGGCATACGTCAACGACATCGGGGCGTGGGGTTGGAACGAGCTGGTTGCTGCTGAGATGAACGCGGCGAAGGACTTTTACCGTGAGCTGTTCGGATGGGAGGCCGAGGACGTTCCGGCCGGTATCCCCCGGGCGATTTTCACGCGCGGGAATCTCCTGATCGGCGGCATCCATGCCCCCACTCCTCCGGAGGATCCAGCGCCCCGTTGGACGGTTTCCTTCGCCGTTGCCGACGCGGACCAGAGTGTGTCCCGCGCGGAAGAGCTGGGCGGAAGAGTCGTGATGCCTCCCATGGATATCCAGATCGGCCGGTTTGCCATCGTCGCCGACCCCGCTGGTGCCACCCTGACGTTGGCGGCCGTACCCGCAGGGCCGGTCCGCGGAGTCGACGGTTCCTGACGGGAGATACGGGCTGGCGACCCGCCCCCCGTGGTGTTGGGCGGCGGAATGTAAGCCTTCCTCCGGGTGTTGCGGCCTTCAGGCGGAACGAGGGGAGGGACTCTCTTGCGGGCATACGTTCTGATCCAGACCGAAGTACCCGGGCAGGCACTCGCGGAGAAGCTGCTGGAGCTCCCGGGCGTCCTGGCCGCCCAGGACCTGAGCGGCGCCTACGACGCGATTGCCCTGGCTCGTGCAGGTTCGACCCGGGATCTTCGGGAGCAGATCTTGTCAGGGATCCTCGGGCTACCAGGCGTCACCCGGGCGCTGCCCGCGCCGGTGATCGGATCTCTGACCGAACGACCGGAGAGTCGGCCGACCGACCGCAGGTCGGATACCGGAGATCGGGCCGCCTGAAGGTCGAACCGCTCACGCGGTCAGCAGGCCGATGCCCAGAGCGACCGCCCCTGCCGCCAGGGACGCGGCTCCGAGGTAGAGCAGGACGATGAATCCATTCGGCCTGGTCACGGCTCTTCCGGCCGAGGAGAAGAAGAAACCGGCCGGCATCAGGATCGCCGCCAGGGGAATCGCTCCGCGGGCGAGCGTGGACGCGAATCCATGCAGGTCGGCCGCGTCGGCCAGGATCTGAGCCACGAGGGCGAGGATCACCAACACGCCGGCGTGAGCGTGCCCAGCTCGGAAGAAGGCCGCCTGGAAGGCAGTGGTCGGTTGCCGTCCACGGACCACCCGGAGCATGAACGTGCCCCCGTATTCGACCGCGACGATGGTCAGCAGGAGGATCCCCGCGGTGACCCGGGATTCCTCCGACAAAGTGACGAGAGCCTCCATCTCTAGCCTCCTGGGTGAGGTCACGGGCCCAACGCCTGCGACACGGGAGGATTTGAGCACGTCCCGTGGGGACGTGTAGCTCGAGGCGGTTGTCGAGGGAATGCGATATGAGTCAGGCGTTGTGGTTCTTGCTCTGGCCGCGCTTCCCAGCCTGGCCATGGGACTTGCCGTGCTTGTCCTTCCGGTCCTTGTTGTCCTTGTTGTTCTTCTCCACGGACTTCATCGGCTTGCCGCAGGGACTGTGAGCGGCGACGACATGGGCCTCTCGGTCGGCTCCTTTCGCGTAGGCGCTGACATAGTCCCCGTGGGTCCAGTTCTCCTCGAGCGCGGCGGCCCCTGCAGGGAGTTCGCAGCTTTCATGGAACCGAGCGACGCTTCCTCCGTGCCGGCTCTGGCCCTCACCCTCGGCCGGTTCGGAGTCCTCCCTGGGCTCTGAGGTCTCAGATTCGTCGGCCCCGGAGGGGTGCTCTGAATCGCTCTCGGAAACGAGCGCCACGGTCGTCCGATTCGTCGCCGCCACCTTCATCGACGTCGCCGCGGAAACTCCCCCGGCGAGCATCAGCGCCGCCAGGAGGAAAAGTCCCACCGGGAACCGCGCTTTCCAGTCCATTGACACGAGTGTCGTCAACGCCGGGTTCGTGCTGGATAGGACGTTCGCCCAAACGGTTGCCCTCGCGGGTCGTTCGGTTGGCTTGAGTCGTTTGGCGGAAGGCGACCATGACTTGATGTCTTCGCGCTGGGCTCGTCACCGGGCGATATACTTGCCGCGCTGCCCCCGGGCCGGGGGCGCATGGGGTCGCCCCCATCGTCTAGCGGCCTAGGATTTCGCCCTTTCAAGGCGGAGACACGGGTTCGAATCCCGTTGGGGGCACGCGAAAGCGGATAGGGTCCCGTGGTGTAGCCTGGTTAAACACGCCGCCCTGTCAAGGCGGAGATCGCCGGTTCAAATCCGGTCGGGACCGCAGAGGCCCCCCTCGGGAGGTAACGAAGCGGCTGGCCCTCGAAAGGGCCCCCGAGGCGAGGTAGCTCAGTTGGCAGAGCACGCGGCTGAAAACCGCGGTGTCGGCAGTTCGATTCTGCCCCTCGCCACCCCTCTAGCCGGCCCGCTCCGGCTTTTCGAGGATCTCATCAACGAGCTGCTTGGCCCGCAGCTTCGTCGAGCCCCACCCGACCTCTCGATTGCCGAGGAAGACGCTCCATCCGGCCTGGACCTTCTGCACCCTGTAGCCGCGATACCTGAACACCCGCCGGGAGAAGTCCTGCTTCTCCCTCAGTTCATGGACTCCCGGCTCATGGCGTCTGCCCACCTGTTCGCCACCAGCTGGTACAGCTCCGCCGCCCGGGCCATGCCCCCCGGCTCGGCCAGGGCCTCGACCGCCTCCTGGATCTCCTGGCCACCGTGGTCGTTGTCCAGCTCGTCCCAGGAGAACAGAGACGACACCCCCGCATAGTCCAGCTCGACCATGGACCCTGGGTGGAAGGCCGATAGCCACTGAGCCAGCTCCCGCACGAGTTGTGCCACAGGTGCAAGCTCTGTCCGTCGGAGAACCTGCAGGGCGCGCTCGGCCCGTTTCTTCGCCTTGCCGATGGGCGTCCAGTAGAAGAGTCGGAACTCGCCGGGCCGGGTCTCGATGAGGCGGCGTTCCTCTTCTCCGACCAGGATGAACCACCGGACCGGCACGTGCCAGGGGCTCTGGAGCATGGCGGGTCCCACGGACGGATCGCGACGCTTCAGCCGCGCGAGCTCCCTCGCTGCTCGTCGAGCCTCCGCCTCGGGCACGAACGCGTCGACCATCTCGGGTGGGGCGGACTCCCGGAGAGACCCTCGCAACGACAGGATCCCGGCGAGGATCCGCAGCCGGGTCCGCCATGGACAGATGTAGTAGCTGCCGTCAACCAGCCGGATCTCCGCGTAATCCCCCTCTTCGGAGGCCAGCAGTCCGACATGCCCCTGCATCTGCGTGGCCTCGTCCCGATAGATCGGGCGCGGCGATGGTGGGGCCCCTCCGGAAAGGATGTAGCGCTCCCATATGAGCCGTTCCTCCTCGGTGTACGTCTCGAGGGGACGAAAGACCCGGAGATAGGCGCACGGAATCACGGCCGCATTCTACGAGGGCCCCTCCGAGCGATACCACCCCGAACCGGGCGACCGGCAGATCCCGGCCTGCCCTCCCAATAGTGATGGGGATCACCAAAGCGGGCTGCCAGACGTCACGGTCGCCCGGTGACCCCGACCACCGACTCGGCCCCGGGGGTCGACGTACCTTCGTTCATAGAACGAGGACGAGCACAAAGGAGGTCGCGATGTACGGATCGATGGGACCGGATCTCACCAGGGCCCGCATCCAGGAGCGGATGCGTGAGGCCGAGGCGTACCGGGTGGCCCGGGGCACCAGGCACGCTCAAGCCGCGGAGCACCGACAGATCGCCAAGCGGGTCGTGAAGACGGCACTCACGAGCCTGCTCTGGCCGGTCAAGCACTGAAGCCGCGCGTCGTCCGTTTGCTAGACTGCCTCCGCGCCACCCGAGCCGATCACCCGGAGGCTTGCGAGTGAGACGACAGCCGACGTCGAAGGCGGTGGCACACATCTAAGTGTCAGTCTTCGACGCGCTCGAGGGCGAATACGAGCAGGTCGTGTACTTCCACGACCCCCCAACGGGTCTCCGAGCCATCGTAGCCATCCACTCGACGACCCTCGGCCCGTCGCTGGGCGGAACGCGCTTCTACCCGTTCCAAAGCGAGGAGGAGGCGCTGCGGGACGTCCTTCGACTCGCCCGAGGGATGACCTACAAGGCGGCCGCCGCGGGCCTGGACCTGGGTGGCGGCAAAGCCGTGATCATCGGCGACCCGAAGCGCATCAAGTCCGAGGAGCTCCTCCGTGCCTATGGTCGCTTCATCGAGACCCTCGGAGGGCGCTACATCACCGCGGAGGACATCGGGACCAACCGGGACGACATGGACGTGATCCGTCGGGAAACCCGCTACGTGACCGGGGTGGCTCCGGAGCTGGGCGGATCGGGCGATCCGTCTCCGGTCACGGCCTATGGAGTTTTCCTCGGCATGAAGGCTTGCGCGGAGGAAGCGTGGCAAGAGCACACTCTGGAAGGTCGGCGGGTCGCCGTCCAAGGGGTCGGCAAGGTCGGCTACCACCTGGTAAGGCACCTGGTTGAGGCTGGAGCCAAGCTCGTCGTCTCCGACGTGGACGTGGATACGGTCGCTCGCGCAGTCCGGGACTTCGGGGTGGAGACGGCGGATCCCGACAAGATCCACGCGGAGGAATGCGACATCTTCGCGCCTTGCGCGCTCGGCGGCATCATCCGCGACGACACGATCCCGGAGCTGAAGTGCAAGGTCGTGGCCGGCTCGGCCAACAATCAGCTCGAGCGATCCGAGCACGGTGAGGCCCTGGCCGAGCTCGGCATCGTGTACGCGCCCGACTACGTCATCAACGCTGGAGGGCTTATCAACGTGGCCGACGAGCTCCAGGGCTACAACCCGGAGCGCGCCAAGGCTCGCGTGGAGTCCATTTATCGGACTCTCCGCGAGATCTTCCATGTAGCTCGGGACCGCCACATCAGCACCTCGTCCGCGGCGGATGCGTTCGCCCTCGAGCGGATCGGGAAGATTGGCCGGGTCCGTCTGTACTGGGTGCCGGGAGGACGGGGCTGGGCGAAGATCTGGGACAAAGGATGACCGAGACGGAACGTCCGTTCCGGGTCCTTCCCGTCGCTGGTGAGCCCCAACCTGACGCGTCCTCGATCGGGTTGAAGGAGAAGGAGCTTCGCGAGCTGTACCGGCTCATGGCGCTCTCGCGCAGGGCGGATCTCGAGGCGACGGCTCTGCAACGTCAAGGGGAGCTCGCCGTCTATCCCCCACTGATCGGCCAGGAGGCCGCTCAGGTGGGAAGTGCCTTTGCTCTGGAGGAATCGGACTGGATCTTCCCCTCATACCGGGAGCTTGCAGCCGCGGTCGTCAGAGGAGTGGACCTCGTCGAATACCTGCACTTCTACCGGGCCACCTGGCACGGGGGGACCTATGACGCCGGAGCCCACCGCTTCGGGATGGTGAGCGTCCCGGTCGGGTCGCAGATCCTGCACGCGGTGGGTTACGCGATGGGAGCGAAAATGGACGGGATCTCCCTCGCCACCCTGGTCTACTTCGGTGACGGGGCCACCTCGGAGGGCGACTTCCACGAGGGCTGTAACTTCGCGGCCGTGTTTCGCGCCCCCGTCGTGTTCTTTTGCCAGAACAACCAGTGGGCCATCTCCGTCCCCGTGGCCGCCCAGACGGTCGCCCCGATATGGAGGAAGGCAGAGGCATACGGCTTTCCGGGCATACGCGTCGACGGCAACGACGTCCTGGCCGTCTACCAGGTGACCAGGGAGGCCGCGGCCAGGGCGCGGGAAGAGGGCGTCCCGACCCTGATCGAAGCGGTGACCTATCGGATCGGACCGCACTCGACGGCGGATGACGCCACCAAGTACCGGGCCAGCGAGGAAGTGGATCACTGGAAGGCTCTGGATCCCCTGGATCGCTACCGGTCGTGGCTCAGTTCTTCAGGGGCAGCCGACGAGCACTTCTTCCGAGGGGTGGACGAAGAGGCGAAAGCGTTCGCCGCCAAGATGCGGTCTGGGGTGATCGGGTCCGGTCCCCGGCCGGTCGAGGAGATGTTCGAGTGGGTGTTCGCCGACCTCCCCGGCCACCTGGCCCGACAGCGAGACGAGGCTCTCCGGTTCGCCGACGGAGCCGTCGAGGGGAAGAGCCGTGGCTGAGGTCACGATGGTCAGGGCCTTGAACGAGGCCCTCCGCCACTCCTTGGCCGAGGACTCGCGGATGCTGATCCTCGGCGAGGACGTGGGCAAGCTGGGCGGGGTGTTCCGGGTGACCGAAGGCCTGCAAGACGAATTCGGTATCGACCGTGTCTTCGATACTCCCCTCGCCGAGGCGGGAATCGCCGGCGTCTCGCTGGGCCTGGCTCTGGCCGGATGGCACCCGGTCGCGGAGATGCAGTTCGATGGCTTCTCCTACCCGGCGCTGGACCAGATCATCAGCCACATCGCGAAATATCGGTTTCGCTCGCGAGGCCGGCAGAGCGTGCCGCTGGTCATCCGCATCCCGTACGCAGGTGGGGTGGGCGCCGCGGAGCACCACTCGGAGAGTCCCGAGGCGTACTACGCGCACACGTCGGGGCTGAAGGTGGTCACTCCATCCTCCGCGGTGGACGCCTACCACCTCCTCCGAGCCTCGATCTCGGAACCCGACCCTGTCATCTTCTTCGAGCCGAAGAGCCGGTACTGGTCCAAGGAAGAGGGAGGCCTGGGCGGCGATGGCGGGCTCCCCATCGGCAAGGCCCGGGTCGTCCGCGAGGGTGGCGACTGCACGATCGTCGCCTACGGGGCCATGGTCGCTCGGTCCCTCCAGGCCGCGGCCAGGGCAGCCGAGCACGGGGTCGAGTGCGAGGTGATCGACGTGCGCTCACTCGTCCCTCTCGACCTCGAGGGCCTTGCGGCGTCGGTGCGCAAGACCGGTCGCGCGGTGACGGTACACGAGGCACCGATGACCGCGGGCTTCGGCGCCGAGATCGTGGCCAGGATCGTCGAAGACGCCTTCGACTACCTCGAGGCACCCGTTCTCCGCGTGACGGGTTACGACATCCCGTATCCGCCCGCCACGATCGAGTCGCACTATGTCCCGAGCGTGGAGCGAGTCCTGGCGGCCGTCGATCGCGTCGTCAACTACTAGAGAGACGCGATGGCCATTCGCGAGTTCCTCCTCCCCGACCTAGGCGAAGGCCTGGAGGATGCCGAGGTGGTCACGTGGCGCGTCTCGGAAGGGGATCGCGTCGAGTTGAACCAGACCCTGGTCGAGGTCAACACCGCCAAGGCTCTCGTCGAGATCCCGGCCCCCTGGGAGGGGGTGGTGGAGAAGCTCCACGCGGACGAAGGTGCCGTGGTCAAGGTGGGGGAGCCACTCGTCTCGATCCTGGTGGGGGACGCGGCGGAGGAGGTCGAGGCCCCCAAGCCGAAACGGGAGGCGTTGCTTGTTGGCTACGGCGTCGAGGAGGAGGCGGCGGCTCCCCCCGCTCCGCGCGGCCCTCACGATTCCACGGCCACGAGGGAACGAGGGGAACCGGTCCCCGCATCTCCGCCCGTCCGCAGGCTGGCGAAGGAGCTCGGCGTGGACCTCTCCTCCGTGTCAGGCTCCGGTCCTCGCGGCCGGGTGACCAGGGAGGACGTTCTCGCTGCGGCCGGAGACGGCGGCACGGCGGCATCCACACCTGCCGAGGAAGGGGGCGCCGAACGGATCCCGGTCAGAGGGACCCGCCGCCTGATCGCCGAGAAGATGACGAGGGCCGCTAGAGAGATCCCTCAGGTCACCACGTTCCTCACAGTGGACGCCACCGCACTCCAGGCCTTCCGAGAGGAGCTGTCCAGGGGAAGCGATGGGCGGATCACCCCCCTTCCCATCGTGGTCGAGGCCCTGGTCGAGGTGTGCAAGGAACACCCCAAGTTGAACTCGTCGTTCGACGCCGAGCGGCAGGAGATCGTCCTTCACCGCCGCTACCACGTCGGGATCGCCACCGACACCGAGAACGGCCTTCTGGTCCCGGTCGTGCGAGACGCGGACTCGCTGGGGATCGTGGCGCTCACCGAGGAGATCGCCCGCCTCTCCGAGGCCGCCCGGGCTGGCAGGGCGAAGCCTCAGGAGCTGGTGGGAAGCACGATCACCGTCACCAACGTCGGGACCTTTGGAGCCGAGTTCGGGACACCTATCGTCAATCATCCCGAAGCGGCGATCCTCGCCCTGGGCGTGGTCGAGCCTCGAGCGCTCGTTTTCGACGGCGAGATCCAGGCTCGCCCCGCGGTTACGCTGTCCCTGTCGTTCGACCATCGCGTCCTCGATGGTGCCGAGGCGGGCCGGGCCATGAAGACCCTGAAGTCCTTCCTGGAGAGTCCGTTCAGGTTGGGGGCCCTGCCCCGTTAGGCTCTGTGCCCGTGAAGATCGTCTCGTTGCTCCCTTCGGCTACGGAGATCACCTTCGCGCTGGGACTCGGGGACCAGCTCGAGGGGGTCACCTACGAGTGCGACCACCCCGCCGAGGCCCGGGCCAAGCCCGTCGTCTCGACGACGGCGCTCCCCCAGGACCGGCCGCTCTCGGCCGGGGAGATCGATGACCTGGTGACTGCGTTCATGGACCGGGGCGACCCCATCTACGTCCTGGACAGGGAGCTGATCCAGAAGATCCAGCCGGACCTGATCCTCTGTCAGGACCTGTGTCGAGTGTGCGCGGTACCGTCCGGGCAGGTCGAGGAGGCCCTTCGGGAGCTCGGATGCCAGGCGGAAGTGCTCTCGTTGGACCCCAACACGATCGGGGACATCCTGGCGAGCATCGAGCGGGTGGGCCAGGCGACCGGGACGGAGCCGAGAGCGAAGGAGCTGGTCGACGGTCTCGCCGAGCGCGTCGAGCGCGTCCGGCAGACGGCCGCAGGCCTCCCCTCCATCAGGACGCTCTGCCTCGAATGGAGCGATCCACCTTTCGCCGCAGGGCACTGGGTCCCCGGCATGGTCGAGCTCGCGGGCGGGATCCACCTGCTGACGTCGTCCGACCCGACGACTCCCTCCCGACGGGTCGCCTGGCGCGAGGTGGCCGAGGCGCTTCCGGAGGTCATCGTGTTCATGCCGTGCGGCTACTACTTGGAAGAGGCCGAAGCCGAGGCCGAGAAGCTGCACGACCTCCCCGACTTCGCCGATACCCCCGCGGCCCGCTTGGGCAACGTGTTCGCCGTCGATGCATCCTCGTACTTCTCCCGGCCCGGCCCGCGCATCGTCGAGGGGCTCGAGATCCTGGCATGGGCCATCCATCCCGAGGCTTTTGCCGAGCCGGGTTCGGATGCGATCTCGCGGATCTCGGCTTCTGGCTAGCTTCCCGCCTGGATCTCGGTCGCGCCCGACCCCTCGGGCACCGGAGGCGGAGCCGTCGTCGTCGCCTGCAACCTTGGGCCGAGCCAGACGTCTCGGATCACGACCTTCACCGCGGCGGCGATGGGGAGGGCAAGCAGGGCCCCGGCGAAGCCGAACAGACTCCCACCGATCAGCACGCTCACGATCACTGCGGCCGGCGACAGGTCCACCGCTCTCTTCATCACCCGAGGGACAAGGAGGTAGTTCTCAACCTGCTGATAGACGATGAAGTAGATCACCGTGGCGATCCCGTCGACGGGCGAGGAGAAGAACGCCACGATGACGGCCGCCACAGCTCCAAGGGTCGCCCCGACGGTAGGGATGAGGTCGGCGATGGCGACCCACAGCGCCAGCGCGGCGGCAAACGGTATGCCCATGATCCGCAGGAAGATGAAGGCCGCGATCCCCGCGATGATCGAGATGGCGATGTTCCCGGAGACGTAACCCCCGATCCTGTCAAGGGCTTCCCGGAAGATCCGGACGTTGCGGCGTCGATCCTCTCCGCCGATCAGATTCTCTGCGGTCTTCTCCCCGCGGGGCAGAGCCATCAAGAAGTAGATCGTGAGGATCAGGATCGTTAGCATGTTGAAGATCACGCTGGCCACGCTGCGCGTGATGCCCAGCACCCTGCCCAGGGAAGCCGAGGCCAGATTGGGCAGACGGTCCGTGAGGGATCTCAGCTTGGCCGACAGGTCGTACTTTCGGGCGAGATCCCTGAACCACGTGTTCTCGGATTGGAGCCGGTCGATGTATCCGGGGATGTCGGAGGCGAGTTGCCGGACCCCTCGAACCACCGGAGGGACCACCAGGGCCGAGAAGAGCACGACCAACCCCACGGTTATCAGGAGGATGAGGAACACCGCCCAGCCGCGAGGCATGTTCAAGCGCTGCAGCCTTCTCACCGCCGGATCCAGCCCAACGGAGAGGACGGCGGCCACGAGCACCAGAAGCAGGATGTTGCGCACCGCCCACGCCGCCCGGAGCAGCACCAGGATCCCCACGACCACGACGGTGATCTTGGCGTAGTACGACATCGGGGGGCCGGGGCGCTCCGCCACGCCGATACTCTCCGGCCTGAGGAACCCCGTTTCCAGCATTTCCCCCGGATATGACGTCTCGGGGCCGGCGACCCGCGTTCGGTGGAGTTGAGGGGCCGAGCCGCTTGTGGGTACCGTTCGTCCTGTGCCCCCCAGACAGAACGCGGTCACCCCGAAGGACATTGGCCGCCGGGTCTCGTTCCAGTTCGAGTTGCCGAACGGCTACGTGGGTGAGGCCGTCGGGGTGCTCGAGGCGTGGGACGAGCCCGCCAACACCTTCCTCGTGCGCAACGCCAAGGGAGAGTTGATGAGGGTTCCAGCCCTCGGGGTGAGGTTCGGGAAGGTCATCCCGGGCTGAGCGCCCGGCCGACTCACCTGGTGGAGATGGTCTGGTCGACCAGCCTGACCAGCTCGTCGATGTCGAACGGCTTCGCCAGAAACGAGCCCACCCCCATCCCCTCCGCCCGGGCCTGGTCGGCGACACCCGCGACCGCCGACACCAGGATCACCGACGGTCGCTGCTCGTCGGGAAGCTGTTGAGCCCTGGCCAGCACCGACCACCCGTTCACGAGGGGCAGCATGACGTCCAGAACCAGCACGTCCGGGGAGAACGTCTCGAGGGCGTCGATGGCCGAGAGACCCTCGAGGGCCACCTGGACCTCGTACCCCTCACTCTCGAGGTTGAACTGCTCGACCCAGGCCAGATCGGCCTCGTCCTCGACGATCAGGATCCGTCCTCGGCTCATGGACCGGGAAATCCTCGTCGGAGCTTCAGGACAGCTTCACTCCTGAACCCTCCACCACCCGTCCGACGATGGTTGTTCGAACCCCCAGGTCCTCGCATAGGCTCATCGCGTCGCCCTCCCTCCCCTTCTCGACGACCGCGACCATACCTATACCCATGTTCAGCACTTCAAACAGATCGCGAAGCTCCAGTCCCGCTTTGGCGGCGATCAGATCGAAGATCGGTGGAGGCTTCCAGCTGTGGACGTCGACGACCGCGCCCAACCCCGCCGGCAGTGCCCGCGGCACGTTTTCCTGCCACCCGCCCCCAGTGATGTGCGCGACGGAGCGCGCCAGCCCGGCCCGGGAGAGCGCGAGTACGGGGTCAACGTAGATCGCGGTGGGCTCGAGAAGCTCGTCCCCGAGGGTGCGTCCAAGGGACTGGACGTGCTGATCGAGGTCAGTCTCGGTCCGGATCTCGGAGAGCAGGACTCTTCGGACCAAGCTGAATCCGTTGGCATGCAGCCCGGAGGAAGCGAGGCCGAGCACGCTGTCACCCGGGCGCACGCGGTCGGGACGGAGCATCGCCCGCTCCTCGACGATGCCTACACAGAATCCGGCGAGGTCGAAGCGCCCGGACTCGAGCGTTCCGGGATGCTCGGCCGTTTCCCCCCCGAGGAGGGCGCACCGAGCTCGCCGGCACCCCTCAGCCACCCCCTCGACGATCGCCTCGACCTCTTGAGGAACGAGCCTCGCCATGGCCAGGTAGTCCAGGAAGAAAAGGGGCTCTGCACCGGTACACAGGACATCGTTGGCCGACATGGCCACGAGATCGATGCCGACGGAGCTCAGCCTGCCGGCGAGCCTCGCCACCTCGATCTTCGTTCCCACGCCGTCGGTGGCGGCCACCAGAAGTCGGCCGTCACCCAGGCTGAAGAGGCCGGCGAAGCTGCCGACGCCGCCCACCACCTCCGGTCGATGAGCTCGTCCGGCAACTTCTCTGATCAGGTCGACCGCACGGCGCCCTGCTTCGACGTCGACACCCGAATCCCGGTAAGCGTGTCCCCCCGACGGTGGGGCACTCACAGGGTCTCGAGCGCGAACTTGGACGGCTCTTCCTCCCCGACGGGGACGGGATAGTGGCCGTCGAAGCAAGCCCGGCAAAAGGCGTTCCCCGGAGCCCTGGTGGAGGCCACGAGAGACTCCAAGTCGAGGTGAGCGAGGGAATCCGCGCCGACGAAGTCGCGGACGCTCTCGACTGGAGCCCCGGCCGCGATGAGCTCCGCCCGCGTGGACATGTCGATCCCGTAGAAACAGGGCCACCGGATCGGCGGGCTCACGATCCGCAGATGGACCTGGCTGGCCCCGGCCTCCCGAAGCACCTGCACGATCTGGCGCGTGGTGGTCCCACGGACGATGGAGTCGTCTACGACAACCAGCCGCCTGCCCCGGATCGCGTCAGGCAGAGGATTGAGCTTGAGCTTGACCCCACGAGAGCGCAGGGCGGGTGTCGGTTCGATGAAGGTCCGCCCGATGTAGCGGTTCTTCATCAAGCCCTCGCCGTACGGGATGCCCGAGGCCTCGGCGAATCCCTGAGCGGCCGAATGTCCCGTGTCCGGGACCGGGATCACCAGGTCGGCCTGGACCGGCGCCTGCACGGCAAGTAGGCGCCCCATCTCTCTGCGAGCTTCGTGAACGCTTCTTCCAAGCATCCGCGAATCGGGCCGGGACAGGTACACGAACTCGAACAGGCAGAGCGCCGACGCGGGGGACTCGGCGAATCTGACGGACCGGATGCCCCGGTGATCGAGGGTCACCAGCTCACCGGGCTGCACGTCGCGAACGAAGGTCGCGCCGACCACGTCCAGCGCGCAAGTCTCGGAAGCCAGGCAGAATCCGCTGCCGATCCGGCCGATGGACAATGGCCTGATCCCGTGGGGGTCTCGGGCCCCGTAGACGGTTCCCTCGTCCATCATCACGAACGAGAAGGCTCCGGCGAGGGTCGGCAGAACCTCCATCGCGGCGGCTTCCAGCCCGGAGTCGAGGCCGCGAGCCAGGAGCGCCGCCACCACGTCGGAATCCGTGGTTGCCCTGCTCCTGTGACCGGACCGGCCGACGAGCTCCCCGGTGTTGACCAGGTTGCCGTTGTGCCCGAGGGCGAGGCCACGCCGCCCGTTGGTCTTGAACGCGGGCTGGGCGTTCTCCCAACTGGTGGACCCGGTCGTCGAGTACCGCGTGTGACCGATGCACAGATCGCCCTGGAGAGTGGTCAGGGTGCGCTCGTCGAACACCTGCGAGACGAGTCCCAGCTCTCGGTAAACGAGGATGCGCGTTCCGTCCGACACGGCCATCCCCGCCGATTCCTGGCCGCGATGCTGAAGTGCGAACAGGCCGAAGAAGGTGAGCCTGGCCACGTCCTCTCCAGGAGCCCAGACCCCGAAGAGGCCGCAAGCTTCGCGCGGGCCTTCCCCTCCCACTTAGGGATTGATGGTAACACCCACCCCTGACAGACCTTCGGCGAGAATACGGATCCATGCCCATCCGATACGTCACCGAGCTCCCCAGGACGTCCGATGTGGTCATCGTGGGCGGCGGCATCGTCGGCGCCGCCACGGCCTTCCACGCCGCCCGAGCCGGCCTCCGACCCCTCATCGTCGAGCGCCGGCCGGCGCTGTCCACGCTGACCACCGCTGCCGCGGCGGGAGGATTCCGGCTCCAGCTCGACAACGAGGAGGAGTACCGGCTCATCCGCGAGTCCGTCGAGCTGTTCGTCAACTTCGGGGAGCTCACCGGACAGACCGAATACGACCCCCAAGTCCGCCGGCAGGGATACCTGTGGCTGACCACGCGGAAGGAGCGCGCCCGGGAACAGCACGCGATCGTCGAAGCCCAACGATCGTGGGGCCTCGACGACGTGGACATCCTGGATGGGGATGCCATCCGTTTGGTCTACCCGTGGGTGGCCCCGGACGTGCTCCAGGCTCGATTCCGACGGGGTGATGGCCTGCTCGACCCGCGATGCGTCGCCCTTGGGCTGGCGGCTGGGTCAGAGGCAGCGGTGGCAACCGAGTGCGCCGCCACTGGGTTCCGGCTCGACTCCTCCGAGGGAAGGTTGGCGGGCGTGGAGACGACCAAGGGATTCGTGGCCACCCGGACCGTCGTCATCGCGGCCGGTCCTTTCTCCGGCGTCGTTTCCGACTGGGCAGGTGTGGGTCTGCCGATCACGACCGTGCAACGCCAGAAGGTGGTCCTCCCCGACGTCCCGGAGGTCCCGCCGGAAGCTCCCATGACCATCGACGAGGACACCGGGGCCCACTGGAGGCCGGCCTTTCGAGGGGCGTTCCTGCTGTTCACGGATCCCTCGACCCCCCCCTCGGCGCCCGCGGAGGATCTACCCGTCGACCACGGGTTCGCGTTCCGTCTCCTCCGTCCCGACAGCCCGCAGGCGGTGGCCAGGGTGGCGCCCTTCTGGCGTGAAGTTTGGGAGCGCGGTGGCGCCCACTGGATGATCCAAGCCGGCCAGTACGACATGACTCCCGACCGGCGTCCGCTGATCGGTCAGCTCCCCGTGGAGGGGTTGTTCGTCAACGCCGGATACAGCGGACACGGAGTGATGGGCGCGCCGGCCGGGAGTCGGATCGTGATCGAAGTTGTCACCGGCCGGCTCGCTCCTGAGACCAACCCGTTCCACCCTGACCGGAAGTTCGAGGACCGGCCCAAGCTCGACGTCCTCTAGTGGAGGGGCCGGGGCGGGTCGGGCGCCGTCAGACCGCCAGGCGCTGAGCAGCCATCGATCGGGGGATGGAGCCTTCGTACACCACGACCGCATCCGAGAGGGGAGGGTCGAAGAGGCCCGCGAACTCCAGCCGCGAACCGCCCGTCAGGCCCAGTCGCATGATCGGGACCTGGTGGACCGCGGCGAGCTGCTCAACATCGCCTTCCGTCCCGGGCCTGGCCGAGGCAAGCACCCGGCTGGCCGACTCGGAGAACAGCGCGACATGGGGCTCCAGGGCTTCGTCCGAGATGGACACCGTGAAACCCACGCCACCCGCGATCGACGACTCGGCCAGGGCCACCGCCAAGCCCCCGTCGGAGAGATCGTGGGCCGACGCGAGCAGATCCTGCCGCGCGCACTCGTTGAGGAATCGATGGAGCGACGCCTCGGCGTCCAGATCGAGCCGAGGGGGCCGGCCACTCACCTTGCCCAGGATGGTCGCCGCGTACTCGCTTCCCCCCAGCTCCGGCAGCGTCCTTCCGAGCAGGTAGATCACCAGCCCGTCGGCAGGGAACCCCTTCCGCATCATCAGGCGATAGTCGTCCATGATGCCGACCACTCCCACGACGGGCGTGGGGAAGACCGCAGAGTCACCCTTCTCGTTGTAGAAGCTGACATTGCCTCCCGTAACCGGGGTGTTGAGCACGCGGCACGCGTCGCCGATCCCCCGGACAGCTTCCGCGAAGGCCCACATCACCTCGGGACGTTCGGGATTGCCGAAGTTGAGACAGTTCGTGATGGCGAGCGGCCTGGCTCCCACAGTGGCGACGTTCCGGGCTGCCTCCGCGACCGCATGGGCACCGCAGAGATACGGGTCGAGAGCGCCGAACCGTCCGTTGCCGTCGGTGGACAGGGCCATCGCCCGGATCGTGCCCTCCAGCCGGATGACCGCGGCGTCGGCCCCCGGGCCCAGGACGGTGCCACCCTGAACCAGCGAGTCGTACTGCTCGTAGACCCATCGCTTGCTGGCGATCCCTGGTGCACCCAGCACCGAGTAGAAGGCCTCCTCCAGCGGCACCGGCAGCCGATGGATCGCGGGGTCGTCTTCCCTCACCCGGACCAACCAGGAGGGCGCGGACGCCGGTCGGTCGTACGTGGGCCCCTCATCCGCCAGCGCCTTCGCCGGGACCTGGGCCACCACCCTGCCACCGTGCCTGACGAACATCTGGCCGCCTGCTCGGAGCTTTCCGACCGCTCGGGCCGAGAGGCCCCACTTCGTGCACACGTCTCTGACCGCGGCGACGTCATCCGGCCGGACGATGGCCAGCATGCGTTCCTGAGACTCGGAGGTGAGGACCTCGAACGGATCCATCCCCGGCTCGCGGAGGGGCACTTCGTCCAGATCAAGATCCACGCCAACTCCCCGGTGCGCCGCGGACTCGGAGACCGCGCAGGTCAGTCCCGCGCCCCCCAGGTCCTGCAGGCCATCCAGCAGGCCACCCCGGGCCAGCTCGAGGCACGCTTCGATGAGGAGCTTCTCCACGAAGGGGTCGCCGATCTGAACGCTCGGGCGCGCCTGCCCCGCATCGTCCTCGAGCGTGCGCGAGGCGAGCACCGACACTCCGCCGATACCGTCCCGCCCCGTGCCGGCACCGATCAGGACCAGGACGTTCCCCGCTCCGCCCTTTCGGCTGTGGATCAGCTCGTCGGCAGGGGCCAGACCGACGCACATCACGTTGACCGTCGGGTTGGCGCTGTGGCCCTCGGCGAACTTCACCTCTCCACCGACGGTCGGCACCCCGATCGAGTTGCCGTACTGGCCGATCCCGGCCACCACGCCGGCGAGCAGATACCGGTTCCGCGCGTCGTCCAGCGGCCCGAAGCGCAGCGGATCCAGCAGGGCGACGGGCCTGGCGCCCATCGACAGGACGTCGCGCACGATGCCACCGACACCCGTTGCCGCACCCTGGAACGGTTCCACGGCCGACGGATGCGAGTGGCTCTCCATCTTGAACACGCACGCCACGCCGTCTCCGAGGTCCACCACTCCGGCGTCCTGCCCCGGGCCGACCAGCACCTGAGGTCCCCTTGTGGGAAGCTCCCGCAGGTGCACCTTGCTCGACTTGTATGAGCAGTGTTCGGACCACATGGCGGCGAACATGGCGAGCTCCGTGTGATTGGGCTCCCTCCCGAGCTTCTCGACGATCGCCTGGAATTCCTCGTCCGTGAGCGCCAGCCTGCGGTGGAGCGCGACGTCGGTCTCCTCGGACGGCCGCCCGCTCATGCGTGGACGCGTTCGCGCGCCACGGACAGCAGCCAGTCGAACACGGCGTGCCCCCCGGTGGGGCCAAGGTCCGGATCCACCGCATGCTCGGGATGGGGCATCATGCCGAGGACGTTGCCCGCCTCGTTGCGCAGTCCGGCGATGTTATGGACGCTGCCGTTCGGGTTGTACGAGTCGTCGATCCTCCCGTCCGGTGCGCAGTAGCGCATCGCGACCAGCCGCAGCTCCTCGATCCTGTCCAGTTCCTCGGGCGACGCGACGAATTGGCCCTCCCCGTGCTTGATGGGGAGTTGGAGTACCTCTCGCTCGACCGGCCCGGCGAGCCCGCGGGTCGGCCCCTCGGTTCTCACGTTGATCCACCGGCAGATGAACGAGAGGCCCCGGTTCCGGATGAGCGCTCCCGGCAAGAGCCCGGCCTCGCAGAGGATCTGGAATCCGTTACAGACGCCGAGGACCGCACGTCCCTCCTCGGCGTGCTCCCGAACCGCGGCCATGATGGGCGCGAATCGGGCAATGGCTCCGGTCCTGAGGTAGTCGCCGTAGGAGAACCCGCCGGGCAGGATCACCGCGTCGGCCCCCTGGAGATCCCGATCACCGTGCCAGGCCGGAACGGGCTCTCCTCCCATGAGCGCGACCGCCCGGAGAGCGTCCACATCGTCGTTGGAACCGGGGAAGGTCACCACGGCCACCCTGGGCTTCATCTCGCTTCCTCCGAGGGGACCGCGTCGGCCACGAGGATCACGAAGTCCTCGATCACTGGATTGGACAGGAACGCCCGAGCCATCTCCTCCACCTGCGCCCGAGCCTCGATCCTGGACTCGGACTCCACGAGCAGCTCTATGTGCTTGCCCACGCGGACCTCGGAAACGTTGTCCCAACCCAGGGTGGGAAGAGCGTCCTGGACGGCTTTGCCCTGCGGATCCAGCAACCCCTCCTTCAGCGAGACGATGATCTCGAACCGGTACTTCACCCTCGTCTCGAGTTCCCGGCACCCACTCGGTCCAGATAGGCCGCGAACGCCTCGCCCGTGATGCGCTCGTAGGCATCGCGATAGCGGGACGCCGTCTGCTCGACGACGTCGGCGGGGAGGTCGGGGGCAGGTGGCTCATGATCCCACCCGCTGGCATCAAGCCAATCCCTCAGATACTGCTTGTCGAAGGAAGGCTGGGGACGTCCCGGCCTGTATTGATCGGCCGGCCAGAAACGCGAGGAGTCAGGCGTGAGCACCTCGTCGCACAGGATCAGCTCACCGTCGGCGAATCCCAGCTCGAACTTGGTGTCCGCAACGATGATCCCTCGCTCCAGGGCATGGGCCGCCGCGAACTCATACAGGCCCAGGGTCACTTCCTCCAGCTTCTGAGCCAGGCCGCGACCGATGAGGTCCGCTGCCTCGTCGAGGGTGATGTTCACGTCGTGTCCGGATTCGGCCTTCGTCGCCGGGGTGAAGATCGGCTCGGGCAGCCGGTCCGATTCCACCAGCCCGCTCGGGAGCTCGACCCCACAGACTCGGCCGGTCCGTTGATATTCCTTCCAACCCGATCCCGAGAGAAAACCGCGGGCGACGCACTCGATGGGGATCATCTTCGCCTTCTTCACCAACATGGCTCGTCCGGCCAGCTCCTCCCGGCCCTCCGCGAACGGCTCTGGGAATTCCGTGACGTCGGCGGTGAGAACGTGGTTGGCAACGATCGAGGTGGTCTTGCCGAACCAGTAGAGGGACAGACCCGTCAGGACCTGGCCCTTTCCCGGGATGGCCTGTGGCAGCACCACGTCGAAAGCGGAGACGCGGTCCGTCGCCACCATCATCAGATCGTCGCCCGCTGCGAAGATGTCCCGGACCTTGCCGCGCGCGTGCAGGTCGGCGATCCTCATCCGTTCTCCTCGACGTCAGCGAGTCGCACCGGGTCTGCCTGCCGGCTCTGAGTCCAGGGGGGATCCGCCCGCTCGACCGGCGGCGTCCCCGCCACTTCCAGCTTCTCCAGGCGGTCGAACACCCGACCCAGATGCTCGACGAAGGGCCGGAGAACGAACAACGCCCAGAACTCCTCTCGGGAGATGATCCGGAGCGGCTGGATCTCTTCCCACATCCTGTCGCGGAAATGCGCCCCTCGATCCCATGTGTCGGCCGCCGCCCGTTGGACTGCGCGATAGGCATCCTCCCGATCCATCCCGCGTTCGACCAGGGCGGACAGGACCCGTTGGGAGAAGAAGAGCCCCCCTGTGGAATCGAGATTCGCCCGCATGCGCTCCGCGTCCACGACCAGGCCTTCCACCACTCCGGTCGCCAGGTGCAGGAGATAGTCGACGGCCAGGGATGAGTCCGGGAGGATGACGCGCTCGACGCTCGAATGGGAGATGTCCCGCTCGTGCCACAGAGCGATGTCCTCCAGCGCAGCCTGGAGGTTCGACCGCACCACGCGGGCCAGCCCGCAGATCCGCTCGGAGATCACCGGATTCCTCTTGTGGGGCATGGCGCTGGAGCCCTTCTGGCCGACGCCGAACGGCTCCTGGACCTCGCGCACCTCGGTCCGAGCAAGATGACGGATCTCCACGGCTATCTTTTCCAGCGCTGCCGCGGTCGCGGCGAGGGCCCAGCAGTACTCGGCGTGGAGGTCGCGCTGGACGACCTGGCTGGTGGCCTCGGCGGGACGGATCCCGAGTTGCGCGCACACGTACTCCTCGACGCGCGGATCGATCTGGGAGTAGGTGCCGACGACGCCGGACAGCTTGCCCACCGAGACGGCCTCTCGGGCTCGCCTGAGCCGGTCCCGGTCGCGGTCCAGTTCGAACGCCCACAGGGCGAGCTTGTGGCCGAACGTGGTGGGCTCGGCGTGTATGCCATGCGTCCTACCCGCGCACAGGGTGAACTCGTGCTCGAAGGCCCGGCGCCGCACTACCCCCAGAAGGACTTCCAGGCGGCCCAGGATGAGATCGATGGCGGCTCGAAGCTGCAGGGCCAGTCCCGTGTCCACCACGTCGCTCGAGGTGAGCCCATAGTGGATCCACCTTCCGGCCTCACCGAGTGACTCGGCCACTGCCTGCACGAACGCCGCCACGTCGTGGTTGGTGACCCTCTCCAGGTCGGCCACCCGCTGGGGGGATGGCGCGACGACCCGGTCCCGAATGGAGTCCAGGTCCTCAGGCGGGATCCTTCCCAGGCGGGCCCAACCCTCGACGGCCAGCACCTCGATCCGGAGCCAGTGAGCGAGCTTCTGTTCCTCGGACCAGACCGAGGCCATCTCCGGCAGGGTGTACCGAGGGATCACGATCCGGATGGAGCGGTGGGTCGCGGGCGACTCACAGTCGGAAGCCTTCGGCGAGGGAATCCTTGAACTCGTAGATCTTGGCCCGGATCGCTGGATCGCGGACAGCGATGATCTGGGCGGCCAAGATCGCCGCATTGACCGCCCCGTCGATCGCCACCGTCGCCACCGGCACGCCCTTGGGCATCTGCACGGTGGAGTACAGCGCGTCCACGCCGCTTAGCTTCGACCCAGAGAGCGGCACGCCGATGACGGGAAGGGCGGTGCGGGCGGCGACGGCCCCTGCAAGGTGATTGGCCATCCCAGCCCCGCAGATCAGACACACCATCCCGCGCTCCTCGGCGGTTCGGGCGAACTCGTCCACCAGGTCAGGGTTGCGATGAGCTGAGACGACCCTGATCTCGTGAGGGATGCCGAATCGCTCCAGGATCGCCGTGGCCTGCTGCATGATCGGGAGATCGGAGGCCGAACCCACCAGGACCCCGATCAGCGGGGCTCCCTGCGGTCTCGACAGGTGTGACGGCGAGGACTCAGGGAGTACGGCCTCGTCGGCCTCGAGCGCCTGCTCGAGCTCGTCGAAGGCGTCCAGGTCCGAGGTCATCCTTCTCCTTTCGCCGCCCTCCGGGCGATGTCCGTTCGGTACTGCATCCCGTCGAACTGGATCAGGGAGCAGGCCTCGTACGCGCGGCGGCGGGCCTCGTGGAGATCGGAGCCCAGTCCGGTGACGGTCAGCACCCTTCCCCCTGACGTGACCACTCTATCGTCCCGCGCAACCGTGCCCGCGTGGAATACCTGGACGCCTTCCCGGCCGGCCACAGCATCCAGGCCCGAGATCGGCTTGCCGGTGTCCGCCTGTCCGGGATACCCCTCTGAGGCGAGAACGACGCCCACAGATGATTGCGGTGTCCATTCCAGCTGGTAGTGGGAGAGGTTCCGCTCCACGCAGGCCAGGAGCAGCTCTGGGAAGTTGCCGCCCAGGCGGGGAAGGACCACCTGCGTCTCGGGGTCGCCGAACCGGCAGTTGAACTCGAGGACCCTCGGACCATCGGCGGTCAACATGATCCCTGCGTACAGCACCCCCTGGTAGAGGATGCCCTCGGAGGCCAGCGCCTCGACAGCCGGCTGGAGGATCTCCCGCAGGATGCGGGACTCCATGTCGCCATCGACGAAGGGCACCGGGCTGTACGCCCCCATCCCTCCCGTGTTCGGGCCCTCATCCCCGTCGTATGCGCGCTTGAAGTCCTGGGCCAGGGCGAGCGGCAGGATGGCTCCGCCGTCGGTGACCGCCATCGCCGTGACCTCCGATCCCTCCAGGTATTCCTCGATCAGGACCGATCGTCCGGCCTCGCCGAAGGCCCGGTGGACCAGGCACTCCTCGACCGCCCTCTGTGCCGCCCCCCGGTCCCCGGCGATGGTCACCCCCCTGCCTGCTGCCAGGCCGTCGGCCTTGATGACGTAGGGGGGATCCATCCGGTCGAGGTATTCGACTGCCGGCGGGAGGTCATCGAACGGAAGCGACCGGGGCGCTGGGATACCGTGGCGTTCGCACAGAGACCTCGCCCAGACCTTGGAGCCTTCGATCCGGGCCGCCTCTCGGGTCGGCCCGAACACGGCCATCCCCCTGGCTTGTAGCTCGTCCACCAGTCCGACCACGAGCGGCGCCTCCGGGCCGACGACAGTCAGGTCGACCGATTCCCGCTCGGCGAGTTCCACGAGCCCGGCCACATCGGTGACCGCCACGGGCGCCACCGTCGCCAGCTCGGCGATGCCCGCGTTGCCCGGAGCGGCGAACAGGCGATCGACCACCGGGCTCTGGGCCAGACGCCAGCACAAGGCGTGCTCGCGGCCTCCGCCGCCGACGACCAGGATCCTCATGCGTCCCGTCCTACGGAACCACGGTGGTCAGCGAGCTCCCTGGCCGCTCAGGGAAAGGGTCTGCTCCCGATCGGGACCGACCGAGACGTGTCGGATGGGTACGCCACCCAACTCCTCAACCAATCGGACGTAGGAACGAGCGGCCGCCGGGAGGTCATCGAGGCCGCGCGCCTCGGAGATGTCCTCCGACCACCCATCCACCTCCTCATAGCGAGGTGAAGCCTTGTGGAAGATGGTCTGGTGAGGCGGGAAGTCCTGGTACCGCTTGCCATCGAACTCGTAAGCGGTGCACACCTTCAGGCTGGGGAGTCCGGACAGCACGTCGAGCTTCGTCAGGAACCCCTCAGTCAGGCCGTTCAGCCGGGCGGCATATCGGGCGAGCACGGCGTCGAACCAGCCACACCGCCGGGGACGCCCGGTGGTCGTGCCGAACTCCTTCCCTTTCCGGCCCATGTGGGTGCCCGGCTCGCCCAGGTCCTCGGTCGGGAACGGGCCCGAGCCGACCCTGGTGACGTAGGCCTTCGCCACCCCGATCACTCGGTCCACCTCACACGGGCCCAACCCTGCCCCCGCCAGCGCTCCTCCCGCCACCGGGTTCGAGGAGGTGACGAACGGATACGTTCCGTGGTCCAGATCGAGCATGGTGGCCTGGGCGCCCTCCAGCAGGATGCGCTGCCCCTTCCTGAGCCCCTCGAACAGGAGCCCGCTAGTCTCGACGACGTGCGGGGCCAGGCGCTCCCCCTTGGCCAGGTAGTCCTGGGCGATCTCTTCCGCGTCGAGTGGTAGCCGGTTGTAGACCTTCGTCAGGATGAGGTTCTTCTCTTTCAGGACCACCTCCAGCTTCTGGCGGAAGATCTTCGGATCGAGCAGGTCCTGGACCCGCAAGCCGATGCGGGAGGCCTTGTCCGCGTAGGCGGGCCCGATTCCTCGCTTGGTCGTGCCGAGCTTGTGTTCCCCCAGGTATCTCTCCGTGACCTTCTCCAGCTCGAGGTGGTACGGCATGATCAGATGGGCGTTCCCCGAGACCAGGAGGCGCGACGGGTCGATCCCCCGCTCCGCCAGGGCGTCCATCTCCTCCAGCAGGACACCGGGATCGACCACGACCCCGTCGGCGATGACGGGCGTGACGTGCGGATACAGGATCCCGGATGGGATCAGATGCAGTTTGAGGAGCTGTCCTCCTGCGAGGACGGTGTGGCCGGCGTTGTTCCCGCCCTGGTACCGAACGACATAGTCGGTCTCACCGGCAAGGAGGTCGGTGGCCTTTCCCTTGCCTTCATCCCCCCACTGCGTGCCGACGAGTATGGTGACTGGCACGGGGGAATCCTATCGACCGGGCCAGGCGCGCCGTTACCGCTCGATGCGGAACTTGATACGGACGTGCGTGTGATATTCCTTGATCTTGTCTCCGTCCACGACTGCGGAGGTCTCCAGCACGTCCATCGCCTCGATCCCCCGAAGGGTCTTGCCCGCTTCCGCCAGAGCCTGCGCCGCGGCATCGCGCCAGGACTCCGTCGACACCCCGACCAGGTCGATCGTCTTGATGACCGACATCCCCCTCCTCCTCTCGTCTGCTCGTCGGCGGCCGCCCTCAGGCTGCCGCGGCTTCCATGTCTGAGGTGTAGCTGCCGCTTCGCGCCGCCCCATTGAGCCTGGCCCGCTGGTAGAAGGCGCGCTGCCCTGCTTCCAGCGCCTCCGCCTTCCCGCTCCAGGCCTTCAGGGCCGGCGCCTGGAGCGCACGACCGTACGAGAACGACAGCTCCCACGGCACTCCGCCGATCCTGTTCATCTCTGAGAGGTGGGCTGTGGCTGCCTCGTCGGTCTGCCCCCCTGACAGGAACACGATCCCGGGAACCGCCGGCGGGACGCATTCACGGAGGAGCCGCAGCGTCCACCGCGCGACCTCTTCGACCCCCGCCTGTTCGGGAGCGGATTTCCCCGACAGGACCATGTTGGTCTTGAGCAGGGTGCCGGTCAGCCCGACCCGGTGGGCGAACAGCCTGTCGAACAGGGCATCCAGGGTGCGACGCGAAGCGTCGTAGTGACGGTCGATGGTGTGATCGCCGTCCATGAGCGTCTCCGGCTCCACTATGGGGACGAGCCCTGCCTCTTGGGAAAGGCCGGCGAACCGGGCCAACGCCTCGGCGTTCGCATCGATGCAGGTCTGGGTCGGGATGGCCACTCCGATGGTGATGACGGCCCGCCATTTCGTGAACCGAGCGCCTAGTTCCCGGTACTCCGCCAACCGCTCCCGAAGACCGTCGAGTCCTTCGGTCACCGTCTCGTCGGGGAACCCGGCCAGAGGCTTCGCTCCGGTGTCGACCTTGATGCCGGGGATCACTCCAACGCTCTCCAGGACCTTCGCGAAGGGCACGCCTTCCGCCGTGGACTGGCGGATGGTCTCGTCGAACAGGATCACGCCGCTGATGAACTCCTCCATCCCAGGCGTGGTGAACAGCATCTCTCGGTAGGTGCGGCGGTTCTCCTCGGTGGACTCCACCCCGATCGAGTCGAACCGTTTCTTGATCGTCCCGCTGCTCTCATCGGCCGCCAAGATGCCTTTCCCCGGCGCGACCAGGGCCCGGGCCGTTCGCTCCAGTTCCTCCAAACCCATCGTCAATCCTCCTTGAAACGTTCGATGACTCCGTCCGAACTTTACCCGTCTCGGGTCCCCGAGCGTTCTCAGCGAGGCCTGTCGGCGGCGCCGGATCCGGCGTGGGGGCTCACCAGCCGGGACAAACCGATGACAGTGAGGGTCAGGATGGCGGTGACGAGTGCGGTGGCGATGCCAACCCGCTCGGCGAGCGTTCGGACCAGGTGATAGCAGACCACGTCCGCCCCACCGACCGAGGGACCGCCGCTGGACGCGCAGGAACCCGCGCCCGACAGGGCGGCTACCCCGGCCACGATGGCTCCCACCGTGACGGCCAGGAGAGTCACGCGGACGGCGAGCCTCCGCCTTGGGCTTTCCGGTCGGTTCGTCGGACTCCTCCGATCTGGCTGTCGTCCGATCTGGCTGTCGTCCTGGTCTTCCAGAGCTACTGCCGCTCGAATGGATGGACCGGCGTGAGCGTCTCCACCTTGATCGGATCTGCTTCCTTCGCGAAGCGGTCGGCATCGGATGGGCTCCCCGCCACGAAGCCATAGTGCATCGGGACGGCCACCTGAGGGTTGATCGACTTGGCCAGCCCGGCCGCCTCCCCCGGATCCATGGTGAAGGGATCCCCGCAGATGGGGAGGAAAGCGACGTCGGCCCTGACGGACTCGAGCTCGGGGAGGTGGTCCGTGTCGCCGGCGTGGTAGTAGGTGTTCGAACCGAGCGTAAGGATGTAACCGACCCAGTCGTTCTCCCTGGGATGCGACTGGAGTCGCTCCTTCACTACGTTGTACGCAGGCACGGCCTGCACCTTGATGCCGGCCACCTCGAGCGAGTCACCAGGTCGAATGGGAGTCACGTCACCCGACAGCTCCCGGGCGACATCATGGGGAGCGACGATCCTGGTTCCCTGCTGTTGGACCTTCTGGATGTCCTCCTCGGAGTAGTGATCGAAGTGCGCATGGGTGATGAAGATGACATCGGCTCGATCGTCGGTCGTGACCATCCAAGGGTCGATATAGACCGTCAGGTCGTCACCGCGCCACAGATAGGCCGACTGTCTGAACCAGGTGAACCGATCGAGCATGGTGGTCCTCCTCCAGAGTTCGTCCGAGGCGCCGAACCCAGCCTACCCCAACCCGCGCGCGAGCAGGTCGCTGGTACCCTCGGCTCCCGTGGAGTCTCGGGACTCACCGACTGAACGCCGCGGACACGTATGGAGCGACGCGCTCTCCCTGTTGGCGCGCAATCGGGACTTCCGATGGCTGTTCTTCGCTCAGGTCGTGTCGTTTGCCGGTGACTGGTTCCTCTTCGTCGCGCTCGCCGGGCTGGTCTTCGACCTGACGGAATCACCTGGGCTGGTGGCCGCCGTGTACGCCTCGCTCACGGTCCCGTTCGCGTTCTTCACTTTCGTCGGTGGCCCACTGGCCGACCGCCTCAACCGGAAGATGCTGATGATCGTGGCCGATCTGATCCGGGCCATGCTGTGCCTGGGTTTCTTCTTCATCCACCGCCCGGGACAGGTATGGCTCGTGTACGTGTTTGCCGCGGCCATCACGGCACTCGGCGCCGTGTTCACGCCCGCGTCAACGGCGGCGTTGCCGAACCTGGTCGAGCGAGAGGACCTGGCCACCGCGAACATCATGGCCGGGGCCACCTGGGGCACCATGCTCGCGGTCGGCGCTGCTATCGGCGGCCTGGTGGTCGCGGCGTTCGGTCGCAGCGCCGGCTACATAGGCGACGCGACGTCTTTCTTCCTTTCCGCCCTGCTGATCCTGCGCATCCACCGGCCGTTCTCCGAGCCCCGGGAGCCGCAGCACGAATATCCGGGCCTGCTCCGGGCGGCCAGGCAGGCAATGCGCTACGCGCGAGGGGATCACCGGGTGCTTTCCATGCTCGCCGTGAAGGGCGGCTTCGGGCTGGGCGGCGGCGTGGTGGCCCTGCTCCCCGTCCTGGCCTTCACTGTGTACGACGCGGGGGATCGGGGAACCGGCATCCTCTACGGTTTTCGCGGCCTCGGGGTGTTCCTGGGACCTTTCCTCGTGAGCCGGGCGATGGACGAAGAGGACCTGTCGAAGCTGTTCTGGGTTATCTCCGGCGCGTTCGTCGTCTACGGGGCTTCGTACATGTTCGTCCCTTGGATGCCCAGTATCTACCTGGCCGGGCTCTTCGTCATGATCGGGCACCTGGGGGGAGGCGCGCAGTGGACGCTGTCCTCGTACGCCCTCCAGGTCCTCGTGCCCGACCACATCCGGGGCCGAATCTTCGCCTTCGACGAAGGGTTCATCACGCTGACGCTCGCCTTATCCGCCACGATCGCTGGTTGGATCTCGGACTTTGTCGACGTCCGCCTGGTGATGTTGGGCCTGACCGGGATCACGTTGAGCTACAGCGTGATCTGGACCTTGGCCACAGCCGCGGTCCGCCGGTCGCTCCCCCGACCCTCGAGAGCCTAGGGCTGGGGCTGATCCGTTCCCTCGGCCGGCGGAGGGGCCTGGGGCGGCGGTGCCTCTTGCGGGAGGGCCGGCGGAGGCGATGGCGCTGCTCCGCTCGGCGGCGACGCGGGCGTCCCGGACGGTGGCGGAGCCGCCCCCGCGGGGCCGGTTCCGGTGAAGTCGACCCGGGGCGCGGTCCCGACCACGGCGCGCTCGGCCTCTGGAATCTCGAAGAACTCCTCCTCCTTGAACCCGAACATCCGGGCGACGAACGCGGATGGGAAGGACTGAACCCTCCGGTTGTAGTCCTGGACGTTGGCGTTGTAGAAGCGCCGGGAGGCCTGGATCCGGTCCTCGGTGTTGGACAGTTCCGCCTGCAGGGCCAGGAAGTTCTGGTTGGCCTTGAGCTCTGGATAGTTCTCAGCGACGGCGAACAGCCTGCCCAACGCCGCCACGAACGGCCCCTCGGCCTGAGCCTGGGCCGCGGGGGACTGACCGCTCGTCGCGGCGGCGGCGGATCGGGTCCGGGCGACCTCCTCGAAGACCTCGCGCTCGTGCGCAGCATAGCCCTTGACCGTCTCCACCAGGTTCGGGATCAGGTCGTACCGGCGGCGCAGCTCCGTATCAATGTTGGCGAACGCGTTGCGGATGAGCTGCCGCTGACTGACGAAACGGTTGTACGAGACCGCCAGGGCGATCCCTGCCAGGACGACGATGCCGAGGACGATCCACAGAACTATCACGTCGTGCTCCTCTCCTCCTCCGCGCTGGCGGGAGCACCTACCCCGTACTCGGTCCACACCAGCCTTGGGATATGGTCGCGGAACAGCGCGACGCTGCCAAATAGCGGCACCAGAGCCGTGGCTCGAAGGCGATCACACCACACCAGCATGCGAGAGCCGTTCACCTCGAATCCGAAGCTTCCCTCTGTGGACAGGAGCCACCGCATCATGCGCGCGTCGACCAGCTTGTAGGCGAACTCCGGGTCCGCGGCGCGCACCTGGAACAGGCGGTTGAACTCCTCGGACTCGAACTCGAGATCGCGAAAGGAGAGCGCGTCGGCCAGGCGGGTCATCAAACTCTCTTTCTCGATGCACACCTGGGGCACGAACGCGGGAAGGTCCGTCACCGCGATCGAGAAGTGGCGGTACGACCGCGATCTGTGCCCCTTGGAATCGGTGGATTCCGTGTAGTACCAGTAGTCGGCCTGCTTGATCGCCAGGCCGTGCCAGTCGCCCCAGATCACGTTCTCGCAGCCCCGGCCCTCGCCCAGGCTGAACAGGTTGAAGCCGTAGTCGGTCAGACCGAAGGGATCCTCTCTCGAGAACTCCAGCTTGTTCTGGAGGGCGAACATCGCCAGGCCCTCCCGGCGCTTCTGCCTCTGGACGAACGCGTAGACGAGGCCGCCGCCCACGCCGAGAAGGACCAGGACGAAGAACAAGATCTCCACTGAGCTCAGTATGGCGACCGCGTGGGGGGAACGGAAGCAGAGGTGCCGGTCACTGATGCGGAGCGTTCTTCGGTTTCCGGACGGGTACGCTCCAATCCGACTGCACGACCCGTTCGAAACCCTCTAGGGAAAGGAGCCGTACCATGAAGCTCACGCGGATCGCAGCGCTGTCGTTCACCTTGATCGCCCTGGCGGCGTGTGGAGGAAGTTCCACGCCTTCGTCCACGCCGACCACGTCCCCGCCCGGAGAGACGACGTCCCCTCCGGCCTCCGGCGAGGCGCTGGTCATGAAGGACTTCATGTTCGAGCCCAAGGACTTCACCCTTGCGTCCGGAGCCCGGATCACGATCCGGAACGAAGGCGCGGCGGAACACAACCTCACGGTTGAGGGGCAGGAATTCAGCAAGGACGTGAGCCCCGGCGAGACCGAGACGGAGGATCTGGAGCTCCCCGCCGGAAGCTACACGATCTTCTGCCGGTTCCACCGGAGCCAGGGGATGGAAGGAACGCTCACCATCACGGGGTGAGTGAGCCTTCATCTCCCCAAAGTGCGACGAAGGCCAGGATCTCGGCGGCCGACAGTTTGGGGCGGATAGTCGTGAAATAGATCAGCGCCGCCACGAACCCCAGCCCGATTGGGATCCCGGCGGCGAGCAGGAGCACCCAGAACCGCTTGCTCTTACCGATCTGGTCCCAGTGGCGATCGGATCGGCCGATCGCGTCGATCACCGCCCAGACGGGCAGAGCCACAAGGACCGTGACGAGGAAGCTCAACCAGAGCGTGCGTGAGCTTCCCGAGGGAAGGCCCGGGCCGATGAACCCGATGATCCGCCCCGACACCAGGAGGAGTCCGGGCAGGACGAACAGGCCGGCGACGAACACGACCATGTTCCGGGTGGTTCGGATGAACCACTCGTCCAGGGCCATGATCCCCCTCTGGAGCGTGCGGTAGAAGAAGCCCAGGTAGAGGATGGTCAGGACGCTCACGGCGATGGCCTCGGCCAGGACCACCTGGACGCCCTCGGGTCGCCCGAGGATCATCGCCGCGACCAGTGTGTCGGCCAGCGTGGTGATGTTCGCGCCCATGATGTAGGGCATGGCTTCGCGTCGGTCCACGTAGCCTTTCGCAGCGAGGGGCACCAGTGCCGTGATCGCCACCGAGACCGAGAGCGTCAGCAGCGCGGCGAGGCACCCCAGGAAGAACATCGGCCACGGCTTCTTCAGCCAGTGCATCCTGCCTTCCGTGGCCCGGTCACTGTCGAGCTGGGGCAGCACGCGATCGAGGAACTTGAACGAGACCAGGATGACCGCCAGGCCGACGGGGAACAGCAGCCATCCCGGGAGGTTGCTCTGGGCCATATCGATCAGGCCCCCCCATATCCGGTCGATGACCCCCTGGATCTGTCCGGACGCGGTCCAGTGAACGCCCGACAGCAGGCCCGACTTGAGGATGGCGTACCCGAGCAGCATGCCCGGCAGGTAGACCACCGCGGTGAGGGAGAGCGCCAGGATGCCCATTCCGGTCGATTCCTGAGTGTTCTCGCCCTTCATCGAATAGAGAAAGCCCACCAGGAGCACGATGAAGCTCGCCCCGAGCCGCGAGCCGGTCAGCATGGTGAACGCCTGAAGCTCGGTCAACGCGGAGGCGGCGAAGAGCGATAGCGCGACCGCGGCCACAGGGGACCCAGACAGAACCAGATAGGCCCCGATCCACCCCAGGCCCAGCGTGCTCACGGCGTTGTCGACCGGAAACGTTCCCCTGAGATTGGGAGCGAGCGCCCTCGCCCCCGCCTTCATCAACTGGATGGCCAGGACGAAGAGGAACAAGGCGATCACGAAATGCAGCAGCTTCATGCCCGCGATCCCTCGTTGT
Source organism: Actinomycetota bacterium (assembly GCA_046726275.1). Taxonomy (GTDB): domain Bacteria; phylum Actinomycetota; class UBA4738; order UBA4738; family UBA4738; genus DASXTW01. Next base: position 38,592 of record JBKPAF010000021.1, read on the forward strand.
TCACCGTCTCTACCGAGGAAATCGAGATTGTAAACGGCTGGCGATCGCCCTAGTGGGGAAGCCAGGCCTCCGGATCGGCCGCCAGAGACTTAACCGAATCCGGAAGGGCTCCCCCCGCGAGATCGGCCAGTGTGACCGCCTCGAGCACCGCTCGCAGGTTGGCCCGAACGGCGATCCACACTACCTGGAGCGACTCGGCCGGCCCCCCGTACGAGATCTCCTCCGGACGGGATTCATGCACGCTCGCAAGAGGCCCCTCTACGGCGCGGATCACGTCGGCCAGAGTGATCTTCTCGGGCGCCCGCGCCAGGGCGTAGCCCCCCTCGGCTCCCCGGTGACTCTGAACGATGCGCGCGTGCTTAAGTTCGGAGAGGATGTTGAGGAGGAACCGCAGGGGTATGCCCTGGGCCTGGGCGATCCGGTCGGCCTTCAGGGGCCCACGCCCGGCAGAAGCCGCGAGCTCCGCCGTGGCCCGAACCGCGTAGTCCGCCTTCGCCGAGATCCGCACCCGGCCATTCTGCCCTACCCGGCGAACCAGACGGACCTCGCCGTCGCCGGGCGACCCGGGACGACGGACCGCAGGACTCAGGAGCCGGCAGGTTCCAGCGAACGGAACTCGAGGCCATCCCCCGTCCGGTCGACCTCGATCGCGTCACCGTCGCGGACCTCACCTGAGAGCAGCTTCATCGCCAGGACGTCCTGGATCTCTCGCTGGATCAGTCGCTTCAGGGGTCGTGCGCCCAAGCTCGGGTCGTAGCCCTTCAGCGCGAGGTAGTCCCGAGCCTCGGGGGTGAGCGTGAGAGACAGCTTGCGATCGGCGAGGCGCTGCTGGAGCATGTGGACCTGGATGTCCACGATCTGGGCGATCTCGTCCTTGCCCAGGGGGTGGAACACGATGATCTCGTCGAGCCGGTTCAGGAACTCGGGTCTGAACGTCTGCCTGACCTCAGCCAGGACCGACTCGCGCTGCTGGTCCGGCGACAGGTCCCCTTGGAAGAAGTAGACGCTGCCGAGGTTGGAGGTCATCACGACGACACTGTTCTTGAAATCTACAGTCCGTCCCTGACCGTCGGTCAGCCGTCCCTCGTCCAGAAGCTGCAGCAGAACGTTGAACGCGTCCTGGTGGGCTTTCTCGATCTCATCGAGCAGCAGCACGGAGTAGGGCCGCCGGCGCACGGCCTCGGTGAGCTGACCCCCTTCCTCGTAACCGACGTAGCCGGGCGGCGCACCGATAAGGCGCGACACCGAGTGCCGCTCCTGGTACTCGCTCATGTCGATCCGAACCATGGCCCGCTCGTCGTCGAACAGGAACTCGGCCAGCGCCCGGGCGAGCTCGGTCTTCCCGACGCCGGTGGGGCCCAGGAACAGGAACGAGCCGATGGGGCGGTTCGGATCGGACAGGCCCGCCCGCGCTCGCCTGATCGCGTTGGCCACCGCGGCGACCGCCTCGTCCTGGTCGACCACCCGCTGGTGCAGGCCCTCCTCCATGTGGATCAGCTTCTCGACCTCGCCCTCCATCAGCCTGGCAACGGGGATCCCGGTCCATTTGGACACGACCTCCGCCACGTCCTCCTCGTCGACCTCCTCCTTCAACATCTTCTGATCGGATTGCAGAGAGGCCAGCGCATCGTTGGACTCGTCGAGTCGGCGCTGGAGCTCGGGAATCCGGCCATACTGGATCTCGGAAGCTCGCTGCAGGTCCCCGTCCCGCGATGCGCGTTCGCCCTCGCCTCGAGCCTGCTCGATCTCCGATTTCACTCCACGGATCCGATCGATCGCTTCCTTCTCCTGCTGCCAGTGCCCCCTCATGGCGGCCGTTCGCTCGCGGAGGTCGGCCAGCTCTTGCTCCAGCCTCTCCAGTCGTTCCTTCGACGCGGCGTCCGTCTCCTTCTTGAGCGCCGCCCGCTCGATCTCCAGCTGTTTGATCCGACGTTCCACTTCGTCGATCTCGACCGGCATGGAGTCGATCTCGATGCGAAGGCGACTGGCCGCCTCGTCGATGAGGTCGATGGCCTTGTCCGGCTCGAATCGGCCGGTCACGTAGCGATCCGACAGGATGGCGGCCGCGACCAGCGCGGAATCCTTGATCCGAACACCATGGTGGACCTCGTACCGCTCCTTGAGCCCCCGGAGGATGGCGATGGTGTCGTCGACCCCCGGCTCGCCCACGAAGATGGGCTGGAACCGGCGCTCCAGAGCCGGGTCCTTCTCCACGTGCTTCCGATACTCGTCCAGGGTCGTCGCCCCGATCGCCCGGAGCTCTCCCCGAGCGAGCATGGGCTTCAGCATGTTCCCGGCGTCGACGGCGCCCTCGGCCGCTCCGGCGCCGACGACGGTATGCAGCTCGTCGATGAAGGTGATGATCTGGCCGGCGCTCTCGGCGATCTCCCGGAGGACGGCTTTGAACCGCTCCTCGAATTCGCCTCGGTACTTGGACCCCGCGACCAGCGCCCCGATGTCCAGGGCAACCACGCGCTTGTCCTTCAGGCCATCCGGCACGTCACCATCCACGATGCGTTGGGCGAGCCCCTCCACGATCGCCGTCTTGCCCACCCCGGGCTCGCCGATCAGCACCGGGTTGTTCTTGGTTCGGCGCGAGAGCACCTGGATGACTCGGCGAATCTCGTCGTCGCGGCCGATCACGGGATCGAGCTCTCCCTTCCGGGCGAGCTCGGTGAGGTCGCGCCCGTACCGTTCGAGCGCCCGGTACTTCTCCTCTGGAGTCTGGTCGGTGACCCTCTGATGACCTCGGATCTCCACGAGCGCGGACAGGACCTGATCCCGGCTGATGCCGGCCTCCCGGAGGAGGCGGGCCACGTCCGTCGCTCCCTCCAGCAGAGCCAGAAAGAGGTGCTCGGTCGAGACGTATTCGTCGGAGAGCGCGGCGGCCTCGGTGAACGCCCTCTCCAGGTCGTGGCGCGTGGCGGCAGAAAGGTACGACTCCTCCTGTGCCCCGTAGACCTTGGGAACCCGGTCGAGGATCTCCTCGGCCCGGTCCCGGAGAATCCGGGGCGACTGCCCGAGCTTCTGCAGGAGAGGGAATACCACCCCTTCGGGGTCGGACAGCAGCGCGAACAGCAGGTGGGCCGGCTCGACGAGCTGGTGGTTCCGGCTCCGAGCCAGTTCCTGAGCACCCTGGAGGGCCGCCTGCGACTTGAGCGTGAGCTTGTTCAGATCCATCAGGCGCCCCCCGGTCCGACCGCGATGGGTCCCGACCGCCTCGGGCCCCGCGGCACCTTGGCCCGCTCGACCCGGATCTGGACCCGACGCACCGAGGAGAGGGGCACGATCTCTCCCCCCCGGGACTGGGAGCGCAGTCGTTCCACCTCCTCCAGCATCCGGTCCCTGGTCTTGCGGAAGTCCCGATCGAGCGATTCCATCCGCCGGCGCATCCGGTCGAGCTGGTCCTCCATCTCCACGATCATCTTGACCCCGGCGAGGTTGAGGCCCTCTTCCTGGGTGAGCTTCTGGATCATCTGGAGCCTGGCGATGTCGCGTTCCGAGTAGCGACGAGTGTTGCCGGGTGTCCGGGCAGGCCGAAGGAGGCCCTTCCGCTCATAGATGCGGAGGGTCTGCGGATGGACTCCAGCCAGCTCGGCCGCGACGCTGATGATGTACACGGCCCGGTCCTCTGGCTGCTCCCGCTTCTTCGTCATCTCCTCTCACCTCTCTCGGCCTCGTACGGGATCCGCGGCCGACGTCCTCAGGCCTCGACCCCCATCCGCTTGCGCGGCGATTCCTTCTGGACCTCCTGCAACCTGGCCAGGAGCTCCTTTTCCTCCTTGGAAAGCTTCTGGGGAACTTCCACCTTCACCGTGACCAGCAGATCCCCCGCTCCGCCCCTCTTCGGGCGGGGTGTGCCCTTGCCGCGGATCCGGAAGGTCTTGCCGGACTGCGTCCCGGCGGGGATCTTCAGCGTCACTTCACCATTCAAGGTCGGGACCCGGACGTTCGTGCCGAGCGCTGCCTCCGAGTAGCTGATGGGCAGCTCCAGCGTGAGGTCCGAGTCCTTCCGTCCGAACAGTCGGTGCGGCGCCACGCGGACCGTCACGAACAGGTCCCCCGCCCGAGCCCCGGGCGGTCCCGCCTCCCCCCGGCCGTTCAGTCGGATTCGTGCGCCGTCACGGACTCCGGCCGGGATGCGAACGGAGAACTCACGGGATCGACGAACGCTCCCGGACCCGCCGCAGTCGTGACAGGGGTGTTCGACGATGCGTCCGGAACCCCGACACTCTGGGCAGGGACGGGCGATGGAGAAGAACCCTTCGTTCACCGCCACCGAGCCCGAACCGCCGCAGGCCGGACACACGGTCGGGCTTGTTCCGGGCTCGGCGCCGGACCCGCCGCACGTCGGACAGGGGGCCGGCCCCTGGATGCGTAGGGGGACCGTAGTGCCAGCCATGGCCTCGTCGAAGGACACCCGGACCTCGGTCTCCAGGTCGGCCCCCTTGGTCTCTGCCTGACCGCGGCCGCGACCCCGGCCTCGCCCCGTGAAGACGCTGAACAGGTCTCCGATCCCGCCGACGTCCCCGAGGTCCTCGAACGGGAAGCCCTCGACGCGGACCCGCCGCCCGCCAGGACCCGGTCCTCCGAACCCGCCAACCCCCCCGAAACCGGAGGCTGCCATCTCGCGGACCTGGTCGTACTGCTTGCGCTTGTCCGCATCCCCCAGGACTTCGTGGGCAGCCGATACCTCCTTGAACCGGTCCTCGGCCTCCCGGTTCCCTGGGTTGGCATCCGGATGGTGCTTCTGGGCGAGCTTGCGGTAGGCCTTCTTGATCTCCGCCGGCGTGGCGTTCTTGGGGACGCCCAGGACCTTGTAATAGTCCTTCTCGAACCACTCCCGCCTGACGTCTCCGTTCACGGCCGTCCCCTTCGAACCGGCCGCTAACGCCGAACGACCTTGACGCCCGCCGGCCGGATCACTCTGCCCTTCATGGAGTAGCCCTGGCGAAGGATGTCCGCAACGAACGGCTCGCCCTCGGGGCCGCCGGACTGCATCAGCGCCTCGTGTCGTTCGGGGTCGAAGGCCTTGCCCTCAGCCTCGATCCGCTCCAGCCCCTCGGACCGCAGGATGTCCAGAAGCTTGGCGTAGACCAACTCAACGCCGTGGAGGAATCGTTCGAAGTCCGGGGTCCGTTCCGCGGCCATGAGGGCCAGGTCGAACTCGTCCAGGACCTCGAGGAGCTTCCGGATGAACGGCTCGGCCGCCATCTCCATGGCGCGGGTCTGTTCCTTGATGACCCGCTTGCGGTAGTTGGCAAACTCTGCCTGCAACCGCTGGAGATGGTCCAGGTACTCGGCCGCCTGCTTCTTGGCCGTGTCCAACTCGGTCACCGTCGACGGTTCCTCGCTGCCCGGCACTCCGGCGCGTTCTGGCTGCTGGTTCCCTTCGACGGCTTCCGCATGGACGCGCCTCCGGTCGGTCACCTTGACCCTCGGCCGTTCCTCGTGTTCCGTGTCCTTGTCGGTCATCCGCTCGCCTTCACCCGGGCGGGCGCCGTCAGGCGCCCGCGCGTCCAGCTTCGTCACCCTCGTCCACGATCTCTCCCTCGACGACGTCGCCGTCGCCGCTGGACGCGCCGCCGTCGGGAGCAGCCTCGGAGCCGGTGCCCGACGCTGCGGAGGCGGCCTGCTGCTGGGAGTACATGGCCTGTCCGATCCGCTGGAACGCCTGCATCACGGTCTCCGTCTGCGATCGGATCCGGTCGACGTCGTCGCCCTTCAGGGCTTCCTTCAGCTCGTCGTTCGCCTTGGTGACCGCCTCGCGATCATCCGCCGGGATCTTGTCCCCGTACTCAACCAACGCCTTGTCGACCTGATAGGTCAGCTGGTCGGCCGCATTCCTGGCCTCGGCGGTCTCCCGTCGCTTGCGGTCCTCCTCCGCGAACTTCTCCGCGTCCTTCATCATCCGGTCGATCTCGTCCTTGCCTAGGGCGGTGCCACCGGTGATGGTCATCTGTTGCTCTTTGCCGGTAGCCAGGTCCTTCGCCGAGACGTTCACGATGCCGTTGGCATCGATGTCGAAGGCCACCTCGATCTGGGGCATCCCTCGGGGCGCGGGCGGGATCCCCATCAGGTGAAACTTCCCGAGAGAGCGAACTCCCGGCGAGAAGACCGTCTCGGCCTCGCCCTGGAGCACGTGCACCTCCACCGTGGTCTGGTTGTCGTCCGCGGTGGTGAACACTTCGCTCTTGCGGGTCGGGATCGTGGTGTTGCGCTCGATGAGCCGAGTGAAGATGCCTCCCTTCGTCTCCACGCCGAGCGAGAGAGGGGTCACGTCGAGCAGCAGGATGTCCTTGACGTCACCCTTCAACACCCCGGCCTGGATGGACGCACCCACCGCCACGACCTCGTCAGGGTTGACGCCCTTGTGCGGCTCCTTGCCTCCGGTGAGCCCACGAACCAGCTCCTGGATCATGGGCATCCGGGTGGCTCCCCCGACCAGGATGATGTGGTCGATCTGGGAGACCTCCTTGCCCCAGTCCTTGACCGCTTGCTGGAAGGGCCCCCGGCACGCCTCGACGAGGTCCTCGGTCATCCGCTCGAGCTCCGCCCGAGTGAGCTTCTGCTCGAGATGAAGCGGCCCCTCAGACGTCGCCGTGACGAACGGGAGGTTGATCGTCGTCTCGCCCACCTGGGAGAGCTCGATCTTGGCTTTCTCCGCCGCTTCCTTGAGCCGCTGCAGGGCCATCCGGTCCTTGGACAGATCCACCCCGTGAGCGTTCTTGAACTGGGTCACCAGCCAGTCGATGATCCGCTGGTCCCAGTCGTCCCCACCGAGCTGCGTGTTCCCGGCGGTCGCCTTGACCTCGAAGACTCCTTCGCCGATCTCCATGAGGGAGACGTCGAAGGTGCCCCCACCGAGGTCGAACACCAGAATCGTCTGATCGTGCTGCTTGTCCAGTCCGTACGCGAGCGCGGCCGCGGTCGGCTCGTTGATGATCCGCATGACCTCGAGCCCCGCGATCTGGCCGGCCTCCTTAGTGGCCTGGCGCTGCGAGTCGTCGAAGTACGCGGGAACGGTGATCACCGCCTGGGTGACCTTGTCACCCAGGTAGGCCTCGGCGTCGCGCTTGAGCTTCGCCAGGATCTGCCCGGAGATCTCCTGCGGCGTCCACTTCTTCCCGTCGATGTCGATGTTCCAGTCCTTCCGGCCCATCTCGCGCTTGATCGAGCGCACGGTACGATCGGGATTGGTAATGGCCTGGCGCTTGGCCACCTCGCCCACCAGGATCTCCCCCGTCTTGGAGTACCCGACCACCGACGGGGTGATCCTGGACCCCTCGGCGTTCGGGATGACCGCCGGCTCGCCGCCCTCGAGGACGGCCACGACGGAGTTGGTTGTGCCAAGATCGATTCCTACTGCTCGTACCATCGAGCCTCCCTATAGTCTGGCTTTAGCGTACTGGCAGGATAAACCCTGAGTGGCTTACTGTCACCCTTGGCCAAAGGACGGCGGCGGTCAGGCCGGGGTAAGCTAGGGCTAAAGGCCCTCCCGGCCTCAACCGAAAAAGGGAGAGGCGAATGATTGAATCGTCCTGTGCACCGTGTCGATAATGCTCACTCTTCGCCTTAGGAGAGCACCAGGAAGGGAGGCTCCATGAGCAGCGACCCGCCGGAGCTCGGCAAGGGGCTGTTCGGGTACCGGAAGTCAGCGGTGAATCAGATCATCGCCGATCGGGACATCATGCTCCGCCAGGCCGAAGGGCGGGTTCGAGCGGCTGAATCGAAGGTCGCCGAGCTTGAGTCAGAGCTCGTGTCCATGCGGGACCGGAACACCAGAATGGACGAGCAGTTGGAACGCCTTCGTCAGCAGTTGGATGTCCTGGCCGGCCACGGCGAGGCCGTGCTGGAGGAGCCTCCGGAAGCGCCGGCCCGGGCAGAGCCGGAGGCCGAGGTGTGGGACGAGCAACCTCAGGCGATGGCGGAGCCTTCCTATCAGGCCTACTCGGAGGAAGGCCCCGGCCAGCCCGAATACCGGTGGCCCGGGACCGAAACGGACTGGCCGGCCGAGGACGAAGGCGCAATGGTCGATTTCGAAGCCGCTCCGCAGCCTCCCGACACCATCGCCCAGGAAGAGGAGCTTCCCTACGGTGCCGAGGTCAGGCTCGGCGAGGACTCCGTGTCGGACATGCCCACCCAAACCTGGATGCCGGCGGACTCGCCCGTACCAGCCGAGGAGGCCCAGGACGAGGTGGCCATGGCGACCGGCGCATACGGTTTCGAGGATTACGACGCCAAGGAAGAGCAGGACTATGGCGCGTTTGGGCAGATGGACGAGGACGAGGAGCCCGAGCTGGCACCCTCGGCTTTCAATCGGTTTCCGTTCACCACCGAGCCGTTCGCCGAGGCGCCCCCGTCGATGACGGGCGGCGAGGTGGAGCAGTACGTGGAGGAGCCTGCCCCTGAGAGCAGTGCTTTCGAGGCGCCGAGCCGGGAGCCAGAGCCGGCCGGGGAAGCCGAGGGGGTCCACCAGCCGCAGGCGGCAGCCTCTGCCCCTCCGCCTCCGCCAGGCGTCTCCCAGGAGACGGCGGACATCACGAACAGGTTTCTCACCGAGGAGCTGGCCGGCATTCTCACCGCAGCCGAGGAGTCGGCTGCCCGCATCGTCGAGCGCGCTCGGGTCACCACCCAGCGGCAGATCGCCCGTTCGAACCAGGTTTGGCGTGAGGTGCAGGCAGAAGTCTCCCGGTTCGCAACCTGGCGGCAGGAAGTGGAGCCCGTCATCCGCAACGTCCAGAACAAGGTGGAGGGGGTCCGGTCCGAGATCGAAGAGGTTCCGGAGCGCATCCGGCAAGCGCTGGCTCCCATGGCCGACGCCATCTCCGCGATCGATGCCGACCTGTCGGAGCTCGCGACGGCCTCCAACCCACCCCTGTTGCTCACCCCCGCAGGTCTGGAGTCCGAGGGGTCGGACTCCGAGGTGTGGGGCGCGGACCCCGACGAGGACGACGGCCCCGAGGATCACGATTCGGACGGTGGCGGCTCGGCCAACCCATTCGGTATCGCCTCGGAGGATCCGTACCGCGGGTCCTTCGGCGCCGGCGAGGGCGAGGAGGGTCCCGGCCACCTTCACGCGGGCTGACACGCGGCCTCGGGAGCCCACGGGGTAGACTCCCCGGGCGGTGCCTGGCCACCTGGGGAAATCGGTTCTCGCGCTCAGCCTGATCGGACCGGCGTTCCTCCTCATCGCCCTGGCCGTGGCCGGCGGCGCGTTCGCCCGTCGCGCCTATCAGTTGTTCCGGTTCGTGCGATTGGGCCGGCCGGTGCATCGCTTCCGCGACGTTCCCAAACGCATCGAACAGGAAGTCACCGTGGTGCTCGGGCAGCGAAAGCTGCTGCAGCGTGTGGTTCCCGGACTGATGCACGCATTCATCTTCTGGGGATTCCTGGTCCTGCTCACGACCATCGCCGAAGCCCTGGGCGAGGTGTTCCAGCGCGGCTTCGCCATTCCGTTCATCGGCCACTCGGGCTGGCTCGGGCTGGTTCAGGACGTCTTCGCCGTGCTCGTCATCGTGGGCGTGGCCATGGCCGTCTTCATTCGAAAGGTCCAGAGGCCGGAGCGATTCAAGGGCAGCCACCTGGAGGAGGCCGACTTCATCCTGTTGATGATCCTGGGGATCATCTTGACTCTGCTCGCGCTGAACGGAACGAAGATCGCCCTGGGTATCAACGAGTCGCCAAAGGCGTGGACCCCGGTCAGCAATCTGGTCGCACAGATCTTCGAATCGATGAGCACGAACGCGGTTGACGCTTTCGAGCGTCTGTTCCTCTGGTCCCACATCCTGCTGATCCTGGGCTTCCTCGCCTACATCCCCTATTCCAAACACCTCCACATCTTCGTGTCGGCGGTCAACGTCTTCTTCACCAACACCCGGGCGCGAGGTCATCTGGAGCCCCTCCACATCGACCTGGACAGCGCCGAGGGAGAGGACGTCCGCCTCGGAGCAGGCACGGTCGAGGACCTCACGTGGAAGGAGATCCTCGACACATACTCCTGCACCGAATGCGGGCGCTGCCAGAACGTCTGCCCGGCCTGGAACACGGGAAAGCCTTTGTCCCCCAAGCTCATCATCATGAATCTGCGGGATCATGTCTTCCAGCAGGGCCCCGCGATCCTCGAAGCCCGCCGCGCGGGAGTCGACCACCAGAAGGCCCCTCTGAATCCCGACGTCATCGAGGATGAGGTGGTGTGGGACTGCGTGACCTGCGGAGCGTGCATGCAGGAGTGCCCAGTCAACATCGAGCACGTCGACCACATCGTGGACATGCGCCGGAACCTCGTGATGGGTGAGTCGAGATTCCCGGCGGAAGCGGGTACGCTCCTTCGAAACCTCGAGAACGCGTCCAACCCATGGGGCCAGGCCCAGTCTGAGCGAGCGGATTGGGCTCGTGGGCTCGATGTGCAGGTGCTGGAAGATGGCCCGACTCCCGAATACCTCTACTGGGTGGGATGCGCCGGCTCCTTCGACGAGCGCGCGAAGAAGATCAGCCAGTCCGTCGTCCGGGTCCTTGGGGAAGCGGGCGTGCCGTTCGCGATCCTGGGGCCCCGGGAGCTCTGCAACGGCGACCCGGCCAGAAGGATCGGCAACGAATACCTGTTCCAGGAGCTGGCGAAGCGGAACGTCGAAACGCTGAACGGAGCCGGTGTTCGGAAGGTCATCGTCAACTGTCCCCACTGCTTCAACACGTTGAAGAACGAGTACCCGGACTTCGGCGGCAGCTACGAGGTCGTCCACCACACGGAACTGTTCGCGAGACTGATCGCGGAGGGACGGGTGCGGGTGCGCCCCGTGTCATCGTCGGAAGAGACGATCACGTACCACGATCCGTGCTACCTGGGCAGGCACAATGGGGTATACGAGGCTCCGCGTGACGTGCTGGGGGGAATCCCCGGCCTCCGGACCACCGAGATGCCCCGGCACGGGGCGCGATCCTTCTGCTGTGGCGCCGGCGGATCACGGATGTGGCTGGAGGAGCACTTGGGGAAACGGATCAACGTCGAGCGGACGGAAGAGGCCATCTCCACGGGTGCGGGCACCATGGGTGTGGCCTGTCCCTTCTGCCTGATCATGCTGGACGACGGGGCGAAGGCCAAGGGGGAACGGATCGAGGTCGTGGACGTGGCTCAGGTGCTCGCCCGCAACCTCCCAGCGGCAGCCCGGGCGGACGAGACAGCCGGTCGGCCTACCGGCCCCTGAGGACAACGGCCTAGTCCCCGGCCGCCGCCCGCGTTCAAGGACGTGCACCCTTCGACCGATACTCCAGTTATGAACCCGGTGTTCGCTCCCGCTTGCATCTAGAAGACCGGAGCCTACAATTTGACTTCCCCTGCAATGCAGGACAAAAGAAAAAGGTCTCCGAATCGGCCTTCGGAGCCGCCTTCCCCGCAAACGGTCCCGGGGTCGGTGCGGTTTCGGTTGAGGCCGGTTGACGGCGACGACCTGAGCGAACGGGAGGCCCTTCCCCATATGGCTCACGACGTCACTGACGGCGTGAAATTGGCGCGCGGCGAGGGCACCCAGCCGGTCTCCACGGTAGGGGTCCAGGACTCGAACGCCTCCGATCGCCCCTCCCTCAGGGCATCGGCTTGGAAGTTGGTCACCGCGCTGCTTGTGGAGGTCCGGGACGACCTCGGCTTCGATACCGTGAGCCTATATCTGAGGGGACCCGACGACTGGCGGCTTCTGGAGCGCCGGGGCCCGGAACGGGCCTGGCACGGAATGCTCGACCCCTCGCTGTTCGAGGGCACGGCTGAGGCCGTCGAGTACCCGGATGTCCGAGTCATCCCCGGTGTGGGGCCGCGCCTGGCCCGCCTCGGTTGCTCGAGCGTCGCCATGCTGCCATTGCCAGACGGCGCCCGAGTGATCTTCGACGGCGCGACGCCTAGCAGCCCAGGAGGGTGGATCGAGCGAGCCCGCCCGTACCTGGCCCTGATCTCGATCATGGCGGGCCCCGCATGGCCGGCCGAAAGCTCGCTGGGGAGCCGTCAGGAGGTGGCCGTGCTGGACGGCCTCTTCGCCTCGTGCCAGGACATCCTGGGGCGACCCGGATCCACGCTCGACGATCTCTTGTCCTCGGCCAGGGAAGCGCTCCACGCCGACGAGCTGTTCCTGATCTCTGACCGGGGTGCGGACTTGGAAGTGGAAACGCCCAATGTGGGGCCCTACCCCCGACGGCTGCCAAAGGACCTGGAACTCTCGCTGCCGGCTTCGGAAAACCGGGTGGGCGAGGGAGCCCTGGGCAGGCTCGCCCTCGGCCTGGGGATGTCATCGCGGGCGCTGGCCGGAGCGTTCGGCCGCCAGAACGGGGACGCGGAGATCCTTCTCGCCGGATGGGCGGAAGGCCCCGCCCTTGCGCCCGTTTCGATGGGCCTCGCGGCAAGGGCTGTCTCCACTGCACGGGCCGCCGTCCAGGGACGGCGCCACGCCGTCAGCAGCCTCCTGGACCGTGAGCGGACCCGGATGGCCTACGCGCTGCACGATGGTCTGACGCAGACGGTCGCAGGCGCCATCCTGGAGCTGGAGGCTCTGGCCAAGCGCATCGAGCGCGACCCGGCCGAGGCCCTCACCGTCCTGGACGGCTCCAAGGCGGAGATCCGCAAGGCCCTCGGAGAGCTTCGAGCCATGCTCTTCGATCTCGCCCCTCAGCCGGAGGAACAGAAGACCGCCTCCGAATCCCTCACAACCTACGTGGAGGACGTCGTCAAGCGGTGGCGGCTTCCGGCCCGCGTGGCCGTAGAGGGCGACCTCGGGGCGGTTCCTTCACGCGTCCTTTCCGTGGCCTACGTGGTCATCAGAGAGGCCCTGGCCAATGCGGCCAAGCACGCGGCGGGGCGCAACGTGACGGTAACGCTCTCCGCCGGCCGAGACGACCTCACCGTCATCGTGGGCGACGGCGGTCGCGGTTTCACCCACCAGGACGAAGTCGCGGCGCGCGAGGCCAATCACATCGGCCTGGACATGCTGCGCCGGCGGGTCGGCGAGGTGGGAGGCAAGCTCCGGGTCGAATCGCGGCCCGGAAAGGGAACCCGAGTGATCGCCCAGCTCCCGATCGATGAGGTGGCTTCGTGAAAGTACTGTTGGTGGACGATCACACCCTCGTTCGCCGAGGGCTTGCCCAGCTGCTCGTCAACACCGTGAAGGCGTCCGAGGTGACCGAAGCGGGCAGCTCGGACGAAGCGATCGAGGTGCTCAAGAAGACTGCGCACGACGTCGCGCTGGTTGACATCCGGATGCCGGGGCGAGATGGGCTGGAGCTCCTCCGGGAGATCCGGACCGAATGGCCTGACCTGCCCGTCATCATGCTGTCCAGCTACGACAGCGGGGACTACGTCAGGACGGCATTGGCCGAGGGTGCGGCCGGCTACCTGCTCAAGGACACCACGCCGGATGATCTCGCTCAGGCCATCACCGTCGCCCTGTCCGGTTCGGGAAACGTTCTCTCTCCCAGGGCTGTTCGCAATCTGTTCGAGGGATCGAACAGATCCGAGGAGGCAGGCGTCCCGGAGAATCCGTATCCAGACGCGGGGCTGACCAAGCGAGAGGCCGACGTCCTAGAGCTCCTGGCGGGTGGCGCCAGCAATCGGGAGATCTCGAGGCAGCTCTTCCTGTCCGAGAAGACGGTGAAGGCCCACCTGGCTGCTGTGTTCCGCAAGCTCGGCGTCACCAACAGGACGCAGGCAGCCATGGCGGCAGTTGCCATGGGTATGGGTGGGCCCAAACTGGCTGCCCAGCGGGCAGTACTGAACGGCGGCAGGGGCGCTTAGGGGACAGACCCTCCCCTGTTTGACGGACGTCCTTTCGTTCTAACGACGTAGGGCCTTTCGGCGCTTGCATGGGCCCGGCTATGCTGGATTAATCCAGGGGACCGAGCGGCGCCGCCGCCCAACGACGAAAGTCCGGCCATGAGCAAGGAGCAGGGTGCCGCTGGCGCCTTCAGCGAAACCGCTGGCCCCCAGCCCGGTGGGTCCTTTCTCGATGCTGCGCTGAACGTCTTCCGTTCCGGCGAGGATCGGCCCGGGCCGGAGCCCGGGGCAAGGGGCGTGGCCAGGTCTCGGGCGCGGCACCGGCAGCCCGATGGGATCGCTTCCGCATCGCTCCTCAGTACCTCCGCCGGTGAGCGGAAGGAGATCCTTTCCCGCTTGATGGCTTCGGGCATCCAGCCGGCCGACGCAGAAGCGGTGAGCCGGATCCTCCTGGCCGATCCCGATGCCGAGACACGGTGGATGGCAGCTGAGACCCTGCTCAGGTGGCGCGTCCGCCTCCCGCTGGGAGTGATCCAGCGGACCCTGGCCGACCCCGAGGACAAGATCAGGGCGGCGGCCGTCCGGCTCGCGGCTCGACGCGGGCCCACCGCGTTCTCCCTCCTGATCCCGCAGGTGTCCCAGCGAACATGGCCCATGGCTCAGGCGGCGGCCTTGGACGCCCTGCGACGGGTTCTGGAGGACGAGGGACACCTCTCCGGTGCCGAGCTCCGCGTGCTCCTCGCGGGCGTGGCGGGGCTGGATCCACCTCCCCTCCGGGCGGAACGACCCGGGCTCGAGGCCATCGCCCAGGCGATCGGCATCGAGCGGCTTCGCGCCCAACTGGGCGGATCTGGACCGGAGCGACTGGGAGCGGCGCGGATGCTGCTGGCCGAGGCCAGCCCGACGGCTCTTCGGTCGGTGTCGGGTCTCTCCGACGACCCGTCCGATGAAGTCCGCCGGGCCGCAGCCACGGCGGCCCATCTGATCGGTCAGTACCGGGGTTCGGGTCGATCCGAGCCCGCGACGCCTGCCTCCTCGCCCGGCGGAACGAGGGTCCAGTCGTCCGACGAGCCCGAGGACACGGACCTGCTGTCGTCTCTCGCCCGTGCTCTTGCCGACCCGGAGCGATCGGTCCGCGCCCAGGCTGCGGCTTCGCTGGAACGGGTCCCGGGCCCGATGCTGGCGGACTGGGCTGTGGCTGCCCTCGATGGCGGTTCCGCCGACGTCGCAGCGAAGGCCGCGGCTGTCGTCGAGCACCGCAGGGTCCGGCCCGCCGCGGCGTCGCTGCTCAAGCGGGCCACCGGCCTGCCCGCGGAATCGCGCGCTCCGTACCTCGGTGCGCTGTCGGCGCTCCACCTCGATCCGGAAGAGCTTGCAGGACTGGTGGCAGGCATCGATCCGGCTCTCAGACAGGAGGCGGTCCGGCTCACCTGGCAGATCGGGGGACGGGCGGTCCTGCCATTCCTCCGATCTCTGCTCGAAGACACGGCCGGCCCGGTTCGCATGGCGGTCCTCGAAGTCCTCGCGGAGTCCGGTGAGCCGTCGACGGTGGACATCGCGGAGGACCTACTGGCGAACGATTCCTCCGCGGCCGTCCGGGCCACCGCCGTCTACGCCCTGTCCAGGTCGGACCCGGACCGGCGCATGCGCGCGTTGTCCCGCGCGCTGGCCGACCCCGACCCTGACGTCCGGGCCACCGCCGTTGAGGCACTGCCCCGATCGTTTGGGTCGGACACCACGGCGCTGCTCCTTCCCGCGCTGCAGGACCCCGATGAGCGCGTGTGGCAGGCCTCGCTTCGACAGCTCGCGGCGCTCCCCGAAGAGGAGCTGCCACTCCTATGGACGGCCCTCCAGGAAAGCCCGTCGGCCAAGCGCGAAGAGCTCGTGCGAGTGATCGAACGTGGTGACCCCGACCGCCTAGCCGCGCTCGCCCTGCAGAACGTGGACGCGCCGAACCCGGTCGATCGGGTGCTCGCCACCAGCCTCGCCGCGCGAGCTGGGACGGCAGAGAGCACTGCCGCCGTCGTGGCCGCACTGGCCGACCCCGACTCGGTGGTCCGCCGCACGGCTGCGGCTGCGATGACTACGCTCCGCGCCCCGGCGGCGGTCGGCGCTCTGACCAGATCGCTGGCCGACCCTCAGGTTGACGTGCGAGTGGAAGCCGTTCGAGCGCTCGGCGTGATCGACGACGATGGCGTGCCACCGCTGCTGATCGCGACGCTGAAGGATCCGGAGCTCAGGGTTCGGGAGATGGCCGCCGAGGCACTCACCCGGTGGCATTCGCCGGCCGTGGCCCGCCAGCTCGCCGCCGCCCTCGCCTCACCCGACCTTCGGCGTCCAGCCGGAGACGTCCTGGCACGAGTGGGGCGGGCCGCAGTGGCGCCCCTTACCGACGTGGCCGCGGGGGACGACGTAGAGGCGGCAGCGGCTGCCGGCGCGCTCCTGGAGCGGATCGCCGGGGCTTCGGCGTTCGCCCCCGGCCTTTCCTCCGTTGACCCGGACGAGCGCCTTCGGGCCGTGCAGGTCCTGGCCGCCATCGGCGGGTCGGTGGCGGCCGATGCCCTCCTCGAGGCTCTGATGGATCCCGACGTGCGGATCCGGGCGCGTGCGGCCATGTCGTTGGGAGGCCTCGGAGACCAGCGTGCGGTCAAACCGCTGCGACGGATGTTCCTGAGCGACCCGGTGAGCGATGTCGCCGCGGCAGCGGAATCTGCCCTTCGGGTGCTGGGAAGCGTTCCGCCGGGCACCGGAGACCTCCGCGTGATCGAGGGCGCCGAAGAGGAGCTCGCCGAGCCACCCCGCGAGTAAGAGGACCGCGGTGGACTAGGTCGAAAGAAGCACTCCCAACTCCGAACCTTCGACCAATGGCGTCGGCCACGTGCTGAACCTACCCTCCCGCCCATGGATCCCCGCCCCCCGTCGCTCGGGCTCTCCGAGCTTCGGGCCGCTCTCGCCTCTCCGGATCCGAGGGTGCGCGCACGTGCGGTGCCCAGGGTCCGGCAGGAACGAGGCGTCCCGGAAGCCCTGATCGAGGCGCTTCGTGACGTCTCCCCCGACGTGCGCCGGGCGGTGGTCAGGGCGCTGGCCCGGTTGGAGGGCCCCACAGCAACCAGGGAGCTCATCCGCGTATCGATGGACGACCTCTCCGTGGCGGTGCGGGCCGAGGCGGTGGCGGCGTTGGGTCGGATCCTGGAGGCCCGAGGAGGTCGAGACGTAGGATCGGAACGAGGAGCCGGCACGAGCTGACCCCGGTCGGGCGACGCTTCGCATGCCCGAAGAGTGGAACCCTCAGATCTTGAGGCGGATCGCCTTCGGAACGACCTGGAACGTCGCAGGAGTCCTCCCCACCACCTCCCAATCCGCCTGGATCCAGAGCGGGCGCGAGGCCTCCACGTGGAGGGTGCGCGATCGATATTCGATGATGTTCGGGTGCGGAAGATGCTCGCCGAGGTAGGTCTTCGGGAGCATCGTGAACGCGTCGGACTTCGGACCCTTCATCACCAGCACGTCGAGGTAGCCGTCGTCTGGCCACGACTTGGGCGAGATGCGCATCCCTTCCCCCTGATACTGGCAGTTGGCCACGAGCACGTCGTGCACCGTTCCCTCCCACGTTCGCCGATCCCCCGTCAGCCGGACGTTCGTCGGACGGAAACCGGCGAACGAGAGCCAGAACGCCAGGAACCGCCGGGCTCGGCCCAGGCGCTCCGGGAAGCGTCCTTGCCGTCGAACCATCGAGGCTCCCATGCCGACCTCGGCGATGTTGACGAACGTCCGCTTCACTTCGCCGCCGTTCGCGGCCGGGCCGTTCGCCGTGACGATGCCGACATCGATCGGGAAGAGCCGATCCCCCTCCAGATGGCCGCAGGCCCGCTTGGTGTCGGAAGGCAGGCCGAACGTCCTGATGAAGTCGCAGGGAGCTCCGGCCGGGATCACCCCGAGCACTGCGCCCGGATCGAGCGGACGACCGTCCTCAACCATGCCGTTTGCTACCTCGTGGACGATCCGGTCTCCCCCAACCGCCACCAGGAACCGCTCACCGGCCAGGAGGGCTTCCCGAGCGGCCCGCTCCCGTTCCTCCGGCGTCTCGGCGTCCACCAAGCGGTGATCGAGACCGAGGGACCGGAGAGTGGTTTCGATCGACCCGATGAGGTGGGCTGATCCTTCGACCTCGGAAAGAGCTCCGATGAGCACCAGCCTCCCGAAGGGACTACCCACCGCGGCTCACCGCCGAACGATCGTCAGGGAGAGGCGTCAGACTCCCCGCGGTCGGCATCGTCGTCGCCCTCGAACTCCTCGAAGAACCGGCTGGCCGTCGGGCCTCGCTGTCCCTGGTACTTGCTACCTCGGTCGCGCGAGCCGTACGGGTGCTCGGCCGGGGAGGTCAGCCGGAAGAAGGAGATCTGCCCGATCTTCATTCCGGGGTAGATCGTGATGGGGAGGTTGGCGACGTTGGACAGCTCGAGGGTGAGATACCCGTCCCACCCGGGGTCGACGTAGCCTGCCGTCGAATGGATGAGCAGCCCGAGGCGCCCCAGCGACGATTTGCCCTCGAGCCGCGCCACCAGGTCGTGGGGCAGGCGCACCCTCTCCAGGGTGGACCCCAGAACGAACTCCCCGGGATGGAGGATGAATGGGTTCTTCCCCTCGACCTCGATGAGCTCGGTGAGCTCGGGCATCTCCTTCTTCACGTCGATGAAGGGATACCGCGCGTTGTGGAACGTCCGGAACTTCCGATCGACGTGCAGGTCGATGGACGAGGGCTGGATGCAAGCTTCGTCGAACGGATCGATCTCGATCCGTCCCGCCTTGATCTCTTCCAGGATGGATCGGTCGGACAGGATCATCGCGGGCGAGCGTACTACAGCGTCCGGCGTGCCCCCGGGACATGGTGCCCCCTACGCGAGTCGGTCGCACCGCCTTCTCCAAGGGCGAGGCCCACTTGTAGAATTGGGCCTGGCGCGGATGTGGTTCAATGGCAGAACGCGAGCTTCCCAAGCTCGAGACGGGGGTTCGATTCCCCTCATCCGCTCAACCGGATCCTCGCTGAGCGCCGAGCCGTTCCCAGGATCGATGGCGCCGTCGGGCAGAGGTCCTGCAGCGGACAGAGAGCGCAGGCAGGCAGGCCGGCGCGACAGATCGTCCTTCCCAAGCGGATCATCCCGACATGCATACGCACCCGGAGCCGGGCAGGGACCAAATCGTCCATGACCTCATGCGCCTTCGCCGCGCCTGTGCGCTCGTCGAGGAACCCCAGCCGCCGGGCCACACGATGGACGTGGGTGTCCACGGGAAGCGCCGGCCGACCCAATGAGAAGGCCAGCACGCAGGCGGCGGTCTTGGGACCGACCCCGGGGAGCGTGACGAGGTAGTCGCGGACCCGAGCGGAGGAAGCGCGGCGCATCCAGGAAAGGTCGAGCTCTCCCCCTTCGCGCTCGCGGATCTCGCCAAGGATGGCCAGCAGCCTGGGGGCCTTGGTGTTGGCGAGTCCGCCGGGCCGGATCGCGGCTGCGAGGTTGGAGGGATCGGCCTCCGCGAGGGCCTCCCAGGTGGGAAAGCGAGTCCGCATCGCGGCGTAGGCGCGGTCCCTGTTGACGTCGCTGGTGTTCTGGGAGAGGACGGTGAGGATCAGCTCTTCGAGAGGGTCCAGGGTCCGCGGCGGGTCGAGCGGCCCGAACCGGCGAGACAGCCTCCGATGGGTCTCCCTGATGGTTGCAGCTGATGGCGTTCGCCCCGGACGCGGACGGCGGGGCGTGTCGACGGCAGCCATGAGGAGGCCAGCCTATCGGGGTCAGGTTCGGGCGAAATTGCGGAAGAGCGTGAGGTGGGGCAAGAACGTCAAGGGGATGGTTGCCGTCGGTCCGTTCCGGTGCTTGGCGACGATGAGATCCGCCTTCCCTTTCACCGTGGGATCGTCCGAGTCCTCGCGGTGAATGAACATGACGATGTCGGCGTCCTGTTCCAGGCTGCCGCTCTCCCGAAGATCCGAGAGCTGGGGGCGCTTGTCGGCCCGGGTCTCCGGATTCCGGTTGAGCTGAGATACGGCGATCACGGGAATCTCGAGCTCCTTGGCCAGGAGCTTCAGCGACCGGCTGATCTCCGCGACCTCCTGCTGGCGGTTCTCCGTACGGTGGTGCCCCTGTCTCTTATACACATCTCCGAGCCCACGAGACATATCTGCTTATCTCGTATGCCGTCTTCTGCTTGAAAAGGGGGGGGGGG